>DAOSXX010000043.1:0-19725 GCA_035380685.1 Methanothrix sp. | reverse complement strand
TCCTTCAGCCGGTCCACCCGCTCGTCTGGGTTTGAGGGCTGATACTCGACCACCCTTTTTGGGCTCAATAGCTCCGTCACCTTGCCGGTGGAGACCTCCCTCGAATAAGAGGGGGTCGTGAGCCGGACGGCCTCCATGTACCTCTGGGGATCGTAGACGGAGATCCGCCAGGGCTCGACGCCGACGACTAGGTCCAGGTCGCAGACGTCGCCTGCAGGAAAGGCGGCGTCGCTGTACCCCTCGATCACGAGGGCATCGTGCTCAGACGCGATCTTCCGGCGGGCCGATCCGATGGCGCGGCCGTAGTGCGCCTCCACGAGGCAGTTCAGGTCGCTTGCATCTTCAACGCAGTGGACCTCCGCCGCCTTGGGGTAGAGCTTTTTTAAGAGCTTCTTCTCGCCGTTGAGGTGGACGTTTGCGTTCTCGACCAAGAAGTTCAAGGCGCCATTTCCACCTTTGGCTTCGGCCTCGTCGTCATCTTCATTTTCGCCATCATCCTCGCCTTCGGGCCAGAAGGTGATCCTGTCGAGGATGAAGGCCGGGACCCCGGAGGCGGCGTCGATGATGGAGGGCTCCGCCCAGAGCCTGTGGACCGGGTTTATCAGCTCCTCGGGAACGTCTCCGCTCGACTCCTCCTTGAGCAGCCCAGCATCCCTTCCGAAGAGCCTTCCTTCGGAGAGCGCCCTGCTGACGACGTCGTAGTCGTACCAGATGTTGTTTCCCGCCATCGGCTTGAATCCGCAAACATCGAGCCCCTCGTCCCTCAGGTGCGAGAGGAGGGCCCGGGAGAAGGTGGTCTTTCCCGAGTCGACGCCCTTCAGTCCCACCACCAGAACCTGATACAACCTCTATCGCCCTCCCCTTCGTCCCTTTCGTCCCCTTCGTCTCATCGGTCTTGTATCGATCGCATTTGGAGGGGAACATCGCGATTTAATATCCATTTTGACCTGTTAAATTCGGCTTTTTTCGACGTTTTTATAAGTTTTGGTCGGCTAACCCTCACAAAAATGTTTATTTGCAGAGATGTTCGATGAAATTCGATGAAAGAAGAATGGGAGGGGATTGGACGAAGACGGACGGTGGGAAACTGAATGGCGAGGAGATGGAACCGGACGAAAATATTGAAGTTCGGCGGTTTTCATCTCCCGACCCTGATCTCGTACCCGGCGGCCAACAGAGCCTCTTTGATCTCTTCGATCTGGTCGAAGGACCGGGTCTCCACCTCCAGGTCCACCCTCGATCTGAAGAGGGAGAGGTCTTTTCCGCCCCGGGCGTGGTGGATGGATAGGACGTTTCCGCCTCCCTCCGCCACGAGGCTCAGAAGGCGGGCGAGGGAGCCGGGAACGTCCTCGATGCAGGCCGAAAACCGCATGATCCTCCCGTTCCTCAAGAGCCCCTGCCTTATCACCCTCTCCAGAAGGGGTGGGTCGAGGTTCCCCCCGCTGATCACTAAAACGACCTTGCTCCTCTCTGGGACCGAGACCTTCGAGCCGAGGAGGGCCGCCAGGGGCGCGGCTCCCGCCCCCTCCGCCAGGACCTTCTTTCTCTCAAGAAGGGCCAGGACCGCCGACGATATCTCTTCCTCCTCCGCCAGGACGACCTCGTCGACCTTATCTCGAATTATGGGAAAGTTCGCCTCTCCGACCTGCTTGACGGAAATCCCGTCGGCGATTGACTTTTTCGCATCGACGGCCACCCTCTCCCCGGCTCGGAGGGCTTCGAGGGCCGAGGGGCAGGCCGCCGCCTGGACCCCGACGACCCTCGTCTCGGGCCGGACCGCCTTGATCGCCGTCGCTATCCCGCCAATGAGCCCCCCTCCGCCGACGGGGACTATCACCACGTCCGGGTCCGGGAGATCCTCCAGGATCTCAAGGCCGATGGTGGCCTGGCCGGTGATTATCTCCAGGTCGTCGTAAGGGTGGATGAAGGCCCTCCCGTCCTTCGCCATATCCTGGGCGACCGATATGCTCTCAGCGAGGCTATCTCCGGCCAGGATCACCTCGGCCCCGTAGCCCCGGGTCGCCTCCTGCTTTCCTATCGAGGCCCAGACCGGCATCACGATCGTCGCGGGAAGGCCCGCGGCCTTTGCGGCCAGGGCCACCCCCTGGGCGTGGTTTCCGGCGGAGGCCGCGATGACGCCCGCTGGACCGATATCTCCGCGTCGGCTCAGGACCTTGTAGGTGGCGCCCCTCACCTTGAAGGAGCCGCCCATCTGGAGGCACTCGAGCTTCAGGTAGACCTCGGCCTCCGCCATCCGCGAAAAGGTGGGCGATCGGACGAGGGGGGTTCTGATGACCCTCCCCTCAATCAGCCGGGCAGCCCTCCGGACGTCTTCCAATCTGATCATGAGGTGGACCTCGTTTACAGTTCAGAGAAGGTCCAGGCCATCTTTGCCGCTCATCCCCGCCCTGACCCCGAGCTTTTCGGCCGCGGAGTTGGCATCCTTTATCTCGCCTGCCAGAAGGTCCTCGACGTTGGCGATCGAGCTTCCCCGCGTCGGCTTAACCCTCGCCGCTGGATATTCGAACTTGTCTAGGGCCTCCACATCGAAGGCCCCACATCCGATCATGCCCCTCTTCGTCACCACCACGACGAGGTTTGCCGGCCCCAGAGGTATGACGTACCCCTCCGCTACACCATTCTTGTAAGGCACACTTTCTTGTATCATCTCTCCGCCCTCCAATCCGCAGACATATCTTGAAATATTTCGAATGATCTGCCGCCAAAAATGCATCGGAGACGACGGGCCAACCCAGATCGATATATCAGAGTCTTTGACCAACGTCGTTTAGCTCGTCACCCGGACCGAGCCATGCCCCTTGATGGCGACTTATTTACAACATGCTCAAGGATTTCCGATATTAAATAAACAGCGCTTCTCCTCCTTTTGGCGAGGATCTCCCTTCATTACTATGAGAACCCGTCCCGACTGTAACCTCCAACTTTTGGAAAGGCATATTTGCTTAATCCGCCTCAACTGGATCTGCTCAATATATCCGCGATATATTATTCCCGCAGAAACTACTTAAAGATAAAAGTCGATGGATACCCGATGGATCAGCTCGTAGTCCTCCAGGAGATATTCGAGTCTTACATGAGGGGCGGATTTTCCCGCGCCATAGATCCAAAATCGATCAGCGGAGATTGTGCAGATCTGGTGGCAGCCCTCCTGGAGAGCTTCGAAGACGGACAGATCGACGAGAAGATCTGCATCAAGCTGTTGAACTGCCTCTCTGACATTTACGACATCAAAAGGCTGGGCGACATATGCAGGCTGGCGGGCCATCTGGGGATCGCCGCTCGGTGTTACAACAAAGCTCTCCCCCTCACCCAAGACCAACACGTGAGGTACGTCCTCCTCAACAACCTGGGCCAGGTCCACGCCCGCCAGGGCTACCTCGGTCGGGCCCTTCACTACTATGAACATGCTGCCGAGGGTTTTTCCACCCTCGGCGACGTAGGCAGCCTCGCTCACGTTCTCGGAAATACTGGGTCGGCCTACAGGAGCGGCCAAAACTACGATATGGCGATCGAAAACTGCCGCAAGAGCCTTGAGATCTTCAAAAGCCTTGATGACGAGTTCGGCGTTGCCCAGATGACCGGAAGCCTCGGCCGGATTTACGCCGAGATGGGCGACTTCGACCTCGCCCTCCAGCACTACGAGAAGAGCCTGGCGGACTTCGAGGGGCTTGGCGATCAGAAACAGGTTGCCTGGCTTCTAAATCGGATGGGACGGGTCAACGCCGAGATGAATGATTGGGACGTCGCGATCGGCTACTACAACAAGAGCATGGAGATCTTCGAGGGTATAGGACAACACCACAACGCAGGGGTCGTCCTCTCCAACCTGGGACGCCTATACCTTGACCGGGGCGACTACGACTTGGCCGCCGACCATCTCGAAACGAGTTTGGATCTGATCAGAAAGAACATGCAGCCGGTCCGCGCCAACGCCGCAAGCTGGCTTTCTGCCGTCCGATCGATCCAGGGCCGAGAACTTCACCAACGGGCCCTCCACCAGATCACGGGGGATGATACTGATCGGGACGTCGATGAGCTATTTTTTGAGGCGTCTGCTAACTACGCCAGGGCCTCAGACTGCTATATCGAGCTTGCCAGAACCCCGGGGGTGGGCCTCCCCGATTTGGAGATAGAGGCAGGGGTCGCGAGGTTGGCCTCGGCCTTCGTGATCCTCGAGAAAGAGGCAGAGCCGAGGAGGGCGGTCGAGCTGGCGGAAGAGGGGATATCGGCCCTCAACTCCGCCCTCTCTAACGCCGAGGACGATTCAGAGAGTCCCTCCGTCGAGGCGCTGCGTCGGAGCATGATGGGGATGAAGGAGGCTTGGCGGCTCGCCCTCACAAAAGATGAGCCCTGGAAGCTCGCCGACGTCGTCGCCGACGCCACCGAACACTTTTCTCAGGCGATCTTACAGCTCGGCTCGGCTGGCCGGGGCTGCCAGGAGGCCTGCGGACACCTCCTGCCAGCCTTCAAGACCCTGGGCAGGTTCATGACGGAGAAGCTGAAGGGCGAATCTCCAACAGACCTCTCAGAGACCGAGGTCTACCTCAAACGCGCCGAAAGCGCCTTCGAGCTGGCAGCTCCGGATCTGGGGATGATTAGCCCCTTCCAGATCAGAGAGGCCCGCCTGACGATAAAGAGGCTCGAGGAGATCTCAGGAGGCGGAAAGACGGAGAACGGACTTCTTCTGGAGACCTACCAGAGGGCCCTCCTCCTCATGGGCCGGGTTCTCACCAGAGCCGCCTTGAGGGAAGCGACAGATCTGGAGGTCATCAGGACCTGGAACGAGTCCATGAACCTGATCGAGGAGAGGTCGCCAGACAAGCTCAAGACAAGAACATCCCTTCCGATGGATAGAGAGTTCGTCCCAAAGGTCTCAAAAGAGGTCGGATCTTCCGGCACCCGGGGCCCGATCCATGTGGACGACGACGGGATGACCGAAGTCAGATCTTCGATTATCCATCCAGTCGACGAGGTTCTCTCTACCAGGCCTTCAGCCCGGGAAGGCGCCGAATCCTCGATGGCGCCGGAACGTTTCGAAGGGGACTGGACCAGGGCCCTGGGACCCAAAGCATCTACCGAAGTTGAAACGGGACCAATACCGCCTTTCGAGATCCCCGATAGCTCCGAATCGCGCCCCTCCAACGACGAAGTTTTGATGGGGGCGACCTGCGGGGATCTTCCGCTGAAGCCTTACCGCAGGTCTCCCTTGAGATCGATCTCCAGATTCGTCTCGAGCCTCGCATCGGATTTTGGCGACCTAGCCTCGGGAAGGGCCGAGTTCAAGACGCCTCGGTTGCAGAGACAGTCCTATAAAGCGCTCCTGGAGTTTCTCGTCTGGAGAGGTTTCAGGTTCTTGGCGGCCTTGGTTATCCTCTACCTTCTCATCGACCTGACCCGCTACTTCATATAGGTCCGGGCCCGAGGAAGAGTTGGACATAAACGTCGTGACCGGCCCTCTTGGGTCCAGAACGTCCATCGACCTTCCAACGATATCTCTTGAACTATGAAGAAACGAAAGCTCGACATGATCCTGGAACGGCTGGAGGGATTTTCCGCTCCCGACCCCAGGCTTGAACAGTACGCGACCCCCGCACCAATCGCCTCAGAGCTCCTCTATTCGGCCCTCCTGCGGGGCGATCTGGAGGGCACCGTCTGCGATCTCGGCTGCGGAACGGGGATTCTCGCCATAGGGGCCGCCCTCCTCGGCGCGAGGTCCGTGGGCGTCGAGCTGGATCCGGCACCTCTCAAGACAGCAAAAGAGAACGCCCGCCGTCTCGACGTCGAGGTTGAGTTCGTGAGGGGGGACGTGGCTTCGGTCGTCCTCAGGAACGTCTCCACGGTGGTCATGAACCCGCCTTTCGGCGCCCAGAGAGGAAGCGGAGGGGATCGGGCCTTTCTCAGAAAGGCGATGGAGATCGGCGAGGTCATCTACTCGATCCACAACAGAGGTAGCGAAGGGTTCATTAGAAGGTTCGTAGAACCCTGTAAAGTCGAAGAAGTCCAGAAGATCGCCTTCCCTCTGAAGAGGTCCTTCAAATTCCACAGCAAAGATGTCAAGATCATAGAGGTCGAACTATATCGGATATTTTGCAGGTGAACAATAAGATGGAATGCAATTTTGTTATTCCCGGTGACGTCGTCGGCTCTGCAGAGGAGTTTTTGCCCGGCGAAGGCACCTACGTAAAAGGAGAGCACATTCGCGCCACGACCGCGGGGGTGACGGAGGTCGACTCCAAGGAGAGGTCCGCAAAGGTCCTTCCCAGAACCAACGCCCCTGTCAAGCTGAAGACTGGGGATGTGGTCGTCGGTCAGATCACCGACCTCAAAGACAGCCTGGCCATCCTTCGGCTGGCCTTCAAGAGGGGATACGAGTCGAGGCCGATCCACAACACTGAGGCACTGATCCACATATCCAGGGTCAAAAACTCCTACGTCAAGGATATACGCCAGGTCTTCGGCCTTCGGGACATCGTAAAGGCCAAGATAATCGACGATACGCCCACCATCGGTCTATCCATAGTCGACGAGGACCTGGGAGTGGTCAAGGCCTACTGCGGAAGGTGCGCCGCGCCTCTGAGGCTTCAGGGAAAGCAGCTCGTCTGCCCCGAGTGCGAGCAGGTCGAGTCCCGCAAACTCAGCCCGGACTTTGGGATGGGGATGATCAGATGAACGTGAAGATCCTCAAGAAGACCGAAGACGAGCTCCACCTGGAGTTCGAAGGGGAGAGCCACACCCTGCTGAACCTGCTCAGGACTGAGCTGCTCGAAGACGATCGCGTCCTCCTCGCCACCTACGACGCCAAGTTTCCGATGATGACGAACCCCATCTTCCGGCTCAAGACAAGAGACGTCGACCCCGTGGTGCTCTTGAACGAGGTCGCTTCCAGGATAGCCGGGATGTGCGAGGAGTTCGAGGCCTCGTTCAACGCCGCGGTCGAATGATCGAGATAGACGGATCTTTCGGTGAGGGCGGAGGCCAGATCGTCAGGACGGCGGTCGCCCTCTCAGCGGTCGCAGGCAAATCCGTCAGGATAACGAGGATAAGGGAAGGGAGAAAAAACCCCGGCCTATCGCCCCAGCACGTTACGGCGATACGCGCCCTGGCAAAGGTCACGAACGCCAAAACCGAGGGCGCCAAGCCAAGGTCGCCCGAGATAACATTCCAGCCGGGAGAGGTCCGGGGGGGACGGCGCGAGATCGATATCGGTACAGCGGGAAGCATAACTCTTCTGATGCAGTGTCTGCTGCCTGCCCTCGTCTTCGCCGACTCTCCTACAGCTCTTACCGTCCGGGGCGGAACCGACGTCAAGTGGTCTCCGACGATAGACTACCTATCGCACGTCGCCCTCCCAGCCTTCGCCGAGTTCGGCGTCCGATGTCATCTAACGTGCGAGAGGCGTGGCTACTATCCGCGGGGCGGAGGGGTTGCGACCCTGGAGGTGGTTCCAGGAAAACTCAGGAGGGCTGATCTGTTGGCCCTTGAGCCCGGGCGGGTCGAGGGCGTATCCCATTCATCAAACCTCCCAGAGCACGTCGCAAAGAGGCAGTCGGAGGCGGCGGTCGAGGTCCTCGATGTGTCGGGCTTTGATGCGAAGATCGGGTGCGAAACCGGAGTCCTTCCCTCCACCGGAAGCGGCATCACCCTCTGGTCGGGCCGGAAAGGGTCGAGCGCCTTGGGCGAGCGCGGACTTCCGGCGGAGAAGGTTGGGGCTATTGCGGGCGAAGAGATGGTGGCGGTGCTCAGATCAAAGGCCGCGGTGGACCGATACCTCGCTGACCAGCTCGTCCCCTACCTGGCCCTGGCGGGCGGATCTTACACCGCTCCCGAGATATCGAGGCACACCTCGACGAACATCTGGACGGCCACCAGGTTCCTCGATGTCGAGATCTCCGCCGAGGAGGGCGAGGTGGCGACCGTCAGGGCGGACCTATGACCCAGTAGACGGCCAGAGCCAGTTGACCTTCTCCAGCCGAGCCGACGGTCCTGTCGTTCCAGGTTCGAGCCTAAAGGTGCCGATACCTTCTAAGCTGAGACTCGATGTAGGCTCGCACGTCCCCGTCCCTGAAGATTCCGGCGTGGCCTTCGCAGAGGAGGTCTGCCTCAAGGTCGAGGAGCTTTTCCATCGACCTTCTCCACTGGTTTATGTCAGAGCCCCAGCTCTCGCTGAAGGGGCCGTGAACGTCCTGGCCGAAGAGGGCCCGTCCTCCGTCGAGATCGATGATGACGGCGATGCTTCCCGGGGTGTGGCCCGGGGTGTGGAGGAACCGAAACTCCAGGTCGCCGAGGATGCAGGTCTCCTCCTCCCCCTCCAGGATGTGATCGATTTTAACAGGCCAGTATTCGATGCCGTAGAGGTCGGCGGCGGTGAGCCTCGGATCGCCGAGCTCGATCCCGTCCCGGTCGAGCTGGTGGCCGATCAGCTGGCATCCGGTCGCCTCCTTGATCCGGGATACGCCCCCTATGTGGTCGATGTGGCAGTGGGTGGCGACGATGTGACCGATTTGGCTTGAATCAAAACCGAGGTCATCGACGTTTCTCAGTATCGCATCGGCGCCGGGGCCCGCTCCGGCATCGATCAAAACCTGCTCTCTTCGTGCGTCGACGAGGTAGACGCAGCAGTCTGCGGGAGAGGAGAGGCCAGGACCTCCCACGACGTAGATCCCTTCCACGATCTCTTTCGGCTCCATGGTCTGGAAATGAAAGCGTATTGATACTTAGATCTGACCAGGACCCGAACTCGGGTCCGAAATCAGGTCTGACCTTTATTCCTCCTCCTCGGCATCTTCCCTGACCGACCTGAGCCTTCTTATGCTGGTCAGGTGCTCGAGGGCGAGAACCCCAGCCAGGAAGGCGAGGAGGAGGAGGAAGAGCCTGAAGGCCCTGGGCGCATCGTCTCTGTAGAAGTTGACGTCGATAATCGTCCTCCGTGCTGGGTTTTTCCATATGAGGACGGTCCTGTTCTCTGTGGTCTCGGCCTCGTCGGGCCCGGGCCTCGCCTTCCCGAGGAGCGGATCGCCGGTGTCGTATCCTGCTGGAAGGACGACCCGGACCGGCACCCCCTCCTCGGCGGAGGCGACGAACCTCTGGTCTGAGATGGGGAGGGTGTAGTTGAGGTGGCCCTCGACGGACTCCTCGGAGACGACCTGGTACCTATAAGAACCCCTCCGGAATTCGACCTCAGTTTCGACGGGAACCTCCGCGCCTTGAGAATCGAAGAGTCTGATCTCTGACTTGAAGGGAAGGGTCAGATTGAAGCTGCTGCCGTTGGCGGGAATGACCACCTCAGCCTCCGACTTCGTGAGGATGTAGGTGGTGCCGTTGAACCCGTCGGCCTCCATCCCCTGGGTGCCTGAGACTGTGGCAGAGACAAAAAAGAGGGCCATCAGCATCAGGAGCCCAAAACCAATTTTTCGGTTCATATCCCAACCCATTTCCGGAAGTCCTGTTTTGACGCTTTTTGACGCTATCTGTATCGAGTTTCACAGCCGCCTTCTCGAGGCCGCAGTCCTCATCGGAGTTCGTTCTCGCCTTCAACAGAACTGGATCGGATAAAAAGCTTGAGATATCTATCCCAAACGGGGCGAAGTGCTCCTGGCTTTCCTCCTCCGTCGATAAGCTATTTTTATCTTGAGGTCGATGGGCCTGGTGCGGTGGCCGAAGATGAACTCGGTTAACTCCGGCGGAAACCTGAAGGTGGGCGTTACGGTCAGGAGGTTTGAGCCTCGCGACTTTTCCGAGGCGGTCAAGCTGGATGTCGAGGCTGGGGGAGACCATGACCCTTATCTTCTCACCTTCTTCTTCGAGAACTACCCCACCACCTTCCTGGTGGCGGAGACGGGCGAAAGGGTCGCGGGGATGGTCCTGGGGTTCAGGCAGTCGCCTCTGGAGGGGAGGGTCTTCTGGCTGGCTGTGAGGTCCGGGGAGAGGGGCCAGGGCGTCGGCCGAAGGCTGATGACGGAGCTCTTGGAGATCTTCCGGAGGCTGGGGGTCATCTCCGTGATCCTGGAGGTGAGGGCCGGAAACAAAAGGGCTCAGAGGCTTTATCTCGATCTCGGCTTTGAGATCGTAACGGCCTGCAATAACTACTACCCCGACGGCGAGGGGGCCATCATCATGAGAAGGTTGCTATAGCATCAGAGCACAGTTTTACGTTCAATAACGCAGTTGACGTTATACATTTCGCGGAAAAATGTTATGAGGTTAAAGACATTAAACTCACCAATGTCTCCATCCCACGACTATTGCCACGTCACCTCCACCTCGTCCGTCCGATACCCCGGCCGGACCCTCGACTCGGCGAGAGGCGTGGTCACCCCGCTCTTCATCATTATGAGGCCGGTGTAGGCGATCATCGAGCCGTTGTCGCCCATGAACTTCTTCTCGGGGACGTAGAACTTCGCCCCCCTCTCCTCGCACATTATGTTGAGCATCTCGCGGAGGCGGGAGTTGGCGCCGACGCCCCCCACCAGGAGTACCTCCTTCTTCTCGGCGTGGGCGAGGGCCCTCTCTGAGACCTCGACGAGCATGGCGAAGGCCGTCTCCTGGAAGGAGGAGCAGACGTCGGCGAGGTCGTGCTTCTTCGCCGCCTGGGCTGCGGCGGTGGAGAGGCCGGAGAAGGAGAAGTCCATCCCCTTGACGACGTAGGGGAGGGGTATGTACTCCTTCGCCGACTTTGCGAGGCCCTCCAATTTGGGGCCGCCGGGATGGGGGAGGCCCACCTGCCGCGCGAACTTGTCGAGGGCGTTTCCGACGGATATGTCCAGGGTCTCGCCGAATATCCGATACCTTCCGCGCCTCAGGGCCAGGACCTGGCTGTTTCCGCCGCTGACGTAGAGGACGACCGGATCGGTGGCGCCGGTCTTCCACTTCCCCACCTCGATGTGGGCGATACAGTGGTTCACGCCGACGAGGGGGACGCCGAATCTGAGGGACAACGCGCGGGCCGCCGTCGCCACCGTCCGCAGGCACGGCCCGAGCCCCGGCCCCTGGGAGAAGGCGACTCCCTCGATCTTGAGGTCATCCTCTCGCGCCACGTCCAAGACGGCTTTGACAACTGATGCCATGTGCTCTGCGTGATGCTGGGCCGCCTCCCTCGGGTGAATCCCGCCCTTGGCGGGAACGTAGGTGGCGCTCTTCTCGGCGATGACGTCCTCCTCATCCACCAGGGCGCAGCTGAGGTTCCAGGCGGTCCCTTCGAGTCCCAAAACGATCGTCCTTCGGTCAGCTTCCATCTATTGACCAGCTCCCAAGCCTTCTATCTCCCATGTTCTCCCGTCTAATTCTCCGTCCATTTTTCAGTTCAAACGGATCGCCCGATGTCCTTCCGATACCTGATCCCGTTGAACCTGATCTTTCGGATGTTCCTGTAGGCCTTCTCCCTCGCCGCGGCGAGACTCTCGCCCCTTCCGACGACGGTGAGGACCCGGCCGCCGGTGGTGTAGAGCTGCTCGTTCCCCTGGGCGTCGGTCCCGAAGGCCGTCCCGTTGTGGTAGACCAGGACGTCTGAGTCGACCTTCTCAAGCCCCCGGATCGGCATGTTGGTGTAGTGGGCTCCGGGATAGCCGGGCCTCTCCTCCTCGCCGCCGCCGCTCGTCACGGGCTTCACAACTCTTCCGCTGATGGCGCAGACCCCGACGCAGGCCTCGGGGGACCATTCGAGCTTGATGGAGTCGAGCTCTTTGTTCAGGATCGCCCTTGAGAGGAGGTACATGTCCGTCTGGAGGCGCGGGAGGATCACCTCGGTCTCGGGGTCGCCAAGCCTCACGTTTATTTCCAAAACCCGGGGCACCTTCTCTCCGTCCTCCTCACAGATCATCAGCCCGAAGTAGATCATCCCCGAGTACTCGAAGCCCGTCACTTCCTTGAACTTCGTGATGGTGGGGACTGCGATCGTCTCCATGATCCGGTCCGTGAGGTCAGAGTCGAGCCAGGGGTGGGGCGAGTAGCCGCCCATGCCGCCGGTGTTGGGGTTGTTGTCGACGTTCGGGTTTCCCGAGAGCTTGTTGAAGAGGCGGATCGCCACCTCCTCATCGAGGGAGAAGGCCCGCTTGTAGTCCATCGCCGACTCCAGGGGAAGGACCGTCCGCCCGTCGGTGACGGCAAAGAACATCAGCTCCCTTCCATAGAGCCTCTCCTCGATGTCGACTCGCCGGCCTGCATCGCCGAAGAGCCTCGGTTCCACCATGATCCTCTCGATCGCCGAGACCGCCTCTTCCTCGGAGCTGCAAACGATCGACCCCTTCCCCGCGGCGAGGCCGTCGGCCTTCACCACCAGGTTCTTTTCCGGGTTTTCCCGATAGAAGGCGGAGGCAAACTTTTTCGCCTCTCCGGGGTCGCTGAAATTTCGGTGGCTTGGGATGGGGACCCCGATGCTTTCGAGAAAGTCTTTCGCGTCGCACTTGCTCCCTTCGAGGATCGTCGCCTCCCGTCGCGGACCGACGATCTCAAGCCCCTCCTTCGAAAAGACGTTCACTATTCCGTCGGATAGGTACCCCTCGGGCCCGACGAAGGTGAGATCGATCCCCTCCTTTTTGGCGAAGGATACGAGATCCTCGATCTCCTTGATGGGGTTTCCCTTATTCAGGGCGATGCCGCACTTCTCCATCATCGAGCTTCCCGCGTTTCCTGGGGCGACGTACACCCGCTCCACCAGGGGGCTCCTCGCGAAGGCGTGGGCTATGGCGTTTCCCCTGCCGCCGGCATCAACAACCAGAACCTTTGCACCAGACATTTGATCTACCGCCGAGTTCGTGGGAGATGCCAATAGATAAGGGTAATTGATGGTGGACTCTAACGCTTCAAGATGGACGAGTTGCGAGGATTTTTCCAAACAGCACGCAATAAGAACCTCGCCGAAAATATTTTATCCCACCAATGGTATAAATGACATTTGAATTGAATGAAACGAAGATCCCGTTCGGCCATCCTGATCTGTATAATCTGCATATCCCTCGCCCTTCAGGCTGCGGCGATCGGTCCCGGCTTCGGTGAGGCCAGCCCGGTGGAGGCCGTCGATCTGAACAACAGGGGACTCGCCCTCTATGCCTCGGGCGACCTGGCGGGAGCAAGGGCCTGTTTTGAGAGGGCTCTTGAGATCGTCGAGGGAGCCTACGGCTCTGACCACCCCAAAGTGGCCACCGTCGTCAACAACTTGGGCCTCACTCTCCGTGACTCGGGCGATGCTTCGGGAGCTAGGGCCTGTTTTGAGAGGGCCCTTGATATCGGCGAGAGGGCCTACGGCCCTGACCACCCGATGGTGGCCACCTACCTCAACAACCTGGGCCTCGTCCTCCAGGACACGGGGGACCTGGCTGGCGCCAAAAGCTTTTTTGAGAGGGCGCTTCTGATCGACGAGGGAGCCTTTGGTCCCGACAACCCCAACGTCGCCATAAACGTCAACAATCTCGGCCTCGTCCTCCAGGAGATGGGAGATTTGGTGGAGGCAAAAAGGTGTTTTGAGAGGGCGCTTCTGATCGACGAGCGTGCATACGGCACAGATCACCCCAACGTCGCCACCGACGTCAACAACCTTGGCGGGGTCCTGTGGGATATCGGCGACCTTCCGGGCGCGAAAGCCTGCTTCGAGAGGGCCCTTGCGATCAGCGAAGGGGCCTTTGGCCCCGACCATCCGATGGTGGCCACCACCGTCAACAACTTGGGCTGGGTTCTCCGAGAGATGGGAGACCTTCCGGGCGCGAAAGCCTGCTTCGAAAGAGCCTTGGAGATCGGAGAGAAGGCCCGCGGTCCCGAAGATCCTATGGTGGCGACTTACTCCGAGAACCTCGAGATCGTCCTTGAGGATATAAGGAGCGACGAGATCGCCAGACTGTGTTCTGAAGATAACTCGACGACCAGCGGTGCCGCTCCTGGAGAGACGTCCCTGAATCACATTTAGGCCTCTTCCAGAACAACCATCAAATCCCGGATTGAAAGCGATCCCAGGAGAATATCCCGACCCAGGGAACTGATGCCGAATGTCTATCATTGAGGACTACGAAAAGCTGAGAGAGATCCTGATGAGGAGCAGAACCGTCGCCGTCGTTGGGATTTCCCCCGACGAATACAGGCCGAGCTACTTCGTCTCGAAAACGGTGATGGGGTACGGCTTCAAGATGTACTTCATAAACCCCGAGCACGAAGGGGAGGAGATCTTGGGGGAGAAAGTTCTCGGATCCCTAAAGGACGTTCCCGAAAAGATCGACATCCTGGACGTCTTCAGGCGGACCGAGGCGATTCCCGAACTGGCCGAGGAGGCCCGAAAGGTCGGCTTTGGGACCTTCTGGCTCCAGCCCGGGACCGAGAACCGGGAGGTGATCGAGGCCCTGGACCGTGAGGGGAGAAACGTGGTCCCGGGCCTTTGCATCAAGACCTGCTGCCAGCTACTGCTCCGAAGTTGATGAAAATGCCGAGAAGGGAAATGATGAGGTGACGAGCATATGGAACTGAAGGGAAATAGGATCGCAATTTTGGTGGCAAAAGACTACGAGGACTCTGAGTTCTGGTACCCCTATTACAGGATGATGGAGGCTGGAGCCGAGGTGGTGGTGGTCGGGACCGCCGACAGCGATGACGTCGTGGCGAGCAAGCACGGCCGCCCCGCCGAGATCGATCTTCGAGCAGACCTGGCGCTGGAAGAGGTGGATGAACTCGACGGCCTGATCGTTCCCGGAGGCTGGGCCCCCGACAGGCTCAGGAGGTGCGAGAAGACCTTGGAGCTGGTGAGAGCCGTATTCGAGGGCGAGAAGACGGTGGCCGCCATCTGCCACGGCCCCCAGGTCCTCATCTCCGCCGACGTCGTCCGAGGAAGGAGGATGACCTCTGCCCCGGCGATCAAAGACGACATGAGAAACGCAGGAGCGGTCTGGGTCGACGAGGAGGCGGTCGTCGACGGAAAAGTGGTATCCTCGAGATCTTCGCCGGACCTTCCAGCTTTCTGCAGGGAGACGATCAGGGCGATGCGGTGATCAGAAGTTGACCTCGACGACCCTGCCGAGGAGGACGGCCTCCTCGCTCACCTCGACGTCCCTGGATTCCCCTCCTGCGAAGTCCTCTACGGGCCCCACGAGGTAGGGGCCGATAGAGTGGGTTTCGAGACCTCCATCGGTCGAGTAGGGAACCGTTATCTTGTAGCGGCCATCCACCGGCATCGCCGAGTTGAAGTACTGAAACCTCCTCCCCTGGTTTGACTCCATCTCCAGGATCACTCCTATCGGCTTATCGTAGGGTGTCGTCCCCGCGATCTTTGCTCCTTCAACCCGCTCGAAGATCTTTATCTCGCTCGTCGAAAACTTGAGGCCCGTGGTAGTCTTCGACTCGTAGACGAGCCGGAAGTGGCCCAGGTTTGTGCAGTCGAGAAGGTGAAGCCTGGCTAGGACGGATCCCAGAAACCTCTCGGAGTGCTCGAAGGTGACCAGATCCAGATCTGCGGATATCGCGATGTAATCTTCGGGATCTTCGTCGATCCATCGGACGATGGCCGGAAGCTTTCTGTAGATCATCTTTTCGTCGGTCACTACATATCGGGCGTCCCTCAAATCTGCTATAGCCACGGCCTCCTCTTCTCTCTCCGAGAGGAAGAACCTGGCAGCGTCCATCGCCCCAGCATGGAAGTTATTTGCCACCACCGGCCTTCTCGACTGGTAAAGGATCCAGTTGCCGTAATCCCACCAGCTCAGAACGCCGTATTCTCCAGCTCGAATGGGCCGCTCGAACCCCTCGGTAGCTGGCGTATTTTTTTCCAGCCAATCGAGAGTTTCGAGCCAGTCTCCCGCCACCTCCGGCCGGTCCTCAGCGATCTCGGTGAGTCCGGAGACGTTTGGTAGAAGAATGACCGCCAGGAGGGCGAGATGAAGGGCTCTGACCTTCAAAGAGTCCGCCTTCACCGAAGCCCTCGTCCGGTCAGCTCCCCAGAAGAATAGGAGGGCGACCAGGATCGACCCAGAGATGGAGAAGAGGTACAAAAATCGGGCCTGAAAAACCGTCAGGGTCAGGGTGAAGACCGCCCAGACGAGAAAAAGAACCTGATCTTTGGGAAGACGAGAGCGCCAAGCATAATGGATCGCGACACCAATCCCGAAGAGAGAGAAGGCAAAACTAAGGCCGGGAAGTGAGACGAAATCGAAGACCTCGTAGATTGGCGCAGCCTCCAAAATGCCCTCCTTGGCAGGACCACTCAAGAAGAAGTAGCCAAGCCCCCGCCAGAATAGCGAACCGATCTCTCGGGTTGTGGCGGTGGCATAGCTCAGGATCACGCCGAGGTAGCCCAGGATCGCCACCAAGGGGACAAAGGCCTGCCACGGGGCCCTTTTCGCGACAAAAAGGCGCGATAGTAAGTAGAGGAACGCCAATGCCGCCAGACCCCCCAGAGATCCAAAAAAGGAGGGGACGAGCCAAGCCTCATCCCGGAAAGGCAGCAGAAGGAGGAGAGCGACGCCGAAGGCCGCCATCAACGGGACGACGGTATCTTCAGAGGGAACGCCATCTCGCAGGTCTAAGGCGACCTGTATCGTCGCGTAGATCAGGATCGCGCCCATGTAGATCGGCGCTCCCAGCCAGGTATAGGCAACGGCAGCCATCAAAACCCCCACCGCTGCCCCAAACCAGAGCCGTCTGTCCCGTTCGGTGAGGGCGTACGCCAGGAGGAGGATCGCTCCAAAAATGAGGAGTGACTCCAGAGCGTCGTGATCTGTGCATCCGAATTGGGTTCTAGCGATGTGTTTTGGATCGACCACCAGGAGGAATGCCGAGAGGAACCCCACCCTAGCCCCGAAGAGCTTCTTTGCCAAGAGGTAGAGGACCAAGATCGATCCCGCTCCCAGGACTGGTGGGACGAGAGCTCCCGTCATCTCGACGGCGCGATCGCTCCCCCCGAAGATCAAGGAAGCTCCCGCGACGACCTGATCGAAGAGGGGCGGCCACAGAAGCCCGTGACCGAAAGGGTGGTTCAGGTACGAGTCGAACCAGAGGGTATGGGGAAAGTTCTCGACGGTGTAGAAGATCCGGCGCATGTGATAGAAGGAGTCGTACCCGTAAAAGAGAACGTCACCTCCGACAAGGGCGTTTCTCGCCGGAACAAGCCTCAAAAATAGGCCCAGCATTAAGGCCCCGAGAACGATCAAAGCCTCGTACAACTTTAGCCTATCCATGAATTTCGACCTCGTGACGCGAAAGCCAGGCTCGACCGCGCTTCCAGCCTTCGCCTAAGGCGCGACTCCTTTTAACACTTATGGATTGGCCAATGGCTGTCGTGGTCTCTATATCGGCCTCGAAGGTCGTGGGATCTCTCCCCTCAAGCGGTCCAGCCTTTCGATCAGCGCCGAAAAGGTATTTAGGCTGGGATGCGAGTCACCCCTTCGGTCAGCTTGATGAGAGATATGGAATCGAAGACGGAACCTGCCTGCGACTTCGACCTGTGGGTGATCTCGGTCCTGGGAAAGGACAGGCCAGGTATAATTCGCGACCTCCTTGAGGCTCCGGCGAAGATGATGGTCAACATAGTCGATCTGGACCAAAGGATCCTCCAGGGCCTCTTCGTCATGTCGATGGTGGCGGACTTCGGAAAGGCCACCGCGACGCCGAAAGAGCTGGAGTCGGCTCTCCAGAAGCTCGCCGCCGATCTGGAACTTGAGATCAGCCTCCTTCCCCTGGAGCAGTATCGGGGCAGGCGGAGGGGGAGAAAGAACCTCCAGGTGGTGACGATCCTGGCGAGGGACCGGGTGGGGATAATCTACGACGTCGCGAGCCTCGCTGCTGGAAGGGGTATCAACATCGAGAAGGCTCTGGTCACGGCCCGGGGCGAGCTGATATCGATCGAGTTCGTTATGGACTTCGGGTCCGCCGATGCCGGGAGGCTTCGAGAGGATCTGAAGACGGAGTGCGAGAAGCTCGGCCTCGACGTCGTCGTCCAGGACCTGGACAAGTCCGCGAAAGAGAAGAGGCTCATAGTCTTCGACATGGACTCGACGATAGTCGACTTCGAGACGATAAACCAGATGGCATCGTTCGCGGGAGTCGACCGGGAGGTGGAGGAGATCACAGAAAGGGCGATGAACGGTGAGCTGGACTTCGAGGAGGCCCTCCGGAGCCGGGTCCGCCTCCTGAAGGGAACTCCCGCGGGGGCCCTGGACGAGATCGCAAAGAACATCCAGCTAACACCGGGGTCCGAAGAGCTGATCCACCACCTCAAACAGGTGGGTTACAAGACCGCCCTGATTAGCGGCGGGTTCACATATTTCACCGACATCCTGAAAGAGAGGCTCGGCTTCGACTACACCTTCGCCAACGTCCTGGAGATAAAGGGCGGCGTCCTCACCGGCGAGATCGAGGGAGAGATCATCGACGCATCCGCCAAAGGGAGGATCGTGAACGACCTCGCGAAGCTTGAGGGGATCGGCCCCGAGAACGTGGTGGCGGTGGGCGACGGCGCCAACGACTGCCTCATGATCCAGAACGCCGGCCTCGGGGTCGCCTTCAACGCCAAGGATATACTTAAGAAGGTCTCCGACGGCAGCCTCTCCAAGGAGAATCTGATAGGCCTCTTGAACGTCCTGGGCCTGGCGGACAAGGGCGGAGATCTCCTCTAGATCCGCCACTACCTTTCAGCCCGCAGAAACGGTCGCCATCGGTGGGCGGCCAGCCCCCAGAGGCGAGCTTTTCCGAGGTCTCAAACGTCCCGCAGGGATTTCGCTGGGGGTCCGTCCTCGGTGGTCGAGGCCCGGTTGGAGACGCCGAAGTCTCTCGATCGCGATTCCTTCCAGATGGTGCGGAGGTGTGGCCGCCAGATCCGGAAAAAGCATTTATACTTGACGGATTTTAAGGGTTCTGATTCGTTGATTATCTCGTAATCGGAGGATTGAATGATTTGACGACTGTTTATGACGTGCCACCAACGAACCTGATAGATGCGGTGGCACAAGAGCTGAAGACCAGCGGGAAGATCGAGCCGCCAGAGTGGTCGGCCTACGCCAAGACCGGAGTGAACAAGGATATGCCGCCCGTCAGCCCCGACTGGTGGTACGTGCGGTGCGCATCGGTGCTCCGCCGCCTCTACATCGACGGGCCCGTGGGGGTATCGAGGCTTCGGTCCTACTACGGCGGAAAACATCGAAGAAAGACCGTCACCGCCAGCTTCGCCAAGGGGAGCGGGTCTGTCGTTCGGGTGGCCCTCCAGCAGCTGGAGAAGGCCGGTTACGTTAAGAAGATGAAGGCAGGACGGCAGCTCACTCCCGCGGGCCAGTCTTTCCTGGACAACATATCTCATCAGGTCAAAATAGAGGTACAGAAGTCGATCCCGGAGCTTGAGAGGTACTGATTCATGGATATGGATGATGAGCTTGCAGAGCTGAAGCGCAAAAGGATGGAAGAGCTCCAGAGGCAGCAGTCGGACTCTCAGATGTACGCTGCCCAGCAGGCCCAGCAGGAGCAGATGCAGCAGGAGATGGAGGCCCGAAAGCAGGCGATCCTGAGGACGATCCTCACCCCCGAGGCGAGGGAGAGGCTCAGCAGCATAAGGATGGCCCGGCCGGAGTTCGCATCTCAGATCGAGTCTCAGCTGGTGGTCCTGGCCCAGAGCGGCCGGCTCCAGAGCGCTATAACAGACGAGCAGCTCAAAGCCATACTCAAACAGATTCAGCCCAAGAAGAGGGAGATCAACATCACCAGGCGATGAAGGTCGTAGTTCTCTTCAGCGGCGGCAAGGACAGCGCC
>DAOSXX010000042.1:0-21910 GCA_035380685.1 Methanothrix sp. | reverse complement strand
AGACCTTGGAGCCGTCTCTCGCGTCGATGATCTCCCAGTCCTCCTTCTTGTCGGTTCTGCCCAGGAACGCTCTCCTGTACATGACGCTGTGAGGCTGGACCACTACTGGGACGCCCATACGGTTGCATCCCGTGGCGATGGAGGCTGCCTTCTGAGAGTATGCTCCCCAGGCGACGCCGCAGGCGCCGATCTTGCTGAGGGTATAGTCAGCCATGTCGTCGAAGTTGGCCCTCTCGTTCCTCCCGGCGAAGATGGTGGCGACCTTGATGGTGGCGCCGGTGATGTGGGCGTTGGCAACGCAGCTTCCGACGTTGCAGATGTTTCTGCCGTCGAAGGCCCCGCCGTACTGCTCCCAGATCGTCTTCCCCTCTTCATCGGTGTAAAGGGACATGTCCATGGCCATGCAGCCAGATGCTGCCACGATGAAGCCCCTGTCCACGAACTCCTTGGCGATGTCGTAGCACTCTTTCGTGCCGTTGGGGTAGTTGCCGCACCCTACGATCCCGATGACGCCGGGGATAGTTCCCAGAACGATCGGGGCGCCGACACGCCTGATCTCTGTGTCCTTGACGGGACCCCTTCCGGCCCTCATCTTGAACTTCTGGTTTCTGATGTACTCCTTGTTGGCGTAGGCGTAGAGGCTGAGGATCGGTATGTCCTGGGGACATGCCTGCTCGCACCTTCTGCAGCCGACGCAGACTTCATAGGTGGAGCTCAGAGGCTCGAGGTTGCCCTTGGATGCCTCCTGGACGACGTCGCCTATCTTGATGTGGGGTGGACAGACGAACTGACAGGAGTGGCAGTAGGTACAGGACTCGGCATACTTCTTGAAGTCCTCTTCACTGAGGAAGGGGTCTGCCTCTCTGATCTCGGCCCTCTTCGGCTTGACAGCGATAGCGGTTCTAACGCCGATTTCGCCAGCCTTTGTCGGGTCGAGGACGGCGACGCCGGGCATCCTGAAGTTGACCAGGTCGTCTACGATCTCGTCGACGGGATCGTTCGTCCTGTCGGGCAGGCCGAGCATGATCTTCTCGCTGGAAGCTATGACCGGGATCTTGAGCTTGGAGCACTCGCTGAGGACGTCGGTCCAGACGCACTGCTCGTCGACCATCACACAGTCCATGACGTCGCCCCTGACCATCTTTCTCCACCAGCCGATGGCTCCGGCGATCTTGGCCTTGGTGCCGATGTCCTTGTACTTCTCGCTTATCTCCTTGGGATATCCGAGTCCCTCGCCGATCCTGGTGTTGTCGTGAGCCGTGCAGCATACGCCGCCGATGTCCACCTTGTCCCAGAGGTTGTTGTCCTCGGTGTAGAACATCGCCTCAGAAGAGGCAGCCAGGTTGTGGCCGTAGGTTATCAGAATGGCCTTGCTCTTGTCGAGAGTTCCCATGCCGCACTCGACGATGGGTGCGTTCTCATCGCCTCTCGGCATGTCGTAGGCCACCGTCTGAATGAGGTCTGAGACCTCCATGCCCAGGTGGTCGAGCATGCTGGCGTGGAGGGCCTTCGACTCGAAGTCGAGGTAATTTCCTTCCTGGCCGGTGTGGGTGCATGCCAGGAGCTGGGAGACCTGCTCCTCGAAGTAGCTCAGGATCGGCCCGAAGTCCTTGATCGTCTTGGGCTTGACCCCGGTGATGGTCCTCGTAATGGGAGCATCGACGAGGATCTCGTCGCCCATCGTGAAGGGGAGGTCCCCGAACTTCTCCAGGCACCAGTGGTAGAGGTGTCGACCGTGGGCGCAGTGGGCGGTGGCGCCCATCAGGCAGGCGATCAGGACGATCCTGCCCTGCTGAGCTGCCTGGTCTATGCCGCAGGCTCCTCTCTTGTCGCCGGTCAGGTCGCAAGGGCCGTAGGTACATAGAGTGCATCGATCGCAGATCGGCGAATAGAAGACCCTGTACCTGTTCATTATCTTGAAGTCCCAATCTCGGAGAGTGGCGATGCTCGGGAAGGGGAACGGGCCCATGGGCTGGTCCCACTCCTCCACCTCCTTCACGATCGCGCCGATGTTGATCTGGACATTCTGCATGTCCTCAACGGCAAAGCTGCCTTCCATCTTATCCATGCTTGACCTCCTTCTGTACTCTGGTTTGCTCGGTAGTCGCCTGTAGAACATAAAACCCTTTCGGATTACTAACTAGTATAATGTGTATATTATTGTTTAGATTATTGATTAGAACACTTATACATTTAAGTTTGCGAAATCGTGACCGTAATTTAATGCTAAAAATTAAGGATTATGTTTTGATGGGGGGATATCCAATTAAATTGATAAAAATCCATCCAGGTTGAGATCAGTCCGCCAGGTTGAAATGCAAAAAGGCTGGAGAGGGAGGCGATCATCGATGCAGATCAAAAAGAGCTTTGCCGAGGCCGAGGCCTGCCACCACGGCGGAAAGATAAGGGAGAAGGCCGATAGCTTGGACCTCGACCAGGAAGAACTCCTCGACTTCAGCGCCAACATAAACCCTTTGGGCCATCCTCCCCTGGAGGACCTGATCCTGCGGGAGATGAAGTGGGTGGGCCATTATCCCGACAACGATTATGTCGAGTTCAGGAGAGCTTGCGCAAAGTTCGTGGGGGTCGACCCGAAGAACATCGTTCCAGGAAACGGGTCCTCGGAGCTGATGAGGCTCTTTGCAGAGGCCCTGATCGAGGAGGGGGACAAGGTGGTGATCACCGAACCGACCTTCGGCGAGTACGAGGCCCAGTCCCGCCTCTTCGGGGCCGAGATCGTCCACGTCCCTCGGGGCATCAATGCCCCGAAAGATCCGAAGGATTTTCTTGATGACAGCATCCTGGAGGTGGCGAAGGCGGTCTTCATCTGCAACCCCAACAACCCCACGGGGACCCTCCTCAATAGGTCCACGATCGCGGATCTGGCCGAGAGGTGCGAGAAAGCCGAGACCTTCCTATTCGTGGACGAGGCCTTCATCGAGCTAGCTGACCCGGACCAGACCGTAGCAGATGTGGCGCCGAAGATGGAGCACATCTTCGTTGTAAGGTCTCTCACTAAGTCCTTCGGGGTTCCGGGGATAAGGCTCGGCTTTGGCATCGCCGGAGACCGCTTAGCAGGTGTCATGAACAAAACCCGACTTCCCTGGAGCATAAGCTCTCTCGCCTCGGCGGCTGGAACCCATCTCCTCGGCCAGAACGACCATCTGATCAAAAGCAGGCAGGTCATAAAGGAGGAGCTGTCTTGGCTCTCCGGAGAGCTGAGACGCTTGGGCCTTGATCCGGTCGATAGCTCCGTCAACTTCATCCTGGTGGGGGTGGCCCCGGCGGGACTCCGCTCTTCTGAGCTAGTCGAGAGGATGGTGGCGGAGAGAGTTCTCGTGCGAGACTGCAGCTCCTTCGGCCTGGGGGAGGATTACGTGAGGGTGGCCGTCAGGAATAGAGAGGAGAACAAAAGGCTGGTTTCTGCCCTCGAAAAGGTGCTTGGATGCAGAGGGTGAGCTGCGATCGGTACCCCTGCCACTTTCCCGACCAGGACTGCACCTTCTGTTTCTGTCCCTTCTACCCCTGCGCCGACGAGAGGACGGGAGGGCGTCTCGTGGACGCCGAGTGGTCATGCGAGGGTTGTGTCGTCCTCCACAGCCCCCAGGTGGCGGAGAGGGTGATGGAGAGGCTAGTCCGGGGCGATGACCTGGAGGAGATCTGGAAAGAGGTGGTGGAGCTGCTATGACCTGCCGGACTGCCGATTATGCCGATGAAAGGGAAAACGGGGTCTAGACATATATGATCAATATGATCCTCAATGCGATCTCCGATATCACCATGATCTCCGAGCCTCTTGCTGTCCTCCTTCTGGCGATCGCCATAGATCTGATCCTGGGAGAGCCTCCCGCCAGGGTTCATCCCGTCGTCCTGATCGGAAGGTTGATCGGTGCCCTGAAGAGGCGTGCTCCGCCTTCCCGGGCCTGGGGCGCAGGCGTCGCCCTTCTCGTGATCCTGGCCACGGTGGGGGTCGGCCATCTTCTGATCGAGGCCATAGACCATATCGATCTATTCGGAGTCGGCTTCGGCGTCCTCGTATCGGCGTTCCTCCTCAAGTCGACGGTCGCCATAAGGTGTCTTCTCGAAACGTCAAAGGAGATCGGCGATCTCGTGGAGAACGACTTCGATGAGGCGAAGAAGCTTCTTCCGGCTCTGGTAAGCCGAAACCCCGAGGGGCTCACGAGGACTCAGGCGACTTCGGCGGTGATCGAGTCCCTCTCCGAGAACTACGTCGACACCGTGGTCTCGCCATTGTTCTACTACATCCTATTTTCTCCCGTCGGCCTGGGGGTGGAGGCGGCCCTTGCCTTCAAGGCGACGAACACTCTTGACAGCATGCTCGGCTATAGGACGGAGGAGCTGAGAGAACTCGGCTGGGCCTCGGCGAAGCTCGACGATCTCGCCAACTGGGTCCCTGCAAGAATTAGCCTACCGATCATCGCCGCGGCAAGACCATCGAGGGCAAAAGAGACGATTGAGACGGCCCTTCGGGATCACGCAGCAACGCCGAGCCCCAACTCCGGTTGGCCGATGGCGGCGGCGGCGGGGGCTCTTGGGATCAGGTTGGAGAAGCCCGGAGTCTACGTCGTCGGCGATGGGGGTGCCGACCCGTCGACAAAAGACCTGGCTCCTGCCCTACGGCTGGTGGGGACGGCGATCGGCCTGACGCTGATCGCCTCGGCTCTTCTGATACAGATCTTCCTGATCTGAGCGAGGAAGGGAGAAAAGCTCAATCCTCGCAGGTGTCGTCGCCGCAATCCTCGCAGCTGATCAGGCCGCAGGCCTCGTTCTGGCCCTTGATGACGACGAAGCCCCGTCCCCTCTCGTCGTCGACGTAGTCGATGACGGCGACCCGGAGCTCCTCGAACTCGTTCGGGTTGATGTAGACCTCGACGTCGTTGCTCTCGAAGACCAGGTCCTTCTCGTTGAAGGGGCCGAGGCCCAGGGCGAACTTCGGCAACTCGCCGGGCTGGCTGGTCTTGAAGAGCTTGACGACCTTGCCCTCGACCGCTCTCATCAGGAGCTTTTCCGCCGCAGCATCGGTAATCTCGATCATTATTTTGCACCTAGGTGCAGTCGTCGGGAGGGATATTAAAGATATGCGATCCCGGCCCGAAGAAGGCCGGACGATCTGATGAGACCGTTCACCGGAGAATACGACAAAATATTTATCAGGGCCGAATGACCACCAAATCAGCGATGGAGAAGATGGGCGATCTTTTGGAGATGCTGCGGCGTTTCGATTCCCTGGGGTCCACGAAGGAGGCGGCCACAGAGGTCTTCGGCTGGGGCGTCGAGGACGTCCTGATCAGGGAGGAGAGGCCGGGCGTGGACCAGGTGGCAATCCAGTTCTTCAACGGCCTCGTCATAGAGGCGAGACACATCCTCAGCGAGGGGTTGGAGGAGTTCGGGGAGGAGTGGGAGTTTCGGCTGAAGATCAGGACTAACCTCACATCCACCATTCGGTACAACGTCTTTTACTCCCGGTACATTCACGGGAAGGGGTACCTGCAAACCGACATAGGCTACGTCGAGAACAAGCTTCTCCGTAAGATGCTGGAGGACTTTTACATCCCCCGGCAGCGGTCGATCTACAAGCCGATAATCCTCGAGTTCAAGGGGCTCTTCGATTACGACTTCTTCGGGATCGAAGTAGATCAAGACCACAGCGAGATATATTACTCCACAGTCCGGCAGGGTCGGGAGGAGGCCGGGGCGGATATCGACGATGTCATCGGCCGCCTAAACTACCTCAGCGACATGATGAAGGACGAGAAGATCCGAAAGGATCTGAAGTCCCTGGACGAGGACCTCTGCAAGGTTCTCTGCATCCTCTGCCCGTCGGGGTGAGGTTTTCGGCTGCGGTAAGTGAATCTCGTTTTTGGAGAGAGGATTAAGGCCTCTGGAAGGGCCTCTGGGCGGAGGAGGGGTGGGGGCAGAGGTTTAGTTTAATTTTAAATTGAACGATGGAATGAAGTTGTGTATAATTTTTTGGGGAAATTGATAATTACTTTCAACAACTAATATTCATCAAAGATTCATCAAAGGAACATATGGCGAGGCGAGGCAAAAAATGAAACGGATTATGATGGCGTTTGTGATGAGCATGTTGCTTCTTGCCGCTCAGATCAGCTCGGTCTCGGCGACGGGGAACCAGAGCTCTGGACTGGACGATGGCGCAACGGAGGCGGACAAGCCCGAAGCTCTGAAGACGAACGAGACCGTCTTCTGCTCCAGGGCCGTGGTCTATCCAGTCTTCCAGGACAAGGAATTTCAGTTTCAAATTCTCAGGCAGCTGAGCGTAGCGTCCTATGGCGGTTCGGACATCAACGAGTGCATGATCACGGCGTCTCGCATCACGCCCGGAGATTTTGAGAGCTGGTATCAGGAGTGGTTTGACACCGCAGAGCGCGTTCGCCGAATCGCCGATACCTCCTTGGAGAAGGGGCACACCGTCAGCGCCCGGGACGCATACCAGCGGGCCTCGGGATATTATCGTGCGGCGGAGTTCTTCTTGCACGGAGATCCCAATGACCCCCGTATCTTTCAGACGTGGGGAAAGAGCCACGACAGCTTCCGGAAGGCCATCGATCTCGTGACGCTCCCGGTGGAGGTGGTGGAGATACCTTACGAGAATACAACCCTTCCCGGATACTTCCTGAAACCGGACTCGTCAGACCAGCCCCGGAAGACGTTGATACTCCAGACCGGCTTTGACGGCACCGCAGAGGAGATCTATTTCAGCCAGGGGCTGGCAGCGGTGGAGAGGGGATACAACTGTCTGATCTTCGAAGGGCCAGGCCAGGGCGGGGTGCTCAGGGAGCAGGGGCTACATTTCCGGCCGGACTGGGAAAATGTGGTGACGCCCGTCGTGGACTACGTTCTGACCAGAGAGGACGTGGACCCCGATTGCATCGCCCTCATGGGCATAAGCATGGGCGGGTACATGGCTCCAAGGGCTGCAGCCTACGAAGATCGGATCGCAGTCTGCGTCGCCAACGGCGGGGTCTACGAGCTGAACTATACCAGGGACTTCAGCCCCGATGAGATGTACGCCCTCGTCAACTATCCCGAGGAGTTTGACGCCGGAACCCGGGAGGCGATGGAGAACGATACCAGCTTGAGGTGGAGCATAGAGCACGGCATGTATTCTTTCGGCGTTGACACTCCCCACGAATTCTTGATCAAGAGTCAGGAGTACACCCTCAAAGACTGCGTCCAGCAGATAAGCTGCCCCGTGCTGGTGGTGGATTCTGAGGACGATTGGATGATGCCGGGAAGGGCCAAGCAGCTCTACGATGCTCTTGAAAGCCCCAAGGAGTACATGCTCTTCACCGTCGAGGAGGGCGCCGGGGAGCACTGCCAGATGGGGGCCAGCCGACTCTCCAACCAGCGGGTCTTCGACTGGCTTGATGAGACGCTGGAGGGATGCTAAAAGGGCGGCTGAAGCCGAGGGCGGACTTCACCTCCGCCATCCGGTACAACGCCTTCCGCTCCCGGTACATCCACGAGAGGAGGGAACTCCGGGTCGACGTCGGCAGGGAGAGGGCTGAGGTATTATTACTCCATGGGCCGAAAGGGGCGGGAGGAGGCCGGGGCGGATATCGACGACGTCATCGGCCGGCTCAACTACCTCAGCGACATGATGAAGGACGAGAAGCTCCGGAGGGCTCTGAAGTCCCTGGACGAGGATCTGTGCAAGGTTCTCTGCATACTGTGCCCGTCGGGGTGAGGAAGAGGGTTTCGGGTTGATCGGAATCGATTTCTGAGCGAAGGTCAAGCCTTCTGGAAGGATTAAAATGGGTGATTCGGCTATTTTTCCTGCTCCGTCGAGCCGGGAGAGAATATGGAGTCGATCTTGCTAAATAACCTCTTGACGTGTTCTTCACATTCAGGTTTGATTTTTCCATTAAGATCTGCCAATCCATCTACACCTTTTCTAGGTTTTTCGGGACTTTTATCACGCACGTCATCCTTTTTTATTATAAAAAATTCATACATTGGATATTTTTTCTTCAATTTTAACTTTAACTTATGCACCTTATCCTCATCTGCTTTGTTACCATCCAGTATCCCGACAACTTTTTTGAAACCTAAATCGGATAGTAATCCTGCGATTATAGACATTTTGTCGGCGCCACCCACACCCCAACCATAAAAACTGCCCTTAAATGGTATACCCAAATAATCTATAAATTTATTATAATATATTATATCTTCTTGACCTTCTACCAAAACTACGTTATCCTCCAGAAAAAAGATTTCACAGGCATTTAATCCCATAACATGAGGATTATAACGATCTTTCATAAAGCCTTTTATGCTGTCTACAGTTTCTTCAGCCATTTGATGCACTTCTATGTCGCAATTGATTCTCTTTACTAGCCTTGTAATTTTTGCTCCATTTAAAATTGATTCCCAATTGATAAAATATGGTGAATGGGTCGCTATGACCACTTGTCTCGTTTTTGAACATTTTCCCATTAATATTAAAAGTTTCTTTTGCAACTGAGGATGTAATGACAGTTCAGGTTCATCGATTACGATTACACCACCCTCTTTTGAGTCATATAATGCATCAACCAGAATAAATAAGCTGATTAATCCTTCTCCTAGTCCCTCACTATTATGAGTTGTATCACCACAACTGAATTTTAGGTACCAAGAGCCAGTATCTGACAAATCAATTGTCCATTTAGGTGGTGGGTCTAATATATTTCTGAGCATTTCCTCAAAATCGTTTTTATTTTCTTGAATTCTTAATAGTCTATGTTCAAATCCATTCAGCGACGAAGGGCGTTCAGTAGGATTTCCTTGATTTGAAATATATATATCTCTCGTTCCTTTACTTGAACTACATATATCCCTTGTCATCTCTCCCTCGCCAAAGAAAGGGTTAAAATATCTTCTTGATGGGACAACGAAAATTTTAGATAGGGGTTCAACTACGATATTTTTTTTCCAAACTGCCCAAGCACCACCGCCATCGATAGTGCACAATTCTTTTATTTCATTCGAGGTATCTGTGACCTTAATTGATATCGCATCACCCGCATTTTTATTTCTCTTTCCCTCCGAGAATGCATATGCGTTTTCTCTTGATATCGCACTGAATGCCTCGATAATTGTAGATTTCCCTGAATTATTAGGACCAACAATAATTGTAAGCCCACTCCCAAATGTTCCATTTGGAATACCAAGCTCGATTTTCTGAGATTTTCCAAACCCACGAAATCCGATAAGTTCTATATTCTTAATATACTTAAATTTATTTCTCGGTGAGGCAATTTCAGGTGTCCGACTAGTTGTTTCTCCGTCCATAGTTGGCCTCAAGTCGAAATCTTCTAAAAGGTTTTTGGTGGCGAGGATGTAAACTCTTAGTTTCATCAAGAAATTCAGCAAATTGCTTCAGCATTAGCAAGATCCTCGTTATCTAAAAGGCAACTTAGAGGGCCACCTCGCCTCCGTCCACTCCACACGATCCCGCCACCCTTTCCGCCATCGTCGGTTTTCGCCGCCCGCCACTTTTCCCGGCGTGAGGCCCGCGCCCCCTCGACGCGGCCGCCCCGCATCCCCGCGCCGCCGGGAGCGATAGGCGGCACCCTACCCTCGTGATCGATTAAGAAACCGAGCCTACAAACTCTCCAGATAACGCATCGCTTCTTCTTTGCTATTGAAGGACTTTCCACGGCCTGCCTTGTAATCCTCTATGCCCCTGATTATACTTGCCACAAATTCATTTTCTAGATCGAGAGGGCAATTTTCTGTTATCGAGGTTTTAGCTTCGTCTGATTCCATTCGGTAATCACCCAAATTTGAGCTTGCTGTCGAGATTCTGTAGGCATCCGTCTTTCGCCTTCGGCGTCTTGATAATCTTCTTCCTCAGCTCAAAAGCGAAACCGTCGCCCTTCCTGCCATCGTCGGTTTTCGCCGCCCGGCCTCCCACCCGGCGGGAGTCCCGCGCCCCCTCGGCGCGGCCGTCCCGCATCCCGCGCCGTCGGGGGCGATCGGTGCCAGCCCAAAAGTGAGGCTTAATTTCCCCTACTCGGCCGAAGTTTTGTCCCAAATTTCGGGGTACAGCTCTTCCAACTGCGCATAAATGGCGCTCGTTTCGCCGTACACCGCATCGTGATGGTTTATAGTAATGAAAACAATCGTATCTTTGATAACCGTGTACGTGACTACAAAATGGCCGATATGAACGCCACGTATCCCCGAGAGATCGTGGCGTTTTGGTGCGCCTATCTCCGGATCTTTAATTATTTGCTCGATCTTGTTATCTACCTGGCTTTTGAACTCCCTGTTCTTGTGGGTTAATTTCCTGTAATTATTTATGAACCGCTTGGACAGGAAGTAATTAAGTGGCATGACAAGATCGACGCAAAATGGGCGCTGCAAACTACAAGCGCTTCAAGTAGCTCAAAAGGTCGTCTTTGTTGTCGAAAGACTTTCCGCGCCCTGCTTTGAAGTCTTCGATCCCTTCAACGATATCTGATACAAACTCGCTCTCTGAGTCGAGGGTGCGAGTTTCGGTTTTCGATGTTTCGATCTTAGAAGCTTCCATCAGGCTCAATTTTGGGGCTTCGAAGTTATCTATCTTTCGCCATTTGCCTCTTCTGATCTTCTTCCTCGACACAAGGAAAACCGCTGCCCTTCTCGACATAGTCTCTTTTCGCCGCCCGGCCTTGCCAACCGGCGGAGGTCCCTCCCCCCCTCGACGCGGCCGCCCCGCACTCCCGCGCCGCCGGGGACGATCGGCTCTGATTCCATCTTATCTCGACTACATCCATCAGAAAAGGGCGAGTCTGTCGGGGCTGGGCGCGCGAAAGGGTGAGGCCAAGCATTCCACACCCCCGACTACTGCTTCTCTGCGCCCGACCTTGGGATCGAAATCTACTTCAGGACCAGCTTCAGCGCCCTCTGGGGACAGGCGGCGACGCAGGTGCCGCACTGGACGCACTTTCCGGGGTCGGCGACCACAAGAGACCCCTCGAAGTGGAAGGTCCCCGTGGGGCAGATCGATATGCAGGCCCCGCAGTGGATGCACTCGGCCTCGTCTTTTATGATCGGGTTTTCCAGGAGGACTACCTTGACTCCCATCTTCTCGAAGGCCGTCTTCACCTCGCCGCACTTCTCGGGGTCGACGTCGACGACGATCTCGCCGGATACGGCGTCGACCTTCGCCCGCTCGATGTTTATGAGGGCCTTCGTCTCCAGGATTACCGAGGAGACGATCGGCTTTCGGACTATCCCTGGAGCCACATGGAGCATCAGCTTCAAAGGGATCGCCTCCTGCCGTAGAGCCTGCTGACGTGGTCGCTTGTGACCATCCCTATGACGTGATGGTCCTTATCCACCACCGGCAGGGCCGAGATCTTGTGGTGGTCGAGCTTTCGAGCCGCCAGCTCCAGGGGCTCGTCGGGGCTCGCTATGAATACCTTCCTCGTCATCATCTCGGAGATGTGAGAGGTCTTGCCGCTGGCCACGGCCTTGGATATGTCCCAGGCGGTGACCATCCCGATAAGCTTCTCCTCCGCCGAGACGACAGGGAGGTGGTCGAAGGGCCCGCCTACGATCATCTTGGCCGCCTCCTCGATGCAGATCTCCTCGCGGACCGTCGCCACGCCGGAGCTCATGACATCCCCCACCAGGAGGAACTCCCGGGTCTGTTTCATGGGCCTATTTCTGCCGACGGTCGGGAGGGACTCGGCAGGTGCCGAGAGGAGGAACTCGCCCCTCTTGATCGAATCGCCGAGGGCGCCCGCCACCTTTCTTGCCACGTGGCGGCTCGATAAGGCCGAGGTCTTCACCTCGTTCCCGTCGATATCGACGATGCCGGAGTAGAGCTGCTCATAGTTCACCCGCCTCACCGTGGGACGAGCGCGCCTCGGGACGCCGTAGTCGACGATCTCGGTGACGATGTCTTTATCCCTTACGGCCGTCTTTTTGGCGATCCCCTCGTTGAGGACGGGTATCGGGACTCCGAGGCCGACGTAGAGGCTCGGGCCGTAGTCCTGGAAGGTGGCAGCCCTCAGAAATTCGTTATTCATCTCCTTCAGGTCCCCCTTCACCATCAAGGTGGAGAACCCATCTTGAGGCAGGTGCTGGGTTCCCGATCCTACGATGAACCCCTGGGCTCCGCAGAGGAATATCCTCGTCCCGACGCCTATCTGCTCGAAGTCGGGATCGTTAGGTATCGGCGAGAGGGCCCCGGCCCCGCTGTAGCTTACGTTCCCGTATCTCGGGAGGAGCGTTCCCATGTAAGTGTGGAGCGTCCTCTCCGTCGAGTTTGTAGCAGCGGCATACCTCTCGTAGGAGTTCCGAGGGTTGACCATGGTGGCCTGGTTGAAGTCGTCGAGCCTGAGGGTAGTCTCCAGGTCGAAGCGGGGGTAGCAGTCGGTGACGGCGCCCTGGGCCCGAAGCTCGATCTCTCTGCCCGATATCAGGTCCTCCATCACGTGGGCTCCGCCGTACTCGTCTCCCCGGTCCTCGGACGGCTGGGTGGCTCCCAAAAAGAGGTCGACGGCGGCGATGCCGCCGTAGGCCTCCACGTTGTTCAGCCAGGCCTTGGAGATCTTTATCGGCGGATCGCTGTGGCCGGTGTTGAGAAAGACACCGGACGAGCACATGGCTCCGAAGGTGCCGGTGGTGACGACGTCCACCTCGCGCACCGCACCATCGGTGCCAAGCTCGTCCACCAGGTCCGGCATCTCCTCCGCAGTGACCACCCGAACGCTGCCGTCCCGGATGCGTTCGTTGATCTCCGACAACGATTTCTCCTGCACGAACCTCCACTCTGAATGCGAGAGGTATTAAAGGCTTGTGGGATGTCGGTTGGCTCAACACCGTTATCTGTGATCACCGCGATGATGTTGGCAGATGTCAGGCAAAAGGATAGTCCTCACCAGCGACGCCACCATGATGAGCAACTACAACGGGGGAGTGATGCTCGGGTTTGCTGCGATCCTCCCGGCATCGATCATCTCCGAGAGGATATTCAAATGGCTCTTCTGCCCCCCCGTCGAGGCAGGACCCGACGGCTCCGCCATACTCGCCCCCTGCGGCATGAGGAAGGTGGAGGCAGCCCTCCTGGAGGCAGGTTTCTCCCGAGACGAGGTGATGGTGGCCCATCCTGACCATCTCGACGAAGCGATCGGACCCGATACCGAGATCGTGGGGATAACCCACGACGATCCCATGGGCAAGATCGCCGTCAGAGAGATCGAGGAGATGATCAACCGGGGCGCGCCCTACAACAGGACGAAGTTTCTGGAGCTGGTCGGCCATCCCCTGATCAAGGAGCATAAACCAAAGGTCGTCATCGGCGGAAACGGCTCCTGGGAGCTCCGGGGCGAGGACGTGGGTGTCGACCTCATCTACCTTGGCGAGGGAGAGAGGACCTTCCCGGAGGTCTGCAGAAAAATTGTGGCTGGCGAGGATGTCGGTGGAGAGATCGAGGGCGAGACCGTCCCCGGCGATGAGATCCCCGTCAACAGAGGAGCCACCGTCGGGGGGATCGTCGAGATCGGGCGAGGCTGCTGGCGAGGCTGCTCCTTCTGCTCGCCCACGATGCGAAAGCCCCGCCATCGGCCCATATCCAAGATCCTGAAGGACGCCGAGGTGAACATCAAAGCGGGACAAAAAGACATAATCCTTCACTCCGAGGACGCCTTTCAGTACGGCTCCGCCGGATCGGAGCCGAACCGTGAGCTGCTCCTCGACCTCTTCAGACGGGTGAAGGAGCTGGGTCCCCGGACCGTCGACGTATCCCACATGAGCCTCGCATCGGTCTATCACAATCAGGACCTTCTTGAGCAGATCTCCGATATCGTGGGGATCGGGACCGATCAGAGGTACATGTCGGCCTGGATCGGGATCGAGACCGGAAGCCCCACGCTTCTTGCAAAGCACATGAAGAACAAGACGAAGCCTGCGCCTCTGGAGATCTGGCCCGAGATCGTGAGGGAGTGCTACAGCCTCTTCAAAGATCGGTCCTGGCTTCCTGTGGCAAGCCTCGTTCTGGGGCTGCCGGGCGAGACCGAGGAGGACGTTGTTCTTACGACGGAACTCGTCGAGTCGCTGAAAGAGAGCGTCGGCCTGATGCTCCCCCTATTCTTCACGCCGATCGGGGAGACGCGGCTCGGAAACGCGAGAGGCTTTGGAAAAGATCGGGCGAAGCCCGAGCACTGGGAGCTGGTGGGGACGTGTCTTGAGTACAACCTCCGCCACCTGAAGGCGCTGCACCGGTACTACAGCGAGAGGATGACGGCGGGGGTCGGCCAGCATCTGGCTCTCCGGGGGATAAACCTCCTCTCAGACTATGCCCTCAAGAAATATCTCAGAAGGATGAAGCGGGGAGAGCCGCCCAACTAAAAAATCAGTAGCTCTCGAGAACCGAGCTGACGATCACCTTGTGATCGGGTTTGAGAGAATAGACGTTGTGGTCGCCCGAGACGTCGATGCTGAGGATGCCGAGCCTGGTATTCATGAGGCCCACCATCGCCGAGACGCCCCGATAGCTGACGTCAAAACCCTCCTTGTCCAGATAAGTGTAAACTTCCTCAGTGGTGTAAGACCTGTCATGCAAGAACAGCTTCAGGACAGCCTTTCGGATGCCCATTCCGTCGCGCTTGAGGTAGTTTTTCAGGCGCTCACGGATCTGATCTTCATGTTTTCGAACGCTAGCCTCCATCCTGTAAGCTCACCGCCCCTACATTTACAGCTATGGATTTATAAAGGTATTCTCTCCAACACCGGCCCGCCCTCGATGGGATACCTCTCCTCTAGGGCCAACCGGCACTCCGTATCCTGGAGCTCAGAAACTATATCCTCCAGGATCCAGCCCGCGATCTCGATCCTGTCCTGGGATAGGACGTACATATCGTCCGGCACTCCAAGCCCTTTCAGCCTATCGACCACCAAACTGACGCTTTCGGCCCGCCCCGCCCCGTCGGAGGGCAGGATCACGCCGCAGATCAGGGTTCCGTCCTCGGTGGGAAGGTCGAAGGGGCGGGCCGTCCTCTCAGCCCGTCGCTTCAGCCTTTCCCGGAGCTGGACTGCGTCCTTGAAGGCTGAAGAGCAAAAGTGGACCTTTAGCCCCTCAACCCTGAACTGCTCGGCAAAAAGGTCGCTCCCGACGGCTCCGCAGCCGTAATCCTTCGACCTGAAACCTAGCCGTCTTAACGCCTGCTGGTTCGTCTCGGAGAACTCAAGTTCATTCAAATTCAGGAAGGCGTCGCTCTTCAGAACCGCCTCGACGACGCCGGGGGCGGGGCCGATGGCGGGGATCTCGACCCCCGCCAGGAGCCCTGCGGACTTCGCGTCCTGCAGGGTTTTGCTGAGCCATCGCGGCTCCGACCACTCGGAGGTTGGCGGGTGGAACCTGATCTCGTTGAGCCCCGCCTCGGCGAGGTCCCGAAGGGAGGAGGGGCCGGGCCTCGCTCCGGTGTAGAGGTGGATGTGGTGGTCCTCCCCGAACTCCCGCTTCAGGGACCGGATCGACTTGATAACAAAATCCCTCTTCAACAGGGGCTCGCCCCCGGTGATCCCCGTCCCCAGGGCGCCGATGGCCTTCGCCTCCTCGATGATCTCTGAATCGGACCCTGCCCGTCGCTCGTTGGCGTAGACGACATCCTTTCCGCGCCGCTCCATCGACAGGGGGCAGTAGAAGCAGTCCCTCTCGCAGATGCCGGTGACAAATAATACCAGGGATGCGCCCTGGCGGCAGATCCGGCAGCCCGGCGAGAGGTAGCTGCTGAAAGAGCCCGTGAAGTCCGACTCCCATTCGGTCATTTCCCGCGCAAAAGCCCTCTCCTCTGTTAAATAGGTTTGTCACGACAGGAAAAGGGTCTCTATAAGTGATTCTTGCCTTTACTCGGTAGAGGCAAATCGTCTCGTCCCAATAGTTTCCTGGGATTCGCCATAGGCCTTTCAAAATCGCGATGCTCTGGGAAAATAGAATAGATTAATTATAAATACTATAAAAACAACCAAAAGAAAGAAAACTAAAGATCAGGTGTACCTCTTAAAAACAGGTGGTTTATCAAATGGAAGATTATCTTTCAAAACTTGGCGAGCGTATAATATCTAATGAATTTATATCCAGGTTAGACGAAATCCGTGCGGCAGTAAGAACCATTTGGAATCCCTCCGAACTAATTATCAAAAATTTCCCAAATCATGGGGTAGAACACAACAATCATATTGCGAAATCTGTTATAGATTTATTGGAATTTAATGAAGGAGCTCCAATTTCTGAATTAGAGACTTATGTACTTTTAGCAAGCATTTACCTACATGATATAGGAATGCAATGCGATATATGTAAATTTCCACTTGTTAAAACGAAGGCGGAATCGCTTGGTGCAAATTTCAATAATATTAAATTTGTGGCCAGAGATTCTAGTGATTATAATTACTTTGAACAAGATATAATACGTAAGAACCACCAATATTTAACGGCCGCTTGGATTGATTACGCATATAATAATACAAATAATGATTCCCTGCTCGATAAGGCGGTTCAGAATATCTCTGATGAAAATATTCTTATAGATATTAAAGACGTGTGCCTTTACCATAGCAAATTAGATATAAAAAATTGTGCAGAAAATTTTGTATCAGGAAGTGGACGCAAACAATTGGTGGCGGCACTTTTGCGCTTTGCAGATGAATTGGATATTAGTAAAGATCGTGTATCACCGGGCATGTATGAAATTTTTAGGATTCCTCTGGAAAGTAGCAAGTATTGGTGGTTACATGAACATACCGAGATCGAGCCGGATTCTAATAAAAAATGTTTTAACTTATTGTATCGCATTAATCCGGCTGATGGCGACCTCATACCACTTATCAAATCATATTATGATCGAAATTTTATAAATAAGAACGAAGAACTCGTTGAGATCATTAAAGGCTATGAGTTTAAACTATTAAATATCAACTTTGCGATAGTTAATGACAAGAATCAAAATCCAATACCTGAAGAAATTAAACGGATATTAGACGAAAAACATTATAGAATTAAAGATAATACTGAAGTATGGAGCAAGTCAACTTCGAAAAATGGGACTCATGATGTGGATCTATTTGAGTATGGGATATATTTTGAAATTCCACACGGCTGGACTAAAGGAGAAAATTTCTTGGAGAATAAGGGTGATATTCAGATAGTTTTATCAAATAAATCATCAACAATACAAATCGATTTCGTCAAGATTCCGGGAGGAATAATCCAGGTATTGGGAGATTGGCTACGCGACAGTTGGCCAAAAAGGTATTTTGCAGATCAATGGGAAATTAATCGTGCGATTGGATACTATTATATAAATTATATAGTTAATCTGGATCGCTCATCCTACCAGAGAAGTGGTACCGGTTTGTCGATGAAACCTGATTCTGTTTTATATCCTTATTACGGATATAAAGAGAATCCAAAATCCGACTATGATTGGATCGTAGCCTGGACGAAACCAAATTACAATGACCGAATTGTAGGGATTCACGCAGTATTTAAAGATAATTATGATGAAACGATTATCTCTGCTGGCGGCGGTGCCAATGTTAAAATGTATATGCAACAACCATTATATAGTTTATTATCTAAATTAAATATTAATGTTGTGAGGTAAAAAGATCTTTCTTAATCCGATATGCAAAATCAGACCGCAAATTGTTGGCTATAAGTTTGATGGAAATTCCTTGCTCCGCAACAGCACAAAGGCGCCCACGCACTCGGAGAAGAGAACTAGAGAATAACAAAGAGCAGAAAAATGAAATTGTCGCGACGGCCTACATCCCGCCGCCCATCATGGGGCCGAACTTCTTCATCATCCGCTTCATCCCCATCTTGTTCATCCCCCGCATCCCCTTGATCGCCTTCTGCATCGCCTTGTGAGACTTGAGAAGCTCCCGCACCAGCTCCGGCGAGGTCCCGCTGCCTCTTGAGATCCGCTTGATTCGTGAGGCGGTGATGATCTTCGGGTCGTCAAGCTCAGCCTCGGTCATGGAGGACATTATCACCCTGTACTTGTCGAGCCGGTCTTTTGTGACCTGGTACTCCTTGTCGGAGATATCAAGCCCCATCCCGCCGAGGGGCAGCATCTGCATGATCTGCTTCAGGGGGCCCATCTTGTTGATCGCCTCCATCTGCTTGCACATGTCCTTGAGGGTGAACTTGCCCCGCATCAGGGCCTCGACGTCCATCTCCTCCTCGACCTGCGTCTCCTGGGCCCGCTCGATGAGGGTCTTGATGTCGCCCATGCCGAGTAGGCGGGATATGAACCGGTCGGCCTCAAACCGCTCCAGGTCGTTGGGGGTCTCTCCTACCCCGATGAAGGCGACCGACGAGTTCGTCTCGGCGACGGCACTCATGGCTCCGCCACCCTTGGCGGTCCCGTCGAGCTTGGTGATGATGACGCCCGTTATCCCCACCGCCTTGTTGAAGGCCTTCGCCTGCTCGCTCGCCTGCTGGCCGAGGGCGGCGTCCATCACCAGGAGCTTGTGGTCGGCGTGGACGACGGCGTCGATGTCCATCATCTCCTGGATCAGGTCGTCCTCGAGAGCGTGCCTCCCGGCGGTGTCGACGATCTGGACGTCGTACTTCTTGGACGCTTCAAGCCCCTTCCTGGCGACGGCTGGGGCGTCGGGGTTTCCCTTCTCGCCGTAGAAGAATACGCCCTGCTTCTCGCAGAGGGCCTTCAGCTGGTCGTAGGCTCCCGCCCTGAAGGTGTCGGCGCAGACGACGGCTGCCCTGAGCCCCTTCCTCTGGAAGAAGGTGGCAAGCTTCGCCGCGGTGGTGGTCTTTCCACTCCCCTGCAGCCCGACGAGCATTATCGTCTGCTTCTCGAGAGTGACCGGCGAGCTCTTGCCGACGAGGTTTATCAGCTCCTGGTAGACGATGTTGATGACGTGCTCTCGCGGGTTCATCCCGGGGGCGGGCTTCTCGGAGAGGGCCCGATCCCGAATCCGGTTGGAGAGGTTCATCACCAACTTGACGTTGACGTCGGCCTGGAGGAGGGCCCGCTGGATCTCCAGCACCGCCTCGTCGACGACCTGCTTATCTATCCTGCTGGCGGAGGCTATCTTCTTCAGCGCTCCCCTCAGCGATCCACCAAGGCTATCCAGAACCATAAAAACCAAGCATCCGTCGATTTGAGAAACGTCCCGACCGGGATTCGAACCCGGGTCTGAGGCTCTCTGCGCAAGTCGTGCTCCGCAGGCCTCTAGGATATCCACTACCCTATCGGGACACCTTGCCGAGAAAGATGGTTATGGTAATTAAGCCTGTTGATTTGAGGCAGCCCGCCGTCCCCGAGAGGCCTGGAAGGTCCTTATCGCCCTCAAAAACTCGACCCGGCTGAACTCCGGCCAGAAGGGTGCACAGAAGTGGACGGGACAGCTGTTCCCGTTCGCCTGCCAGGGGAGGAAGTTTGAGGTCCGGACCTCGCCACCGGTCCTGATTATCAGATCCACCTGTGGGAGGGGCCCATCCTCCGGCGGGTAGAGGTGGCTTGCGACGGCATCCTCGTCCACCTCCCGGGGTTCGAGCCTTCCTTCTCTCACCTCCTGGGCAAGAGACCTCGCAGCGTCGGCGATCTCGCTCTTCCCGCCGTAGGCGAGGGCCAGTGTGAACTGCATCCCGTCGTAGCCCCGGGTGGCGTCTTCCGCCTTCCGGATCGCCTCCTGGAGGTGAGGCGGCAAAAGATCGATCCTGCCGATGGCCCTCATCCGGATCCGGTTTTTGTGGACCTTCTCCGAGACGGCCAGCTCTCCGAGCTTCCGCGCTATGAGATCGAAGAGGTACTCCTTCTCGGCCTCGTCCCGATCGAAGTTCTCGGTGGAGAAGGTGTATACGGAGAGGTGCTTTATCCCCAGCTCCAGACACCAGTCGGCTACCGTCTCCGTCGTCTCGGCACCCCGGCTATGGCCGTCAAAGCTGGGGACGCCTCTCTTCCTGGCGTACCGCCGGTTTCCGTCCTGGATGATGGCGACGTGCTCCGGGACGCCGGGCCAGAGGGCCTCTCTCTTGATGAGCGCCTTTCTCAGGGTCCTAAAGGCTCCATGCGCCCGGGGGGCGAAGAGCGATCGGCAGAAGTCCATCTCCATCAACTCCACCAGTTACTATTTAAAAGATACTCTCTGGAATCCTCCCGGCGCCGTCTCGGTAGAGAGGGCGAGGAAAAATACTAATAGGCATTACGTCGTGGGGAGTTTGAGGGCCCGTGGTCTAGGTGGTTATGACATCGCCTTCACACGGCGGGGATCACGCGTTCGAATCGCGTCGGGCCCATCATCTCTTTTGGTCACAACCTTTAATTATCATACCCGGTCATTAACACAGCTGAATGAACTTCAGGTTATCGGCTCCCAATTGTCGGATTTGAAGCTTGATTCGTTCTCTAGAGGTGATATACTGGCTAATTATGCAAGTACAAAACGGAAAAGGAATGCACAAGGTCCGGAGGTCGTAACCAGAGTCCGCCTCCCGCGAGCGTACGACAGAGAGGTGTTTGGATTCGTGGAGACCCTCCTCGGCTCGAACAGACTGAAGGTCAGATGTCTCGACGGCAAAGAGAGGATGGCAAGAATTCCCGGCAAGATGAAGAAGAGGATCTGGATCCGGGAAGGCGACGTGGTCATCGTGGTCCCCTGGGAGTTTCAGGACGAGAAGGCCGACGTCGTATGGAGGTACACCGGGCCTCAGGTCGATTACCTGGTGCGAAAGGGGTACCTTCAAAGGTAGCCATGACCGAAGAATCCAAGAAGCAGAGACAGTTCGAGGCGAAGATCGACCTGATGCGGGAGCGAATCAAGGATTCTGACGACCTGAAAGTTCAAGACGAGGTCTTCGACCGGCGCGCCCTGATGGACCTTTACGCCCTCGCGAGCAAGGGCGTGATCGGCTCCCTCGGCGGGGCGGTGAGCACCGGCAAGGAAGCCAACATATTTCGCGCCAAGGGAGAAGATAATAAGGATCTCGCCGTCAAGATTTACCGAATAAATACCAGCAACTTCAAGGCGATGCAAAACTACCTCCTCGGCGACCCCCGGTTTGGCAGCATCAAGGGGACCAAAAGGGCGGTGATCGTCGCCTGGACGAGAAAGGAGTATAGAAACCTCAATCGGGCTGAAGAGGTGGGGGTTAAGGTGCCTCATCCCATCGCCATGAGGGAGAACATCCTCGTCATGGAGATGGTGGGGAGCGGGGAAGCGCCCGCGCCCCAGCTGAAGGACGTCATCCTCGAGCCGGAAGAGGCGGAGCGGGCCTTCGAGAAGATCGCAGAGTACGTATCTCTTCTCTACAACAAGGCGAACCTGGTCCACGCTGACCTTAGCGAGTTCAACATCCTCTACCACGAAGGAGAGCCTGTTATCATAGACATGGGCCAGTCGGTGACCCGAGAACACCCCATGGCCAGGGACTTTCTGGAGAGGGACATATCAAACCTGGCTCGTTACTTCAAAAAGAAGTACGCCGTCGGCTCGGAAGAGGCGGTCAAGGAGAAGATCAGAGCCGGAAAGGATCTCTGACTTTTCTATAATTGGAACTTTGGAAACATCCAGGAATCGGAATAGTTTAGTCACAATATCGCTGAACATTTTCGCGGAGACTGATAATTTTGCACGTCAAGATTCCAGCAGATCGGATAGGGGTTCTGGTGGGCCCTTCGGGATCGGTGAAGAGCATGCTCGAAGAGAAGACCGGCGCAGAGCTGGTGATAGATAGCGATACCGGCGCAGTGGAGATAGTCGCCGGAGAGGACCCGATAATGGCGATGCGCCTTGCCGAGATAGTCCGGGCGATAGGCCGCGGCTTCTCACCAGAAAGAGCTTATCCGCTTATCGAGGACGAGATGCTGATGCTGGACGTCATAGACCTCTCCCGGGTCTGCAACACCAAAAGCGACAT
>DAOSXX010000041.1:0-22161 GCA_035380685.1 Methanothrix sp. | reverse complement strand
TCGTCTGACCAAGGTCGAAGATGAAACGCCCTCCCGCCATCTCGATGGGGTCGATGTTGTTGTCTGAGGTCTGGTAGCGTTCCGACTCGCAGTAGACCTTCGGCCTATCCTCCTCAGCGAGGTCCTTTGTCCTCTCCTCCACAGTCCCTAAAACGCCCTCATAGAAATCGAGGAACTCCGCTGCCTCCTCTTCCCTCTCGAAGAGAACGCCCAGCTTCTCCACCTCTTCCGAGTAGATATCCGGCCTGCTGCACGCAAGACAAGCGACGGTTATCCCCGTTCCCTTCATCTTCTCCATGAAAGGCTCGTAAAAGGCCCCGAAACGACCGGACCCGGATCCGGGATGTACTATCATAAGGTCGGGATTTGCCTGGACGACGGCCTCTGCGTCAGGCTCGTAGAAGTGTCCCAGGGAGGGGATGTCGCTGAAATCTGAGAAATACGAGTAGTGGCCCGAGGTATGGTCGGCGATGACCACCATATCCAGGGGCACCTGCAGCGTCCTCATAGTTTCGAGATGCTGGGATATGGTACAGCCGACGGTCTTCACCGGCTTGTATATGGTCACTTCCCGCCCCTTTGTGTCGGTTATCGTCCTGGGGTATTCCTCATGGATGTGTCTTATCTCCTCCAGCTCTTCTGACGTAACGCTCCCATCTTCATAGGACGCCTCAGCGGCCTCCAGCTCTTCATCGGAGACGATTTTATCCCCGTCGAGGTCTCCTGGGATCGCGCCGTTGCCAGCGAACGCTGGCCCTATCGCCAACAACAGGCACAACGCAAACATTGATGCCTTGAATGCTGTTCTCTCCATTTTGTACACTCCTATACTAGCTATAGTAGCTTTAATAATACTAAATGCAATTTAATTATTATTAATTCGGGTTTTCATGTTTGAACTTCATTTTTAGTTATAATAATTTCGGTTAATTTGATATTAGATTGGCAAAATACCATAAAATTAGATGTTCAAAAACAAAAATTGACGGCTGCAGCGCCGCCCGTCTCGGGGACGGCGCGTGCAAAATCGCCCAGTTTTGCAAAAGAAGACGCTAGATTAGGCAATCCCAGCCTCCGCAGGGATCGCCTCACCTCTCGCCGAGGCTCTCCTCGATGTCGCCCTCCATCTGGAGATAGGCGTCCCTCAGCTTTTCCATCTCCTCCTCGGTCGCGTCCCAGTACCCCCGCTTCTCGGCCTCGAAGAGCCTCTCAGCGATCTCGACGGCTGCAAACCGATTGTTCTCGGTGAGCCTCTCGCGGACCTCTTCATCGAAGATGTACCTGTCGGCTATGGAAGACCAGATCCAGTTATCGACGGAATGGGTGGTGGCTGCAAGCCCCAGGACGTTCTCCAGCCTCTCGGCCACCTGCTGGGCCCCGTGGAAGTCGTGCTTGAGCATCCCATCGATCCACTTGGGGTTGAGAAGCCTTGTCCGGACTCCTCTGGTCACCGCGTCCCTCACGTCCTCGGTCTGGATCGACTCGCCTGTGGTGTCGGAGATGAGCATCTCGGGCCGCTCGCCTCTGGCGGTCCGAACGGCGTTAGAAAGCCCTCCGAAGTACTCGAAGTAGTGGTCGAGGTCGACGATCTCCCGGTCGTGGGTGTCCCTCACCTGGGATACCAGCTCGACCCTGGCGAGGTTCGACCTGTACGCCGCCTCGCTCTTGACGGCGTGGAGGTTTTTGGCGTAGAGGTGGCTCATCGACTGGATGTAGACCTCGGCCAGCTCGTCCTCCGTCTTCCAGATCGAATCCTCGACGAGAGGGAGCATCCTCGTACCGTACTCGCCAGCCCTCGGGCCGAATATCCTGCCGTTGGCCACCCTGGTGAGGGTCTTCTCGTCGAGGTTTGATCCTCCACCGTCTTCTTCGGACTTGAGCCTCTCCAGGTTTTCGATGGAATGCTTCCGGACGTAGTTCATATCGAGAGGCTCGTCCAGACCCGCCACCAGGTTGAAGGCCTGGTCGAGAAGCTCCACCACATTCGGGAACATGTCCCTGAAAAAGCCACAGATGTTCACCAGACAGTCGATTCTGGGCCTGCCCAGATCCTCAATGGGCATGACGGAAAGCCTGGGCGCAAAGGATCCGGGAGACCTCTCGATCCTGACGCCCAGGTAGCTCAAGATCTGGCCCACCGACTCGCCGCCAGTCTTGGTCGTCTCAAAGCCCCAGAGGATGACGCCTGTCGTCTCGGGGCAGGCGCCGTTCTTCTCCATATACTTGGATACGGTGTTTTCGGCGATCTCTGCGCCCCTCTCGAAGGCTGCTGGTGTCGGGATCTTGGTGGGGTCGAACTGGGTGAGGTTTCTGCCTGTTGGTAGCACCTCAGGCGACCTTATGACGTCGCCTCCGTCCCCCTGCTCGACGAACTCGCTTCCGAGTCCCCGAACGAAATTTTCAAGCTCACCCCCGTTATCGGAGTAGCCCTCCATCAGGCTCAGGCCGTAGCTTAGCGTCTTAATAAGCTCCGTTTTCAACTCCCCTGAGAGGCCGCTCTCCTCGGCTGCGGCCTCTGGCGACAGATCGATGGCCATACCCACAAGCCTTCTGCACACCTCATCGATCCTCTCCAGATCTTTCGCAAAGCCCACTCTGTTTTTGAGGGCGAAGTCGTAGTCGATCCCCTCGGATTCGGCGAGTATCCTGTTCAGGGACTTCAATCCTTCTCGGTCGTAACGGAGGATGAAGACGACAAACTGCCTCATGACATCGGTACCGTACACCTCCCCCAGGACGTGGAGGCCGTCGGGGATTATCCTCCGCTTCATCTCGTAGAGCTGGTCGTGAAGAACCTCGACGTCCTCGGCCTCGAAGTTCAGCTCCTTCGCCTTCTCCAGGATCATCTCCCGAACTCGCTGGCATCTGATGGGGCCCTGGACCTGGGCCTCAGAGTGCTCGTCGATCAGGCCTTGAAGCTCAGCGTACTCCTCGTAAAGTTCCGACGCCGTGTATGGAGGCGAGTTGTAGCCAACGATCGTCCCGTAGAGTCTCCTTTTAGCGATCACCACCTCAGAGGTGTTCACGACGTGGTAGAAGTAGAGGTGAGGCATGTTTCCTATCAGAAGGTCCGGGAAGCAGAGAGAGCTCATCCCAACCTCCTTTCCCTTCATGAACTCGGCCAGGCCATGGGTCCCGACGTGAACCACCAGGTCCGCCTTCCAGACCTCTTCGAGCCATTCGTAAAAGGCGACGTACTGATGGTGGGGGGGCTTGGTCTTGTCGTGGGTGGCCGATGCCAGGTCCTGATCTTCCAGGGGCGGACGGGCGGGCTGAATCCCGACGAAGACGTTCCCAAACTCAACGCCCGGGATCAGAATCTTCTCATCCTGGGTCATCACATTCCCTGGGGGCTCGCCCCAGGAATCGATCATATCAGACCTCATCTCCTCGGGTAGAGAGGCGAAGAGCCTCCTGTAATCTTCCGCTTTCATAGAGGAGCAGCTCTTCAGAGTATCATCCTTCGAAAACCAGGCGCCCGAGTTCACTATCGAAAAGTCCTGAAATAGCAGGTGAAGCTCCTTTTCAGGCAGGTCGACCCTGTAGCCCTCATCAGCCATCTTATCGAGTAGCCTTCGGACGCTTACAAAGACGTCCAGGTACGAGGCCCTGCCCAGGTTCGCCTCCCCCGGAGGGTAGTTGTAGACTATGATCGCCACCCTCTTCTCGTCGTTTGGCATCTTCCGGAGCCGGTTCCAGTTTCTGATCCGCGCGGCGATCCTGGATATCCGATCGTCAATGGGGATCACGTCCTGGGCGTCGAGCTCTCCCACCTTGAAGCTCTGAACGCCGCAGCAGGGTATCGGCTCGATGCAGCCATCAAGCTCAGGCCAGATCACCGCCATGATCACTTCCGGGGGTGAGAGGCCCGTCGGCGACTCCATCCACTTCTCCACCTCTCTGCTGTACATGGGGGCCGGGGTGAAGACGGGAACGTTCAGGTCCCTGAGAAGATCCCGGGTCAGCTGGTGGTTTCCTCCCAGGGGACCGCCGTTCAGCCTGAACCAGGTGAGGTTCACGAGGGCGTCGATGATCGGCCGTCCCTCTTTGAAGAAGAACTTCCTCATGGCCCGGAGGTTGTGGATCCCGTCCGAGTAGACCGGTACCAGGTTCACATCCCCCAGCTTCTCTGCCAGGGCTTTCAGCGTCGACTGGCACTGGTCGAAGTGCATATTCCCATAGAAGAGGGCACCGATCGTCGGCCTATCTCCTGAGAAGCCGGAGCTCTTTAGAAATTCATCGAGGTCGTCGAAGCTCCCATAAATCGGATGATAAATCCCGTACTCCGGGAACTCCAGGGGATCCTTGGCCTTCGGGAGGTGGAAGCCCTGGTGCTCGTTCAGGAAGTGGAGGAGGAGGTTTCGGTAGTTCTCTTTTCCGCCGTACCTCCAGTACCGTGCGATCTTGACGTAGCTTGACGTGTCCTTCATCGGGCCGAGAGGCACCACCTTCCCGGCGGTGGCCATCAGGCTCTCAGCCCTCTGGATCTTCTTCCAGACCTCCTCGGGGTCCCTCACTTCCCCGGGCTTTATGCGGTCAGCCAGCCGGCTTCCGGAAAAGGAGCCGAGCCTCGTTATCTTCATCATCCGAGAGAAGGGGCTCGAGAGGTTCACGACGATGTTCTTCTCGTCTTTCAGGGCGTTGTAGACGACCTCGCTCGCGTGACCCTCGCCCCTTATGTCGACGAAGACGGCGTCAGACCTCTTCAGGTCCTCTTTGAGAAGCTCCTCGTCCACTTCCTCTTCATCGATCGTACGGGGGTAGTAGATCTTGAGGTCCAGATCGAGGCCGAACTCCGCCCGGATCTCCTGGGCGACCAGGGCGAGGTTCGAGGCTGGGACCGTCGATATGAAGGCGACCTTCATGAATCATTCTCCGAAAATCAATTGACGGAGGGGTAGACGAACGCCCCCCTCTCCAAGAGGTCATAATCGAGCCCCTGAAACTCCGAGAGGTACCTCTGGTGAGTCTCCTCGGGATCTATATCCTCGAAGAGGTCAGGATGGAACCACTTGGCCATCTGCTCGATCCCGACGAAGTACCTGCAGCTGCAGTAGGGAAGGTAAGTCCAGAAGGGGGCGGCCATGGCGTAGACCCGCCCCTCCTGAACCGCCTTCACCCCCTGAAGCTCAGTTCTGTTCAACACCTCGTCCATTGCGGCCTTCAGCCTCGAATCGTCCCCCGCCGCCTTGGCGTCGAAGTCGTCGTAGGAGACGAGCCTGATGATGACGTCGGGGTTCGCGGCGATCACGGCCTCGGGGTCCACCTCCCTCACAGGGCCCGCACCTTCGAAGATGTACCTCCCGCCGGCCATGGTTATCGGGTAGACGTCCGAGGGGGAGGTCTTGTAGACGTCGTACTCACAGTAGACCTTCGGCTTATCCTCATCGGGGATCTCGGTCACCCTCTCCTCCACAGAATCGAGAACGTTCTCGTAAAATTCGAGGAACTCCCCGGCCTCTGCCTCCCGCTCGAAGAGGAACCCGAGCTTCTCCACCTCCTCGGAGTAGGTCTCGGGGACGTTGCACCTGAACCTGAAGATGGCGAGGCCCGAGTCGTCCAGCTTAGTAAGAAGCTCGTCAAAGCCTCCGATGGGTCCCGGGCCAGGGTGGACTATCACCACGTCCGGCTCCAGGGCCAGTATCGTCTCAAGGTCGAACTCGTAGAAGTGGCCGATGCTGGGGTGGCCTGCAAACTCCGAGAGGTAAGAGTACCTCTCCATGTCCTGGGGCACGCCCACGATGGTCTCTTTTGGCACCTTTATGGAGCGGAATGTCTCAAGCTGCTGAGGGGTGGTACATACAACCCTCTCGACAGGCCTGTATATCGTCACCTCCGCGCCGCTTCCATCGACGATCGTCCTTGGGTAGTTATCGTGCACGTGCTCCATCTCTGAGAGCTCCTCGGAGCTTATCTCGCCGTCCGAGTAAGACTCCCTCGCCGCCACCATCTCGTCGTCGGAGACGACCCTGTCCCCGTCGAGATCTCCGGGAACAAATCTTCCATCAGGGCCTTCGCCCGCCGCCATCCCCATAAACGATAAGCATAAGGATAACATTATCAGAATGTAGCTCAGCCTTCTCATATTCTCCCCCATATCCTCAATTCATCCTCGATCGACAGCATCAGGTCCAGAAAAGTCGTTCATCACAGGCTCGCTCATTCGCAGGCCTTGCAGCCGTTCAGAGACCCTATCGGCACCACGTAGGGCCGGTCCAGCTCCCTCATCACCACAGCCTCGACGCCGTAGATCGTCCTTATGTTCTCCACGGTGAGAAGCTCTACGGGTTCGCCGATGGAGTGAACCATCCCGTCCTTCAGCATCACCAGGGTGTCAGAGTACCTGGCAGCGAGGTTCAGATCATGAATCGCCATGACGGCGGAGATCTTCGTCCTCTTGACCAGAGATCGGATCGTCTCCAGGGCCTTAAGCTGGTGCTTGAGGTCGAGGCTCGAGGTCGGCTCGTCCAAAAGCAAGACCTCCGGCTCCTGGCAGAGGGCCCTTGCGATCAGAACCCTCTGCTTCTGGCCACCTGATAGCTCGGCGAAGTCCTTGAGGGCGAACTCCTCGATGTGGAGGAGCTTCATTACATCCACGACCCTGTCGATGTCGTCGTCCCCGACTCGCCAGCCCATGTGGGGCTTTCTCCCCATCAGTATCGTATCGAAGACGGTGGTGGTGAGGACGCCCGTCGCCGACTGGGGGACGTAGCCGATGTACTTTGCCACCTCCTGGCGGCTCAGGCTCTGAAGGTCCCGTCCCCCGTTCAAAAGGATCGAGCCCTTGGGCTTGAGGATCCGGTCGATGCACTTTATGAGGGTCGTCTTCCCCGAGCCGTTCGGGCCCACGAGGCTCAGGACCTCGGAGTCGCCGACGACGATGTTCAGGTCTTCGAGGATCTTGCGACTTCCGTAGCTGAAGCTGAGGTCCTTGATGGTGATCTTTACCAATACTCCTTCCTCCTCTTCAAAAATAGGTAAACGAAAAAGGGCACTCCAAGAAACGAGGTCATTATCCCCACCGGCAGGATGACGGGGGCGAAGACCGTCCTGGCTGCAGTGTCTGCCCCCAGAAGCAGTAAAGCGCCCACCACCCCTGAAGCCGGCAGGAGAAACCTGTGATCACCTCCGACGACCATCCTGGTTATGTGGGGCGCAACAAGGCCGATAAAGCCGATCGTCCCCGTAAAGCAGATCACGCTCGCCGTGATCAAAGACGCCAGCATCATGGAGGTCACCCTCGTCCGCTCGACGTTCACCCCCAGGCTCTTTGCCGCCTCGTCTCCAGCCCCCATGGCGTTGATGTCCCACGACCGGAGGAGAAGGTAGGGCGCCGAGAGGGCGATGACCGCCGCCACAAGCCCCACCTTCTCCCAGGAAGACCTTCCCAGGCTTCCCATCATCCAGAAGACGACCTCGTGGACCTGATCAGACTCGCCCACGTACTGGAGAAAAGACGTAAGGGCGGAAAAGAGGTACATGATGGCGATCCCCGCCAGGATCATGGTTGCCGAGGAGATCCCTCTGTACTTGGAGAGGCCGTAGACGGCTATCGACGCCAGAAGGGCGAATACGAAGGCGTTTCCGACGATCAGGTACTCGCCGCCGGCAAAGCCCGCCCCCAGGATTATCGCCAACGACGCCCCAAAACCCGCCGCCGAGGCTATCCCCAGGGTGAAGGGACTGGCCAGGGGGTTTTTCAAAATGCCCTGCATGATCGTCCCGGCGATGGCCAGCCCGAAGCCCGAGACCAGGGCCATCAAGATCCGGTGGAGCCGAAGGTTCCAGATGATCGTCTCCGTGAACCAGGTGGAGTGGAAGTGATTTGGGAAAAACCTGGCTAGAACGGCAGAGTAGGCCTCTGCAACGGTGAGGTCCGCAGATCCGAGGGTCGCCGAGACCCCCGCCAGGACGACCGTCGCCACTACGAGCGCCAACAAGAAGAGCAACTTTCGGCCCACGAACCTGGAGTATTCCAGCTTCAGGTCCGAGCCATCTATCGCAGTCTCCGGCGGCATCTGGCCGAGATCAACTACCGATTGGTTAATAATAATTGCGGTTAAAGTAATATTACTTAATTTCTAATCTTGAAAGCCATCTGAGAGTATTTATATACGCATAATCTCCATCAGAGGGAGAGAGGATATGTGAATATCCGATCAAATATCGGCATCAATAAGCGAATTTTAAGATGAGATGTAGAATAAATATAATTATCTTAAGTAACTAATTTTACTAATTAGTGACACGAAGAAAAGATTTATATTACTAATTACGATTAGCGTTGAAGGCCAGGTGAATACCGATGCACCATCTCAAAAGACGGACACTTCCATTCACATCCATCGTGGGTCAGGAGGATATGAAATACGCCCTGATCCTCAACGCCATAAACCCGCGGATCGGCGGGGTGCTGATAAGGGGTGACAAGGGGACAGCGAAGTCGACAGCTGTACGGGCCCTGGCAGACCTTCTAGCGGATATTCCCGTGGTCGAAGGCTGCCCCTTCAACTGCAACCCATTCAACCCGGAGGAGATGTGCGATCTCTGCCACCAGAGGTCCGAGGACCTGAAGGTCGCCAACAGGAGGACTCCCGTTGTAGACCTGCCCCTGGGATCCACCGAGGACAGGGTGGTGGGGTCCCTGGACGTCGAGAGGGCGATAAAGGAGGGGATCCGGGCCCTGGAGCCCGGGATCCTGGCGGCCGCAAACCGGGGGATCCTCTACATCGACGAGGTGAACCTCCTGGACGATCACGTAGCCGACGTACTCCTCGACTCGGCCGCCATGGGGGTGAACGTCGTCGAGAGGGAGGGGATCTCCGTCGCCCATCCCGCAAAGTTCATCCTGGTGGGCACGATGAACCCGGAGGAGGGGGAGCTTCGGCCCCAGCTGCTGGACAGGTTCGGCCTCCAGGTGAACGTCGAGAGCATCGATGATGTCGACCTGAGGATGGAGATCGTAAAGGCCGCCGAGGAGTTTGAGCTGGACCCCGAGGGCTTTGCCGAGAGGTCGAGTCCCGATCAGGAGAAGCTCTGCCAGAGGATAATGGAGGCAAAAGAGATCCTCGGCGAAGTCGTCCTCGGCGACGACCTTCTGAGGGCGATGGCCGCATCCTGCGTAGACCTGGGGGTCAAGAGCCACAGGGCCGAGATCGTCATCACCCGAACCGCAAAGACGATCGCAGCCTTCGAGGGGAGAACTGAGGTGGAAGGGGGGGACGTGGAGCGGGCGATGAAGCTCGCCCTCCCCCATCGGATGAGGTCGAGGCCCTTTGAGCCCCCCTCCCTGAACGAGGAGAGGCTCAAAGAGTCGATCCAAAAGCACGCGCCGAAAAAAGATGAGAAGGAGAGAAAAGAGCCCCAGGCGGAGATAGCCCCTCAGCAAGAAAGGCCCCAAACCGACCAAGAGGAGAAAGAGGGGAGCAAGGGGGAGGAACGGCCCCGGGAGGAGACGGTCTTTGAGATCGGCGACCCCATCGACCCGAGAAGGATGGAGATGCCCCGCCGAAGAGACAAGGTGGCCAGGAGGAAGTCGGGAGGTCGCAGGATGAACTCCCTATCCCTCCGAAACTCGGGAAGGTACCTCCGGTCCAGGCTCTCGAAGGAGGGAAAAGACATCGCCATCGACGCCACCATCAGGGCCGCAGCCCCCCACCAGAAAGTCCGTCAGGGGACCAACGCCGTCAACGTCCGGGGAGAAGATCTCCGGGAGAAGGAGAGGGTCAGAAAGGTCTCCGCCGTCGTCCTCTTCGTGGTGGACGCGAGCGGGTCGATGGGCTCGGTGAGGAGGATGGAGTCGGCGAAGGGCGCCATCCTCTCGATGTTGATGGACTCCTACCAGAAGAGGGACAGGGTGGGGATGGTCGCCTTCAGAAAAGAGGAGGCCGAAGTTTTGCTTCCCCCCTGCTCCAGCGTCGACCTGGCGATGAAGAGGCTTCGGGAGCTTCCCACCGGCGGGAAGACGCCCCTCTCTTCGGGTCTCGCCAAGGGGCTTTCGACCCTCCAGGCCGAGATCAAAAAGGACGCGGAGACGAAGCCAATAATGGTCCTCATCTCGGACGGCAGGGCTAACGTCTCCATGGGTGGGCGGATAAAAGAGGAGCTGATGGCGGTCTCCGAGCAGGCACGGATGAGCGGCATCCACACCGTCGTGGTGGACACGGAGGTGGTGGAGAGCTCCTTCATGGATATGAGGCTCGGGTACTGCCGTGATATAGCAGAGGCCTCAGGAGGGCGTTACCATCCGATATCAAGCCTCAGCTCCGACGCCCTCTTCGAGATAGTGGACCGAGAAGAGAAGCTTCTCTTCGAAGCCAACAACTGAATCGATATCACGAAGAGGTTTCTTCTTTTGAGGTGGCGAAGAGATGCAACACATGATCCTGGCGGATAGTTGACCAAGGAATACGCAGGAAGGAAGGTGGTCTGTGACCTCGACCTCCGGGTCGAGAAGGACGAGCTTTTCGGTTTCCTCGGGCCGAACGGCGCCGGCAAGACCACCACCATAAGAATGCTGACGACCCTCACAAAGCCGACCTCTGGGAGGGTCGAGATCAACGGATTCGACGTCGCCGCCGACACCAGAAACTTCAAGGCAAGCTTCGGAATCGTCCAGCAGCATCTGAGCCTCAACAGGGAGCTTACGAAGCGATGATCGGGGCGTTTCGGGGGATGGTCAGCTCTGTCGCCTTTTTGGCCGTTGCCCTCCTTCTCTCTCCCACCTTCAGCCTGGGCCCCCTATTCGTCGTGAGCCTCGTTCTAACGTGCCTCTCTTTCTCATTTTTGGGGGTTCTGGCGGCCCTTCTGACCAAGTCCCATGAGGACATGAACACCTTCAGCAGCCTCCTTCTTCTGCCGATGACATTCCTTGCCGGAACTTTCTTCTCTCTATCTCAGGTTCCCGGTGCCTTGAAGCTCGGACTCTATGCTCTGCCCCTGACCCATTCGAGTCTCTGCCTTCGGGCGGCAGCACTGGACCAGCCCTTCCCCTGGACGTCTTTTGTTGCCATATGCCTCTTTGCCGCCCTATTCCCGGCTGCATCTCTTGCGACCTTGAAACGGATAAACGAATAAATAGAGAGTGAAAAAAATAAAAGTTTTTGTTTTTTAAAATATAAGCTTTTCACCATCCACCTATTTCGCATGATCCCTCTGGATACCGATAAGCTGTTTCAATCATACAAACATCTGTCATGAGTCCGACCTTCAAAGTGATTTGTAGATGAGCGTTCTGAATCCCACCTAGGATCAGCTCGTGGAACTCAAGGCGAGAGTCCTTGAGAGTAGGGAGGTAGGCGGCATCAACATCTGCAGGGAGCTAATATCATGCGGAAGGATGGCTGTAAATGCCAAAGGGGAAGAGGGGCATGGCCCCTATTGGTACGATATCATGGCAATTTTGGGCTCAGACGGGATTAGGTAAGATCTTCATCGAAAGGCCCTCATCACCCCCACAAGGGGAAGTCAAACAGGCTAGAGGATAGCGCATTTTGTCCAGCCCCACATTTGAAAAGAGGGTAATAGATTAGCTTCTATGTTCCGCGAATATTGATATACAAGAAGCGGATTTTGAGCTTTTACCGGAATAGGTGCCCTGGCTGAAAAACGATTGCGGGAGTGCGGGGGAAGGGAATTCAGCACTTATTTACTAGTAAAAATATCGCTTCAGCCGTGTTTCTTATAAAGAGGTTCGAAGAGATTTCAATGTAACTTGATAGATAGAGTTTTCATACATGCTCAATAAGCCTGTGGCTAGAGCTAAATTCGTACTTTGTGGACTTTAGGTGGGAATCGATGGAGCTTTCAGAAGAAGAGATTGTGCATTATTACAACCTTTATTGGCCCCTTTTGTATTACGCAAATAAGACCCTCGAAGTTTTGGAGAACGTGAAATCACCAAAAGATATCGAACAATGTTCCTTGAACGATATTGCTAAGCTGAGATCTCAGCTGTTCGACCAGCCAGAGCTGATCGATGACTTTATACGGGAAAATCCTATGGACCTATCTTGGCAAGATCTCGAAATCATAGCAAGATGGAAAAATTGCCTCAGAGGCAGGTTTATTATCATTCGCCACCTTAAAAAATATACAGTATTTCTCGACGCTGTAGACCCGCCTAGGGCCTACGGTGTATTGGGGCTTTACACTCCCTTGAAAGAGCTGATAGACTCGTCAAATCTTCCGGCATTTGTCGAAGCTGTCCTCCTACCTTTCGAAAACAAGATCGTGTACGATGGTATCCTAGCATCATCCAACATCATCATAGGAAGAGGTATAAGCCGGGGCTTTAACGACCAGTACAACAAAGCCAAGATGCGCTTTGGTATCATAACTGTGCTTCCGTTCCATCCCGAAAAAGCTGAGCCGAGCGATGCCGAGAAGCTGAAGATCTATCTAAAAAACGAGAGCAGTCGCGAGATTCACTGGGAGGAGATAGGTGAGATTATACACAAAGATCCAGAACTTATGTCCCTCTACCACCAGGAGATGGGGAAGGTTTACGCCAGAACCTACAGAAGGCGGCTTCGAGACATCGGAATCGAAGAGGGTTGGTTTGCGGTAACCGAAGGCCTGATCATCGCGGGCGGGACGACCAAAGACGAGGTCGAGAAGGTTCTGCGAGATATCCTACCGGCTGAGAAGAGAATGTTCGTCTCCATCTTCCAGCTGAAGAAAAGATGAACACCTTGCCCAAAACTTTCAAAAAGGCTCAAAAACATAATTATCCGGCCGAGCCGCTCCCGAGTTATCCTGTAGATTTACCCACACAAAAAATCTAGGAGTCTTATTTTGTTTTTCCACAAAACAGCAATAAGCGGGTTGATAAAGATTATTGCGTAATATATTTTATAGTGGGAAATTGATTTTGAAAAATGTAAATGCGTGCGGAGGATAAAAATATCGGTTAAATTTCAACCATTATCGTCATATCTTTTTGTCAGTTCTAGAAGGCAATATTGATAAGGCAACCCCACTGGTTTTTCATAGAATTTATCCCGCAGCCTTCGATAAATGTCTTCGATTAGGTCCTTGTTGTCTGCGTGAAGTCCGATCAGCATCGAGGATTCGCTCCAAGCCCTGACCACATGTGCCAGGGTAGCAGCAAGCTTGGATCGTTCCTGTGGGTCATCCAGCATGTGCTTTGCCTTGGCAAAATAAGCGCAAGGGACAGTCAAGGGATTACAGGCGTTGATGGCAAAACACCTAAGATCACCTTCATCTAGCAAGCGTGACATTTCATAGGGTGTGGCAAAGTAATCCGGTATGAAAATAGCATTTAACTCTGCTTCGGAAAGCTTTTTCTCTTCATACAATTCTTGGCAAATATCTCTTAAATTGTTATATCCCGGTGACGCCGGCCACAGGTCGTCACCTAGATCGGCAAGGTTGGCAAAAAATAAAGCTCCTTCCTCAACCAGTGACATCGAGCATTCTTGCAGGAACGACCACCAATCCGCTTTCCATTTATCCGAAAATTTTCTACGTTCTGAATCAGGCAACTGGTTGGGCTGTATGCAGAAAGGATGCTGAAAATAATCAGGTCCAACCGTTTTAACATTCAGCCAGTGCAGCGCAGTTGAGGAAAAACCGATCCAAAGTTTACCCGTCATCTCCGGAAATGGCTCATAAAAAGATCGCTGGATATATTGGGCCTCTACGTGCTTTAATTTTGCTAATGTTGAGGTTGCCCAAAATGTATCGAAATTTGCCTGATCCGCCAGATCGATATAGACTAATTTGATGGTCAGCGTTGGATTCACTCCGCGAATCTGGCGAATGACTGTTTCAAATAATTCGCTTGAATTCACCCCGTCTGCGGCGCCGTAATCGGCGATTAAAAACACGTCGTCGGCATTCATGGCGGCTATTTGTGGCGATATACGCCGAATGTAGGATGCCATCCTTGGCAGTACCTCCGCATTCACCGCACGGGCTGTATCTGAAATCCTGCTGTAATCTTTGGTCATTGTCGGTGAATATATTCGTGAAGGAACCATTTTTGCGCTTTTCATTGTCTTTACCCCATAAATTGATCTAAGTGTTTTCGAGTCATCTTGAAGGTTCCGTTCACATCAAGTTTTTGGCTCCTCGTTGATTTGTGTGGGCAAATTTAAGGGATCGCAGGTCCAGTAGTTTGGGCATAACGACTTCACTGTCGCCTTAAGTCAGAACGCTCATGAGATGTATCGCTACCATTTGCCCTGGAGAGCGGGACTCATGGCATGCATTTGCATGATTGTGTCCGCGTATCGCTATCCAGAAGTTACCCAGACGGAATAGCGAAGAGCCAAAAAGTAGGTTGTACACAACCTATTTTCGATACATAACCACAAAGTTATAATAGTAACATGACTTGTTCTATTTGGAGGAAAAATGAATACGGATGCTACGAGATATTAACGTTGGCAACTATCTCGTTATGCGACTCATGAAACAGAGTGTGTTTAGAAAAATGGTACGTGTTTAGCTCATCTCAATCAGCATCATCAAAGCCATTTCTTGGAGTCTCGCGTGGCCAGCTCAAGTGAGTTAATCTCGAGTAACTACGGCTATAGAGGTTGTTTTTCTACTTGCCGCATGTTGTTTGTCAGCGTGAAGCCAGTGACTAAAACCAACATCGTGCAATCGATTCAGGGAGAGCTAAACAAGTACGAAAAATGAAAACGATATACATCAGTACACCAATCAGCGCCCTTGTCGAAGGGATCTATGAAGAAAACGTCTCCTTTGCTGAAGTCAAGCTTCACGGCGACTTCGGCCTCGGCACGTTTAATGATCTCGATGGCGAAATGCTCATCCTAAACGGAACCACCTATCAGATCAACTCCGATGGCCGAGTAAATGTCATTGGCGACGAAGCACTCACGCCTTTCGCCTGCGTGACCTTCTTTAAGCCCATATTTCACGACGACATCGAGCGCGAAATGGATTACCACGTTTTTATCGAGATGCTATATAGCCTCCTCCCGTCACCCAACCTGTTCTATGCGATAAAAGTTAAAGCGCTATTCGCTCACGTAAAAACTCGATCCGTTCCCAAACAGGAATGCTACCGTCCCATCTTAGAAGTTACAAAGAACCAGTCTACCTTTGATTTCAATAACATTGAGGGGACGATCGTCGGGTTTTTTACGCCATCCTTCATGGCATCCTTGAACGTTCCAGGTATCCACCTCCATTTCCTGTCCTTCGACCTCAAATACGGTGGCCACTTGCTCGAATGCCGTCCATTGAAAGGCGGGATAGATATCCAGCTCACTGATAAACTGGAGCTCTCGCTTCCGATTACATTAGATTACCTGACTCAAGATTTCAATAACAAAATCGAACAGGATCTAAACAAGGCCAAAAATAGGTTCGTTTCATTCGCAAGCATCCCAATCCTAGGGCAATCCTCCAGCGACAACAGCGAGAGTGAGAAATTCCGCCCCCCATTTACTCGTAAATAATTCAGGGATCTACACCTAGAAATCGCTATGCAGCGAGGTAATTTTATGCGGGCGAAGGGAATTCAGCACGTGTTTACGAGTAAATTGGTGCTGTCCTTTGATTCAGCAATACAAATTCAGTGAGGGGGAGAACTCGTCGCATTTTTACTAGTAAGAATGTGATCGCGCACGTAGCTCTGCAGGCTCAAGCAACCTCTCTAGTCGTATCGCCTGTTATTTCGCGAACTGGGCCGCAGCCCCAGAGAGCTTTCGAGGAGGGAGTGAGTGGTCGATCTCCCTCTTGATCTTCTGGATGGTTGTCCCCATCACCCTGCTCATCCGAGTTCCTCGACCTTGGCATAGGCTTTATCGGCCTCAGTTGTTCTGTCAAGAGATACGAGAGCAAAGCCTTTGTCATACCAAGCCATTTCAGTTCCTCGGCCTTGGCATAGGCTTCATCGGCCCCAGTGGTTCTGTCAAGAGATTCGAGAGCAAAGCCTTTGTCATACCAAGCCATTTCAGTTCCTCGGCCTTGGCAAAGGCTTCTTCGGCTTCTGTTGTTCTGTCAAGAGATTTGAGAGCAAGGCCTTTGTTATTCCAGGCAATTGCAAGATCAGGATCGAGCCTGATGGCCTCGTCATAGCACTGGATGGCCTCGGTGTAGTTGCCTAGATGATGGATAGTAGTGCCTTTGTTATACCAGGCATATGCAAGCTCAGGATCGAGCCTGATGGCCTCGTCATAGCACTGGATGGCCTCGGCGGAGTTGCCTAGACGATTGATAGTACCGCCTTTGTTAATCCAGGTCCATGCAACCCCAGGATCGAGTCTGATGGCTTCATTATAGGCCAGGATCGCTTCGTCGTACTTACCCTGCCTAGAGAGAGCAAGGCCTTTGTAATTCCAGACCTTGGCTAACTCAGGATCTATCTTGATAGCTTCGTCAAAAGCCTCGATAGCCTCTGTGTAGTTGCCTTGGCCAGCTAGAGATAGTCCTTTGTTAATCCAGTCGTTGGCACCCTCGGAATCCAGATTGGTGGCTTCGTCGTTGATGACATCTATCCCCCCCCTGATCTTGTCGAGAGCTTCGGCAGCACTCAATCTGACCCCTTCGTTCTTGTCCTCCAGAGCCGCGATAAGAGGATCTTCAGCCCGTGGATCGCCGATCTTGCCAAGCCCCTCGGCGGCCGTTTGTCGGACCTCAGAGGCAGCTGGTATATAAACCTGTTTTAGAAACCAAATAAGAGGATCAGTAGCCCTAGGATCGCGGATCTCACCAAGTGCCCAGATGGCATGTTTTAGGAAGGATTCATGCTCATCTTCGAGTGCCTCGATGAGAGGATCGACAGCCTTAGGATCGCCGAGCCCGCCGAGTGCAACGGCAGCTACCGCCCGGACGTCCCTATCCTTATCCTCCTTCAGAGCCTTGATGAGAGGATCGACAGCCCTAGAATCGTTAATCTTGCCGAGGGCCTCGGCAGCACTCATTCGGACAATCCGGTTCTCATCCGTTAAAGCATCGATAAGAGGATCGACAGCCTGTGAATCGCCAATCTTTAAGAGAGCTGAAACGGCTGCCTGTCGGACCCTCCACTCCTCGTCCTTGAGAGCCTCGATGAGGGGATCTACAGCCCTAGGATCGCCGATATCCCCAAGATCTTCGGCGGCAGCCTCTCGGACATCCAACCCCCCGTCCTTAAGAGCCCCGATCAGCCAATCGACCCCCCTGGGATCACCAAACCTGCCAAGAGCAACGGCAGCTGCATGTTTAACCCAAATGTTACTATCATTTAGAGCTTTAACGAGCGGATCGATAGCCCTTGGATCCCCGATCTTGCCGAGGGCCTCGGCAGCCGAAGCTCCTATAGCGGATTCCGCAGATGTCAAATGCTCGATAAGAGGATCAACGGCTCTTACATCACCGATTTCGCCAAGATCAGAGGCAGCCATCGCTCTAACAGTATTACTCTGATCCTGATCATTGAGCTTATCTATGAGTGAATTTACCTCTATATTTTCTGTTAGATTTCTCTTGCATATCCCGCCTACGTATGGATATTTAGCGTTACATTCTCCGTAATCGCATGGATAATCGGTGTACTGGCAACAGGGCTGCTCATAGTCACCGCAGGCTAGGCATATATCGTCTCCTAATACTCCGTAGGAGCACACAAGCTTGCCATCCCACTCGCAGGGTGCGTATCCCACATGACCGCAATCATCGATTACTTGACGGCAGAAACCTCCTACAACCTCGCTGTCATAGTCTGCACACGACATATATCCATGTATGCAAGCAGGCTCTCCTATGTAACCGCAGTGAATACACTTGCCATCCCGGCACTCGCCCTCATTGCACATCGTAAGTTTCCCGGTGGCGTCTGGGCAGCAGGGCATGCCGTAGTCGCCGCAGGGATCCGCCCCAGCCGGCATCGCCAAAGATGCAAGCATCAGCAGAGCCAAAATCAGTTTCACTCTCATCTCCTCACCTTCCTCAAGATTAATACTGTCACGATCCACGAAAAATGTTTCTATGCTCAAGCTCAAGGAATACGGGCCCGGTTTCCGGCCCTCTGGCGAATACGATAAGATGGAGTCTTGGTCTTTCTGTTCGTCTACTTATTAGGAGTCTACCTATAAAATATTGAACAGTTAATGTGATATTTATAATTCAAAAATAGATAATATCACTGATCAAGCCATAACGCTTCAGCTTTCATCTTCCGGGCTTCCGCCAGGGCCTCCTCCTCAGAGAGCTTCGCGGCGCTCCCTAGGTACACGTTCCGGGCTCGGTCTCCCACCCACCAGGAAGCATACCAGTACTTGTAGGCCCTTGCCTACCCCTTCTCTGTGGGCTTAATTTTTTCCGCAGTATAGATGCTCAGATCCTCAAGCCTCGCCTTCGGCTTCAGATCCTCAGCATCACCACCTCCATTGCGAAAGCTCCCCCACGCAACATACTTCGCCGTAGTCGAGCTATTCGGGTTCAGAGGATTTACTCATAATCCAACGAAGTCTTGCTTTTGGTAGTAGATGTGGTCGCCTCGACGTATCGGGTGGCCCTTTTCCCTCCGACGTTGCGTAAGAAGGCCTGTTGATGAGTCGGCGTTCCGATCCATCCCCTCTCTCGACATACCTTTAGGTCTTAAGCCTCGCCACAGACCACCCAAAGGAGGACCTCGCCCCCGGCGTGCTCCTCCGCAAAAGCTGCCTCGGCGATCTCCTTATCGATCCTCTGAGATCCGAAAGAGTACGTGGCGTAAGCCTTCCATCCACTTCGAACTCCGTGAAAAGGGCATATCGACGATATGAAGGGGCAACAGCCAGATCAGCTTGAGGGATATCATCGATTTCCTTAATACATCCCGCCTCGACTTTTTAGACGACGTCTTCAGACCCATCCCATCGCCCTGAACTTCAGGCCGCTTGGAGTGAGAGTGGAAAAATTCCACCCTTATTTACTAGTAAACAATTCATAGACCTATATATGCAAATCGATATGCTGCAAGGTAATTTTATGCGGGGGAAGGGATTCGAACCCTTGAACTCCTGCGAGAATAGATCTTGAGTCTATCACCGTTGACCTGGCTTGGTTACCCCCGCGCTAATCATAATGGGTCACGCAGGTCCAGTGGTAGTATCCGAGGATGCCCGTCCCCGTAACCTCGTCGAACTCCTGGAGGGGCCGGCCGCAGATCGCGCATCTCTCGCCGTCCGGCACCTCGATCTCCGAGTCGTCGCAGATCACCACTATGACCATGACCGGATATATCGCCTCCAGTTTTAAAGGTTTTGCCGTGGTCTAATTTTCGCCCCTTTCTAGATCAGAAATCTTTAAAGGGGCGTCCGAAAGACGTCCAAAAAGAGGTCCAAAAAGGACATTTGGAATTCGTTGGACCCGCCAGCCGGTTCGAGAGGGTTCGGGAAGCCTTCTGCCTCCTCGGATCGACAAATACATAATGGCCTTTGGCGGCATAGTTATTCCCTGTAAACGAGGTGTCAATCGTTGAAAATAATCGGTCTTGAAGACCAGGAGGTCGAGGCGAACCTTCGAAGCGCTGGCCTCGGCCTATCGGTTTCTGAGGCGCGCTCCATCGCCGAGGTTCTGGGAAGAGACCCCACCATCCCGGAGCTCTTTAACTACGATACCATGTGGAGCGAGCACTGCTCTTACAAGAGCAGTCGCGCCACCCTGAACGAGTTTCTCCACACCACCGGCCCCAACGTCGTCCAGGGTCCGGAAGAGGACGCCGGGATTGTGGCCATCGACGACGAGTGGTGCGTGGTGATCGCCCACGAGAGCCACAACCACCCGAGCCAGATTTTGCCCAACGAGGGCGCAGCCACCGGGATCGGTGGGATCGTAAGAGACGTGAACTGCATGGGCGCGAAGGTCGTCGCCACCGCCGACCCCCTCCGGTTCGGCGACCCCTTCGGCGAGGACAAAAACCACGTCCGATGGGTCGCGGAGGGCGTCGTCGACGGGATCTGGCAGTACGGAAACGCCCTCGGAGTTCCCATCATCGCCGGAGACGTCGTCTTTGACGACAGCTTCGACACGAATTGTCTCGTGAACGTCGTCGCCATCGGCGTCGTCAAGAGGGGCGAGATAATCAAGAGCCGCGCCCCCGCGGGCGCAGGAGAGGGAGGCTATGACGTGATCGTCATAGGAAAGCCGACCGACTCCAGCGGCTTTGGCGGCGTCACCTTCGCCTCCGAGGAGCTGCGGGAGGAGGACGAGGAGGCGAACCGGGGAGCGATCCAGATCCCCGATCCCTTCCTCAAGAACGTCCTCTTCAAGGCGAACGAGGCCCTCTTCAAGCTCACCCGCGACGAGGGGATCACCATCGGGTTCAAGGATCTGGGCGGAGGCGGGTTCACCTGCGCCTCATCGGAGATGGGGGCGAGCGCCGGATACGGGATGGACCTCGACCTAGACAGGCTCCACAAGGCGAGCGAGGATCTCCCCCCCCAGGTCGTGGCATGCGCCGAGACCCAGGAGAGGTTCATGCTCATCTGTCCTCCGGAGCTGACCGAGAGGGCTCTAAAGATCTACAACGAGGACTGGGACCTACCCAACGTCTACGAGGGGGCGAGAGCGTCGGTCGTCGGTAAGGTTACGACGAACGGCAGGTACATCACCCGCTATCGGGGAGAGGTTACCTGCGACGTATCCATCGAGCACCTCACCAAGGGGATCCGCTATGCGAGGGAGGAGCGGCCCCGAAAGATCAGCCTGACTGAGCCCGAAATAACGCCACCCGAAGATCTGACTGAAGTCCTGCTGAAGGTCCTGGCCTCGCCCAACGTCTCCTCAAGAGAGCACGTCTATCGGTACTACGACACCGAGGTTCAGGGCAACTCGGTCATACGGCCAGGAGAGGCCGACGCCGGCCTCATAGCCCCCGTCCGGGGCAAGAAGTTCGGCATAGCCCTCTCAGTGGACGCAAACCCCTTCTACGGCAGGATCAGCCCCTACTGGGCCGGGGCGACGGCAGTCGCCGAGGCTATGAGAAACGTCGCCGCCATCGGCGCGTATCCCGCAACCCTCACCGACTGCCTCAACTTCGGAAACCCCGAGAAGCCCGAGGCGTTCTGGGAGTTTCGGGAGTGCGTGAGGGGTCTCGCGGACGCTGCGAAGGCCCTCTGGCTGAAGGGGTACGAAGATACCCCAGTTCCGATAGTCTCCGGTAACGTAAGCTTCTACAACGAGTCTCCTGACGGGACGGTGGACCCATCGCCGATCATCGCCTGCGTCGGCCTCATCGACGACGTCAGAGACGCCGTCACCATGAACCTCAAGGGAGCGGGAAACTCCATCTACCTCATAGGACCGCGGTTTGACGAGCTGGGAGGATCTGAGTACTATCGGACGATCTACGGCGCCATCGGCAAAAACGTACCAATTGTCAGGTTCGATCTGGAGAGGAATATGATCTATGCGGTCATCGACTCGATCGCCGAAAAACTCGTCGTCTCGGCCCACGACATATCGAACGGAGGCCTCGGGGCGACGGCCGCAGAGATGGCCCTCGCAGGCAAGGGAGAACTGGGGATGGAGCTGGCCCTCGACTCGGCCGGGCCCGGCCTTGCCGCCGACAAATTGGTCTTCTCCGAGTCCTCGGGCTTCCTTCTGGAGTGCGAGGAGGGGGCCGAAAAGGAGCTTGAAAAGCTGCTGAAAGGATACGGACTAGCGATCATGAAGCTGGGGAAGGTGACCGGGTCGCCGGAGATTGTGATGACCCTCGGAGGCAAGACTGTCGTTCAAATGGACCTCCTGACGGCGAAGAAGGCCTGGACCGGAGGCCTCGTGGAGGCGATGAGATGAAGATAGCAGTGGTGCAGTTTCCGGGAACGAACTGCGAGCATGAGACCCTGGTGGCGGCTCGGAGCGCAGGCCTCTCCGGCGAGATATTCAGGTGGAACAGGCCCGCAGAGGAGCTCTCCGACTTCGACGGGTACTTAATTCCCGGCGGCTTCTCCTACCAAGACAGGCTCCGGGCCGGAGCCATCGCCTCGAAGGAGCCTGTGATGGAGGCCCTCCGGGAGGAGGCGGATCGGGGCAAGCCGATCATCGGGATCTGCAACGGCTTTCAGATCCTGGTGGAGTCAGGGCTTCTTCCGGGCCTCAACGGTGTGGACGTCGCCCTCGCCTCGAACGTGATGGTCTCCAAGGGCGAGATCGTGAGAAGGGGATTTTACTGTGCCTGGACGAACCTTCGGCACG
>DAOSXX010000040.1:0-23391 GCA_035380685.1 Methanothrix sp. | reverse complement strand
CCAATCATGCGGGACTCTCACTCCCGCGACTGGGGTTCAAATCCCCACCGGAGCATCCTTTTACCAATAATCTTCAACAGCATCTTCAATTCTTTAAGAGGTCTTCGAAGGGTTCCATCGGCAGGATGGAAGATCATTTCACTTCCCTTCGCCTTTGCCACAGGTTCACCACCCACCCCTGCGGGCTGGGATGCCTCATGGAATAATCCAGGAGCTGAAGGGCGTAGTCTACCTATAACGAGTTGTTGTGCGTGAAAACCACAACAAGAGACCTCGTCCAATATGATGCCACTTATGAGAGCCAATCGGATACAATCGACCTCGTTATGTCGCCCATGCGATCTGAAATAAGTGTGATCAACTCAGTTGTGTTAGACCAACTGAAGGGGCGACGCCCGGAAATAGGCGATCGACATCTATCGTCACATCGATCGAAAGTAACTGCGGGAAAGCTATCTCGTCCACATAACGTAGATAGGGGTATAGTCTAACCATACGGTGGCGAGGGTGGGGGTGGCATGGCGAGCCGGAAGCCGAAGGCACTCTACATTCGATATTTTTATAAATATGGCGAAAACTATTTATTCAAAAACATGATTAACTATTCGTAATTTGTGAGGTGGCAATAATGGCGATTGATTGGGTAGTTGCATCGGAGATCTTAGTTAAGATGTATGAATCTTATACAGAATATGAAGAACAGCAAGCAGATCGGGAAAGGTTCGAAGAATTAAAAAAACTAATTGTAGACTTAGTAATCGGTGCAAAACAAGCAATAGCTGATCTATTGAAAGAAATGAGACTGGAAGAATTGGAATCAGAACTTCTTGCGGCGACAAAGACTCTTGGTAAATATGATCGAGTTGAGGCTGATAAACCTAGGTTAGACTATGTTGATGGTAGATTGGATTCTATAATGGCAGCTTTAGAGCGAGTTATAGATAAAATTGAAGACGATCCTAAATTTGCCATTAAAGCCTTTTTCCCGTATGCAACATCAGTAACTCTTGATGTGTTTGTTCTGAGAGAGCGATCGTTTGCCTTTGAAGGAGACGATACTAAAGATATTCCACCAATTCTCGAAACCGCTTTAGGTTATACTGCAAAGATAAAAAAAGAATTGCGCAAACAAAGTGATACGAGGTTTTCAAGCATATTCTTTCAGGACATCGTCCCCAATGATGAAGGCGTGGCATATTATCTTTTTGAAGAGAATGACGGGAAAAAAAATAAAAATATATGTGGCTCTTATGTTTATCATGGTGCTGGAACACTTACGAAGCAGCAAGCAATAAAAGATTGTGAGAACGCGCTGGAAAAGCATAAACGAAGTGCATTCGAGAAATATCCTGGCGTAGAACAAGTATTGGGATTCGAGTCTTTCGCCAGCAGTGCTATTTTCCGTCTTAAGTCAAAATAGAGATTCTCCCACAGTGGGTGGTAAAGATTTATTAACTTTTTGTGATCGGTTCTAGCAAATTGACCTATCTCCAAAAGTCGGGGAATGTTGGGAGAGGCTGGCTAACGTCGACGTCTCGGTGATGAGCACTTACACAGGGGCCCTTCCCTTCCTCTCGATGTGACCCCCTCTCTCCGAGTAAGAGCTGGCTGATTTCTTCAGCCAAAACCTCATCCCTGCCTGAAAGATAGAGGGTACTGGGGCGAAGATTTCAATATAGATCACGGCCAAATATTGTAAATCTCGGGGAACCAACGGACCGTGAATATCTCGCTTATCGGCGACGTGAGCGTTTCGGGTGTTTTTGACATGAGAACTGGCGTTGCAAACCTGCCCCTCCACGGCGGAAGAGCTCCTCCCTGGCTCTTCAATAGGATGGTGGGCCTGGCGGCGACCGTGGTGAAGGCCCAAAAGCTGAAGGCAAAGGCGCTCGGTCTTTGCAGATGCTCTGCCGGGCAACCTGGAACTAAGCCCGCTGATCCGATCAGTAGGGACGTTATCTCTCAGAGACGAGGAGAGTCTCGTGGAGGTTTTGATAACCCCGCCAAATACGATCACCCATTCCTTCCAGCCGTCAGCCGTATTTACCAATAGACCCTAATTATTCTAATATGTCGTATGGGCCAATAGATATAGGCGGCGAGAGGAGGCGGCTTCTTTGCCCTCCAATATGCGGGAAGGTGGACGGTGGCGGCCGGCTTTACGTTGGCCTTGCATATGCCGGAAAAGAGATCGTATCGCATATGACCTACCCCCGGGGGGACGACCGGGAGCGATACGCTCAGACTCAGACCGGCCAGACGCTTCCGAGGTACGACCCGCTGATCTCAGAGAAGATCAAAATCGCTGACCTCGCCCAGCAGCTGGCGGCAGACGCAGTGAGAGGAGGTGGAGGCGAGGAGGGGCAGTTGGGGCTCTCCAGCTGCTTTGAGGCCTGGGAGCTGTCCCCGCCCACCGAGGACGATGTGTGGGCCCTCTTCACGATCCTCGACGACCTGCTGGAGATCGAGCTCTTCCAGGCGGAGGAGATCCCCACCGACGAGCCCTGCGAGAACCTCGACGAGGTCGCGTTTGAAGAGGGGACGGAGGCTTATGTCCAGCAGTGGATCGACGACCGATTTCGCGGCCATCCCGGCATGGACGAGAGGCGCCTATTGCGGCTGGTATGTCTCGTGAGGACGATCATCAGGCAGGCCGTGAAGGGGGAGAAAGACCTGACGGAATTTCAAAAGCGGTGGGGCTGTTCTGGGTAGGTCACCCCACAAAACCCCTCATTCCAAAAGACAAATAAACTCGCTCATCCCTGCCGCAAAGGACATGACGCGATTCATCGTGGTCCCGCGGACCACCTCCCACTCAGGAAAGAGCACCATCGTCGCCGCCCTCTGCAGAATCCTCAAAAACCGGGGCCTGAAGGTTGCCCCCTTCAAGTCCCAGAACATGAGCCTCAACTCCTGGGTCACCTCCGAGGGGAAGGAGATGGGGATCGTCCAAGCCTGGGCCGCAGGGATTGAGCCGACGGAACTGATGAACTCGATCCTCCTCAAGCCGAAGTGTAGCTCGGCCAATCTTGCGGGACTCCCGCGACAGGGGGTTCAAATCCCCACCGGAGCATCATGCGCGGCCAGAAATGTCTGGCGCGATATAGCTCCCTCCATAGAATACGTATATCCTGAAACCTGTAGGTGTGGCGCAGTAAACTGAGGTTGCGCCGGTCGTCCGCCAGATGTTGACGTTTCCCCCCAGGGACGTGATATAAATCGGCGTCTCAGTGAAACCTGCCGAGCTGGTGTCCACGTCCACGTAGAGCCCCGTCTTCCCGTACTGCTCCCATTCGGTGGCGCCTGGTCTGGTCGAACCTGCGGCTGCCTTTTGTCCGGAAACCCCGATCCACTGGACGTGCCATCCCCAAGAATTGGCGCTCTTCGGCGTGAGATCCTTCATTTCATTCTTGAACTCGAATATGCGAGCGCCGTCGTCGTAGATCTGTCTGTAGTAATTCTCAGAAAAATTGAGGTTCAAGACCGGATATTCACTGCGATGACTGGCGAAAGGTGGAACGTACCCCGGCCGAGAGAGGGATACGTTCGAAACGTAGATCAAAACTGTCATCTCTTCAGATCTTTTCATGGCGTCGATCACAGCGGTGCTGCTGGGATCGGTGGCCAGGTCCATGAAAAATCGACGGTTATACGGAGCGAACCCATAATACATCTGGGGACCCATGATCTGATTTGCAACTTCGATTCCCGCTATCGGATACACCCATCCTCCTGTCTCGTCGGGGTTGATGCAGATCGCATCAGACATGTTCTGCCCTGAAAGCCACATGATCGCATCGTAGTCCTCCTGCGGCAGTCCCCAGGAACCCGCATAGCTGTAAAATACGGCTCCCATGCCGAGAGTTCCAGTCAGAAGGAGCATCAGCATGAAAGAGGCTGAGATCTTCTTATCCGATCCGTCCATCCTCGATAAAGCTACGGCCGCAAGAAGGCTCAGGGGCAGATAGAGGACCAGCATAAGCCTGTCTGCAGTCCCGACGAAGCCGAGCAGCCCGCAGTCCGCCAAGAGCACTATGATGACCATCGCACCTGTCCAGGCCAGAGCCAGGCGATCCAATTGATCCCGCCTCTGGAGAGCGACCAAAGCTCCAAAGAGAGATAGAAACGCCGGATACCACCTAGCTGCGTACTCACTCGCCAGCTCCTGGCTGGTGACGATCGATATGAGGAAGTCGGGCGGGTGCACGGCGAGCAACATCGTGAAAGCAGCTACGATGAGAGCCAAGCTGCCTGCCAGAATGATGTAGGGGAGAGAGCGGCGCAGCCGCGTAGCAGCGGCCCACGCGAAAAGGACGCCGCCAACTAAAACCAGCTCCCGAGGGTGGGTGAAGAGCATGCAAAGCAGCAACATAGGCAGCAGCCTCCTGTCCACAAGGAGTGCCAGGATGCTAGCCACAAAAAGCATCTCTGCCGTAGCAGTGGGATAGCCTGCCCATATGAGATAGCTGTAATGGGCTGGAAAGACAAAACATGCCAAAATGAATGTGTATAGGGCTTCGTCTCTTCTTCCCATCTCTCGAACAATGGTGTATAGGAGGATGGGCGTTGTGGCAGAGATCAAAACTGGGATCGTCTGAACCACATTCAATATGGGGAATGCCTTAGCCCAATAGAAGGAATACAGGTGGAAACCTTTGGGATAGTATTCCCAATAACTTCCCACCGGGTATACACTGACGGGCATCTGCTCGCCCTCCAGGAGCATGCGCGTGATGGAGGCGTGCGCGACGGCATCGCCGCCCATCCACATTATTATTCTATCGAAGAATAACAGGCAGAACAAAAGGTAGAGGGACCCTGTGCCCAACGCCAGCCAATCATAGCGATCCAACCCCCCGCAAATCCTCTCCTTATAATGGACTGACAGAGCTGCACCCGCCAGAACCATCCCTGTTTGCAGGGGAAAGGGGTCCACCTCAAAGAGGTTGGCCATAACGCCGAGAAGAGACAGCAGGACGTATCCCAAGACGAAAGAGAGGGCCATTTTGGCAAGCCACCTACCCCTCTCCGAGAACCTGAATACCAGAGGCATCCCGCATACCAGCGTAACCCCCAGAGCTGTCAAAGCTAAGGCGACGTTCAGCATCAATCCCAGCACTCACCCGGACCTGGCCATCCAAACTATCTCAGTCTTTATTACATCTTCCCCAGGATTAGCGCCCAAAAGGTAATATGCGCTCGTCCCAATTCAGGGACTTGATGCAGACCCTACAGGCCCTTCTGTTGGGGATCCTCCAAGGCGTCACGGAATGGCTTCCCATCAGCAGCGAAGGCCAGACGTTGCTGATGATGATAAGCTGGCTGGGCATGTCTCCAGAGGCTGCATTTTCTTACTCTATCTTTCTCCACCTCGGAACCATGACCGCAGTGGTAGTTAAGTTCAGGCACCAGTTTTTGGAGGTTCTGCGGGACCTGAACTCCAATCTGGCCAAGACGGTGATCGTATCCACCATCTTCACTGGAGTGTTCGGCCTACCTCTCTACTTTCTCGTCAGAGACGCCTTCACCGATGGGAGGACGGCTACCTTCATAATAGGATCTCTTTTGATTGCTAACGGCCTCCTTCTGAAATCTCAAAGATCTGGCACCAAAGGTCTCGACAGCATAACCACCAGAGACATGATAATTCTGGGACTTGCTCAGGGATTGGCCATACTTCCGGGGGTATCTAGATCCGGGACCACTATAACCGTGCTCCTCATGAGAAAAGTCAGGCAGGACCTCTCTTTGAGTTTATCATTCATGATAAGCGTTCCAGCCGTTCTCGGGGCTGTTATCTTGGATCATTCGTACTCAGCCATCCCATTAAAAACATCCATCTCTATGTTCTTTGCCTCTTTTGTCGCAGGATACCTCACCATGGGTCTTCTGGTCAGATTCGCTCAGAAGATAGATTTCTATAAATTTTGTATAGCTTTGGGCGTGTTCACCATAACGGCAACCGCGATAATGTGACCGCCACTAAATCGAAGAAAAAAAAGGATAATCATGATACCCCCGAAGAACTTGGCAAGACTTCTCGTCGGCCTCCTCCTCATCACAGCTATGCTATACAGGTTCGACGCAAACGAAATCCTCGTCAACATCCGCTCGGCAAAGCTCGGGTACCTTGCCCTTGGGGTTTTGGCCTACTCCCTCACCTTTTTGGTCTTGACCGTCAGGTGGAGGATGATCCTTTCCGCGATCGGAGTACGACTGCCGCTCATCGAGGCCTATCAGGCCTTTGCGGGCGGTGTTCTATTATCGGATTTCACCCCCGCCAGAATCGGCGACCTCTCAAGGCCCCTCATGGTGAAGGACCGGGTGGACCTGAAAAAGGGCGTTCTTTCCGTGGTCATCGACCGATACGCTGACATCCTGACCATCGGCTTATTGGGCACTTCCGGGCTTCTACTCTTTTCAGACCTGTTCGGCTTTCATCTCGTCTTCGCCACCCTGCTCTTCCTGGCGGTGATCCTCTCGGTTTCTCTATTTCTGCTGAAAAGGTCTTTAGCGATAAAAGGCGTGGAGTGGCTGGGATGCAAGAGGCTCTCCCAAGCAGCCCTTCGTCTCGATGCGGCCCTTGGCTCCTTGGATCACCTTTGGTGGCTGATGATCAAATCAGTGCTCCTGACCGTGATCGCCTGGCTTCTCCATGCGCTGAGGTTGGTCCTGATCGCAAGATCGGTGGGTTATGATGTGCCCCTTTACATACTATTCTTTCTACAGCCGCTGGTAAGCGCCCTATCCCTCATACCGATAACTGTATCCGGGCTGGGGCTGGTGGAGGGCGGCATTGCTGCCCTATTATTCCAGTTCGACGTTCCCTTGGCCACAGGGATATCGATAGCCCTCCTCGACCGAGCCACAACCACGGCCTTTCACCTTCTTGTAGGGGGAAGATGCGCCACCAAAATCCTATAGCTTGGCCAACTTATCGGGGTCCTCTTTGACGATGATCCAGAAGTGAATCTCGTACTCGGACAGGACCGGTGCCTTGCCGAAGACGGCTCGTTCGCTGGTAACGGTATCGTTTAGACCCCGGATCTCCGACTCAAGAGACGAGACCTCCACAGACATCTTCCTGAACTCGTAACGATAATCAGTATCCATAGACTGATGGAGGATAAACAAATTTCCGCGATCGTTCTCGATCTCCCAGCCCTCCCTTTTGATCTTGTATCCGAAACTAGAAATCGAATCCAAGTCGTTGGGAACGACGTTGTAGGGATCTCCAACGCGAATTATTTCGCTGTTATTCGTCGAGAAGGATTCTTCCAGATTGGGATCGAATATGAGCATTCCAGTATTTTTCTGAACGCTTCCTACGGAAAGCTCTATGGGAAATATCAGCTTGTCGGCCATCTCTACGTCAATTTGTCGGGTTGAGTTGTTCGCGCCCCAGGTGATCACCGAATAGCCTTTCGGCGTTGTTATGACGTTGACGCGCTCAAACCCCGCTCCCTGACTGGTGACCATCCCGAGACGTTCGTCGAGTTCCAGGCTGGACTCCTTCACGATGGGTGCATCAATCCGTACCAAGCTCGAATCTTTTGGAACGAAGCTGACATCTATCGTCTTTTCGTTTCCTTTTGCCAAGATCACTTCCTCGGACGAGGAATCCTCGGGCATCAGCTTGAACGTGCCAGACTTTATAAGTCGATTATCATACGTGACGTTATAGTCATAAGTTGTAACGTCTCTCTCATGAGACACCACTGTGAATGCAAAATCGATCTCTTCATTTACGTCAACCATTCGCGGAAGCTCGGTGTGATCTTCAAAATAAAGTTCTGAGAAACCTTCTGACGTATCGCTCGACAACACCAGAGCTCCGATGATGACCATTCCCACCACGCAAGCAGCAACTATCCCATATACGATCGTCTTGTCGTTATCCCCCATGTTGGCACAAATAGCGACTGAGGGCATATAACCCTTTTCAAGGCTGTGGGAGTCGTAACTCTTGAGTTGATCCTCGATGGCACAACTCGTCGCCATTGCTCATGGCAAGGTTAAAATCAGATCCGATACGAAAAAAGGCCTGATGTCCGACTTCCGCGATCTTATGGCGATCATGATATTCGTCGTAATTGCCGCCCTTTTTATTATGGTGCCTCCCTTGAACGATACCCCAATAAGAGCGGTCCTCGGCCTCCCTCTTGTCCTCTTCGTGCCGGGATACGTGCTGATCTCGGCTTTGTTCCCAGAAAAAACCGAGCTCGACCTCATAGAGCGTCTGGCCCTGAGCATGGGTCTCAGCATATGTGTGGTGATTTTCATCGGGCTGGGATTGAACTACACTCCCTGGGGAATCAGGCTAGGGCCCATACTTTTCTTCGTCGCCGCCGTCACCTTCGGCTTAACGGCAATAAGCGCATACAGGAGAATCAGGATGCAAAAACCGAAATGAGGTGAATGAGACCGCATTCGGCTCGACGTGATAATAGACGGATTTTCGACAGCTCGATGAGTCCAACACCGTAATTTGGTGAAAAGTCTCCGAGCGGTCCGATCTCGAAAAGATCGGGGGATTCAGCACATTTTCGGTCAAACTCAACGCCGCAAGTAGTGCTCGACCAGCTCGTCGATCCCCTCTCTGAGGGCGAACTGAGACTCGAAGTCGAGGACCTCTTTTGCCCTCGAGGTATCTGCCAGGGTGTGCATCACGTAATTTCTGATCGGGTTTTCGTCGTACTCAGGCTGGAGGTCCGTATTCATCTTCTCGTTAAGAACCTGGACCACCTCATTGAAGCTGTAGCTTTTTCCCGTGCCGACGTTTAGAATGCCGTGGTAATTGGAGTTCATGGCGAGCCTCAGGGCCCTGACCACGTCTTTTACGTAGACGAAATCACGAGTTTGAGACCCGTCCCCATAGATCAAGGGCCTCTTGCCTTCCATGATCTCCCAGAGGAACTGGGTGACTATGTTGGCATACACTCCCTTCGCCCTTTCTTTGGGTCCGTAGACGGAAAAAAACCTCATGCCTACAGATTTAACGCTGAAGAAAGTCTCATAAAGGTCCGCCAAGCGCTCCATGCAGAGCCTCGCCTCGGTATAATAGTCGGTGACTCTGATCCTCATATCTTCCTGGTGGGGTGGTGTCAAGTCCCCATATACAGAAGATGATGCTGCATATACCACCCTGCATCCCTCCTTTTTGGCGAGCTCAAGAATCGCTATCATCTCGTTGATCGAATCGCCGACGAGAAAGGGGTCTCTCCTGTAGATCTGAGATGAGGATGGGATGCCGATGTGGTATATGGCGTCGATATGGATATCAAGTTCGAACAGGTCCGAACAGTCGGCCTTGACTACCTCCAGGCATCCGTCCAGATCTTTTAGGTTATCTAGGCTTCCTGTGCTCAGGTTGTCCATAACCGTTACATCTTCGCCTGAGTTCAAAAGATCCTCAACCAGATTGGACCCTATGAAACCGGCTCCCCCCGTCACAAGAACGCTCAATTTTCGTTCACCCCAACCTTTCCCTGATCGGATCGCGATAACGTTCTGAACAAATTCAATTACATGTTATCATCGATCACGTATTTCGAACTGATGCAACGGCACCAGAGCCTCTCTGTAACGTCACCTCTTCATAAATCCTCTCGATCTTGTCGGCTATGAGGGACCAGTCGTACCTCTCTGCAGCCCTTCTTGACGATTCCGAGAGGGTCTCGTAGCTGTCGTCCTTTAAAAGCTGGAATATGGCTTCCGCAATATCCTTTGAAGTTGGGCTGCAGACCAATCCGTTCAGGCCATCCTTCACCAGGTCCGACGCAGCGTTCATCTTGGACCGCACCGTCACGACGGGAAGGCCACAGGCATTCGCTTCCAAAAGGACTATTCCAAAACCTTCCCTCTCCGAGGGGAGGACAAAAAGCTTGGATGCCCTCATCGCCTCCACGACGCCCTCCTGCCCATCTGAAAAACCCATGAAGTCCACGCTCTCCTCCAGCCCCAGAGATCTCGCCAGTTGAATCAAGCGATCCCTTTCAGGACCTTCACCAAGTATTGTGCCTTTGATCGAGGGAGATTCCTCCTTGACGAGGCTCATGGCCCTCAAGAGCAGGTCGACCCTTTTATGCTCCACGAGCCTTCCGACATAAAGGACGTCGTAGATCTTCTCATCGCGGCTGGACTTCTGAAAGGCTGATGTATCGACCCCATTGGGCACCACCTTCATCTTCTCGCCTTTTACGCCCGCTGAGAGCAGGTCCTCCCTCACCCTCTCCGATACAGGGATGATCTTATCCGGAAGACGGGTCGTCAGCCTCTCTATACCTTTTCCGAATATGCCCTTCCATCCCAGATATTCGCGCCAGTAGTCATCCCATACCTCGTGCCAAGTTATGACCAGTGGGGTGTGTCTCAACGAGGAGAAAAATTTTGCGGAAAAGCACGGGAGGTACGGAAATTGCTGCGAATCGATGACGTCAAAATCCCCTTTCAGCGACCAGAGCAACTTCCAGGAGAAATAAATCGCCGCTTTTATGGACCTCTTTCCGTCGATGTAAAGATCCGCGGGATCGCATACGCCGTGCAGATAAACGCCCTCCCTCACCATGACGTCCTCCCCTTTCCAGTGTTTCATACCAAAGATGTGAACCTCGTGACCTCTATCTGCCAGCCTCCGGGAGATCTCCCACACCCTCTTTTCGGCGCCACCCTTCACGTAGGGGTAGATAACGTCGTGGACTACTGCAATTTTCATGGTATTGAGCCCGGTTCTTCAGCCTCGTAGGCCTGCGGCATGAGGCCTCATCTTCGATATCCGTTCTCTGAGTTGAGCAAGAGAAGGCTGATAATGATCGCCGAAAATATGGTCTGAATCCCCATTATCGAAAGGATCATCGCCATCATCGCCTTCTGAACCTCCTGGAGAGATCCAAATCCAACACCGATCCACTTGAGGATTACGTTCGATCCCAGGACCACGCCTCCCGCAAGAAGTGCAGCGCCGAGGATCAGCTCCTTTTCCAGGGAATGATAGCTCGTCAGCCTTCGGGTCAGCCCCTTTCCGCCTTCGACTCCGTAGGACCTTCCGAAAGCCCCGATGTACAGCCCAGAGAGAAGGGTCTGGTACCCCATAATGAGAAGCATGCTCCCCAGAATCAGGGAGTGCATCCTCAGCTCCTCGGTGGGCTCCTGCATCAACACCATGAGGGTCAGGACCAGGCCGAAGATCAGGGCGATGGACCCGGGAACGAAAAGAAAGGGCCCCGGCCGATATAGCATCATAAACCTCAGGTGCCTCCAGCCATCGGTGATGGAATGGAGCTTGGAGGCGCCCCTTCGCGGACGGTAGGTGATAGGCACCTCTTTTATCCTGAGCTTCTTGCGCGAGGCCTCGATCACCATCTCGGAGGCGAACTCCATCCCACCGGCGCGGAGGTTCAGCTTTTCTAGGCCTTCCCTGGATATCGCCCTCATGCCGCAGTGTGAGTCTGAGATCCCGACCCCGAAGAGCCGGTTGAGAATCCAGGTGAGGAGGGGGTTTCCAACGTGTCTGTGGAGAGCGGGCATCGCACCGTTCTCGATCCGACCTTTCAGCCTCGTTCCGATGACGAAGTCGGCCTCGCCGCTCTCAAGAAGCCTTATGAACTTGGGCATCTCGAGGGGATCGTAGGTCAGATCTCCGTCCATGATGACCACGTAATCGCCCTGCGCCCGCTCAAAACCAGCAAGGTAGGCGTTGCCGTATCCCAGCTTATCCGGCCTTACCACCTCGGCCCCAAGAGATCGGGCTATATCCGGGGTCGAGTCTCCGGAGCTGTCCGCGACGATCACCTCCCCCTCGATCCCCATATCCTCGAAGACCTTCATCGATCTCTGGATGCAATCTCCGATCGTCTCTTCCTCGTCTCTTGCGGGGATGACCAGGCTCACAAGTGGCACAAGCGAAGACTGGGGGCCTTTTAGATAAATTTTTCCGCTTCCTTCGGCTCTGGTGGAGGTTTATTTTTGTCTTTCTCCGCGTTTTCAGAGCCCTTTTCATAGCCTTATCAGATCCTGAAACCTCTGACTTCATATAGTCGAGACCTGCGCAGAGGATCACAAAGACGCAGGCTTCCGCCGGGAGAGAAAATTTGGGAAAAAAGTAGCAAGGGCCGGACGGCTCTTTAGGAAGAGGTTGTCATGTCACGGTCCCGATCGAGAATCTTTTGAGTCGAGCTGGAGACCAAGAAGGCGAAAATGGGCGCGAGAAGAGTAGGTACAGGACGACGGCTCAGGGCGCATCCCGCAGGCGGCGGTTTGAGGCCTGCATATAAAATATCTAAGATCCCGTCCGAGAAATCCAGCTTAGCGAATTTGGGACAAATAAGTACGAAGTCCACGAGATTTGGGCAGAGAATCACCATCCTTTGACCATCGGATGTAAAAAAATTTCGATGATCCCTGCCCAACAATCTCGTCGCTTTCAAGGCAGCTCGAACTCCGCCACCACCGGGGCGTGGTCCGATTCCGGGAACGTCTTGTCTGACGAGAAGGCGATCGACTCGTCGTGGATAAGCTCGTTGTGGATCTCGGCGCCTCGATAGAGAGCCATAAGGCCCCGGGATACGAAGAGGTGGTCGAGCATCCTCCCTTTGCCGAGGTGGAGGTAGGAGTAGCGGGAGGTCTCGGCGACGGTCAGCTCGCAGGGGATCATGACCTTCCCAGCGAGGTCTGGGTTTCGGGTGTTCTCGACCTCGCCTCTGATCGCCTCGATGGGGACCTCGTCGAGGTCGGCGTTGAGGTCGCCGCAGGCGACGATGAGGGCGTTCTCGTCTTGATCAAAGATCTTGTCGATGAGGATCCGGACCTCGAGGGCCTGGCCGACCCGCTTCATGGCGGATATGAAGAAGCCTTCAGCCCAGCCCGAGGCCGTCCTCCAGGTGTTGTACCCTCTCACCTGCCCCTCGACGTTGGAGGGGTTTCGGGACTTGAGGTGGAGGTTGATGACGTCGAGGGTCTCGCCTCCCACCTGAACCCTGGCGTGGAGGATCGGCCGCTCCCAGGTCACCAGTTTTGCTTCTTCTCCCCCCTCTCCTCCTGATCCCGAACCCGAAGTGCGAGCCGTCACCTTCTGGTAGCGGGGCGCAGGGGCGTAGTCGTGCTTGTACTGCTGGTGCGATAAGATCTCGTAGCGGCTGAGGATGACGAGGTTTCTCTCGTCGTAGACCTGCTTTCCGTCCTCGGTCTTGGTCGAGACCATCGAGTAGTCGGCGTAGGGCGTCCCCTCAACCAGCCGCTCCAGGGCCAGCAGGCGGCGGGGCTCTCCTGTCGTCTCCTGGCCGTTCACCTCCTGGAGGCAGAGGATGTCGGCCTTGAGACGAAGGAGCTGGGGTCTCATCACCGCTATCCTCTCGGCGAGGGTCGGCTTTTTGCCGGGCTTGTCGTCGAGGTTTTCGAGGTTGAAGGTTGCTATGCGAAGTTTGTTCAAGATAGGGCCTCCTTGTGATTTGGGATGAGGTGGATGTGCTGGATGATTTGTTGATCTTCGACGAAAGTGAATATAAGGGTCGAATGTTTTGGCAACAGATGAGAGAACAACCGATTCAAGAGCACCGGTCCATCGTTTGCGCCTTCTCCTTTACATGTTCATACCAGAGCCAGAAGCGTGCGGTATGGACCACCACTTTTGGAGCGTCAGAGGTCCCAGGGACTGATTTTCCATCTCTACTATGTTCTTTAGCAGATCGATGCCGCTCACATTATGCGATGATGCGTTCGCTTTGACACGAAGCGAGTTGACAGCAGAATTACGCATCATTCGAGATACATTGTGCAGATATATAGTATTCAAACCAGCATGTTATGATTAAAACGTCGTGAGTATTCATATTTAAATGGTCTCTTAAAAGCAAAAGTGCTCTATTGATTTACGGGAAAAGAATTATAACCAGATGGGTATAATAAAATCCTTTTTGCCCACATATTTAGATCTTCAATCGTCTTATTCTTCTTATTTTCAAATTCAATCCATTGGCCTCCGAATTGAGGATTTATTACGATTAATACCCCAGATCTAGGAACGTCTCTATCAAATTTTGCTGGATCCTGGTGTCGTCTCTTTGCATGATCTATCTCCGCCGCTTCTAACTTATCAATCATTTCTTTATAAAACCATGTAGCTGAGATGCATATTGTCCCGTGTAACATCAAACGATTTTCATCATTAATATCCATTATATTTTTTGCAACTTTTTCTGTGAAAGCAGAACTGGAACATGCGTGAATATAAATATTAGATTTTTTCTTTTGATCCCACTTTTTTGTATTTTCACCTTTCTTAAAAACATATTTCTCATCAGCTAGCCACTCTGCGAACTTCGCAGAATTCATATCATTCACCGTTTCTATTTGGTCTAAACTTCTACCACTACTATGAGCAAAAATATGGAGATTTTTATCACGAATAAAATCTTGAATATTCTCTGGAAGTGTAGCGTCATGAGCAAAGTTTACGACATCTCGCTGGATTAGATCGGAAAATTCGGTCGCTCTAGCATTAACGCGACCTGATTTATGATTTTTCTTATCATCAATGGGAGTTCTGACATGGATTTTATCTTTGCTTGTATCTCTAGTTGCTAATAACTGTGCTTGCTTTAACTTAACGCCGTTCTGTTGCACCACATGCGTCAGCTCGTGCGCCAGAAGCCTCTGCCCCGCAGAGCTTCCGGGCCGGTACTCCCCCCGCCTGAGAAATACGTCCTGCCCGGTGGTGAAGGCCCGCGCCTGTAGCGATCGATTAAGCCTGTCGGCCTCTCCGTCAGCGTGGACCCGGACGCCGCCGAAGTCGGCGCCGAAGGCCCGCTCCATTGGCTGGCGGACGCCGTCCGAGAGGGGCTGCCCCCGGCCTCGCGCCCTCTGGATCGCCGACTCCAGGTCCGGCCCGAGGTCGGCGCCGCCAGCGGTAGAGGAGACGTCGACCTGCCGGCGCAGCTCCTCTTCTTCCTCTTCTTCCAGCGGCTCTTCAAGCTCCTCCGCGTCTTCCAAGTCCTCCTGCCTCTGGACTGCGCCCTGATCTGAGGAGGAGACGGACTCGACGACCCGGCGCGCCACCCGGTCCGCCTCCTGCTCGTACCGATCGCCGACGGGGCCAAGCCTGAGCTTCGGCTGTACCGTCTTCCGAAGGAGGATGCTGATATCGGCGAGGCTGAAGCCGATGCCGGGTCCCGCCACCGGGGCCTCGCCCTCCTCCACTGGCGTGGCGAAGGGGCGCGGTGCGAAGATGTTCTGCTTCTGCACGGGCCCGACAGATGAACAGCACGAGGCTTTATTTAGGACTTTCATCCCCTTCACCATAATTTAAACCTCATATATAGTTCAAAGCTTAATTCATATAATTATTAAATTTCACGTTATGGGACCATTTTCGCAGGTTTCTCTCGTCGTAGACCTGCTTTCCGTCCTCGGTCTTCGTAGACACAACAAAGTAGTCGGCGTAGGGCGTCCCCTCAACCAATCGCTCCAGGGCCAGCAGGCGGCGGGGCCCTCCTGCCGTCTCCTGGCCGTTCACCTCCTGGAGGCAGAGGATGTCGGCCTTGAGCCTCAAAAGCTGGGGTCTCATCACCGAGATCCTCTCGACGAGGGTCGGCTTCTTGCCGGGCTTGTCGTCGAGGTTTTCCAGGTTGAAGGTAGCTATGCGAAGGTTGTTCAAGATACGGCCTCCTTGTGATTTGGGATGAGGGGGATGTGCTGAATGGCCTGAGGATCTTCAACGAAAGTAAGAAAAGGGGGTCCAGGGATGCTTCGGCAGCCGAGGACGACAGGATCAGATCGAGATCGAACTGCTTCAGGAGCAAGAGTTCCAATCGTCTGCTCTTCTTTAAATTGCTCTACTTTTCAAGTTTTATCCTCGGGCTTTTTTTATCTTTCGCCTTTGACATGCCAATGTCTTTCCGCAAGCATCGCATTATTATTATGAACATCAACGAGTTTACCCAGAAAATGAAGGTCCATTTCGGTGTCATCTACAAGAGCTCTTGGCGTGTCATAGCTGCGAAAAAAACGACCATTTTCTTTATTAATTATCGTGCATCCTACATCATCAAAGAATCCATAGGGAGCACGACTTGCTCCACGATTTCTATATCCATATTTATCCCTACCGATTATGTCCTCCATCCATTCAGTTTCCGACATCTTCCCCCCAGCAAGTTTGTGCTTCTGAACTGCTCCATTCTTTCTGAATACGCCCTTCACATACTGCCTGTACTCGCCCGGGGTGTAAACCGTATTTGGAGGAACCAGACCAAACGAGGCCTTGATGCAGAATTCGGAAGGGTGCAGAGGGTTGCCCGATGCTTCAAGCGTACTACCTTCGTTTGGTGTTGGGTCGAGGAACTCCCCAGTCACCGACGCTCGCTGTACGACCGGCCCTGCTGTACTGCGAGCAAAATCAGATACGAGGTGATAGCCTTCCTTCACGACATGTTTCATCCTGCTAAATCTCCAGGGTGGTGCTTGTGCCTGGAGCTGCGTGGATTTTCTAGAGCCCTTTCTTTGAATAACTTGAGAAATAGGATAGTTGTTCATTATTGACTGTAACTTTTTTTGCGCTACAGATTCAGGACGATTATCTGTAAAGCTAAAACCTTGCTGCGCCTCACTTTTCTCATGATCTACAGAATTGCCAACCACTCTACTTTCTTTCTTCTTCGGCTTCTCTACTGGTGCATACTGCTGTAACGCCTTTTTCCCCATCGAATCCGCCTCTGCCTCCAACGTCCTATTATCGTTCAACGGCATCCCACCCACTTCGCCGGTCGGCTTCACCCGCCCCTGCATTTGCTGCACCGCATGCCAGCCTTCATGGGGCAGGTGCTTCTCCCGTCCCGGCGCTATATGGATTTCCTGCCCCTGGGTATAAGCCAGCGCATCGAGCTGCGTGGGTTTGGGTGAGTTGTAATGTACGCGCACAGCTGAGATGTCCATTCCCGAAAGGTTCTCAATACCCGATTTCAGGCGATCTGGCATGCCGGTTTCATTTGATGGTGCTTCCTCCTTTGCCTGCAAGGTGCCGGTATAGACCGATGCAAACTTACCCTGGATAAGCTCATCTTCCTCTTCCAGCGCCTCTTCCAGATCCAGCTCTTCCTCGTCTTCCAAGTCCTCCTCTCTCTGGACTGCGCTCTGATCCGATGACGAGATCGTATCGACGACCTGCCGCGCCACCCGGTCCGCCTCCTGCTCGTACCGATCGCCGACGGGTCCGAGCACGAGCTTCGGCTGGACCGTCTTCCGAGGGAGGATGCTGATATCGGCGAGGCTGAAGCTTAGACGCTGTTCGCTCTGAGCCGGAGCATCGCGCTTCTCGACCTTCGGGGCGAAGGGACGCGGGGCGAAGATGCTCTGCTTCTGTGAGGGCTTGACAGATGGACAGCACGATTCCGTCTTCTGAACTCTTTCTCTCTTCATCATGATCTCCCACCACCGATATCATTTCTCTCTCGGAAGCACAAAGGGCATCAGCGCGTACCCCCGCCCCCACTCCTCCCGCGAGATCGGCACTTGGCTCCCGTCGGAGTTCCAGCGGTAGAGCTGGGCCTGGCCATCCTCCGGCCGATAGAGGGCGAGGTGAGGGGCGCCGTCCAGCTCGAAGGGCATGAGGACGTAGTTGGTGCCCCACTCGTCAGACCAGATCGCTTCGCTCTTTCCGTTCTCGGGACCCCACCGGCGGAGCTGTGCTCTCCCGTCTCCGGGCCGATAGCCGAGCCAGTGAGGCCGGCTGGCCAGGCTGAAGAATATCAGAACCTCGGAGCCGGCGTCCCAGCCGCCCTTCCAGACCGTCTCCCTGAACCCGCCCGCATCCCAGCGGCAGAGCTCGACCTGCCCGTCGTCGGGTCGATAGGCAATGATTTGGGCAGTGCCGCAGATCTTCGCGGGCGCGGGGAAAAGGGTGTATCCGGCGTCCCAGCCGCTCGACCAGACCAGCTCTCTCGTCCCGTCCTCAGGGTTCCAGCGGCAAAGAAGAATCTCATCCGTCTCCTGCTGGCTAGCCAGATAGTGGGACTTTCCGCCGAGGTCGAAGAGCATAACGGAGTCGGACGGGTCCCAGGCCCCGGTCCAGACCGTCACCATCTTTTCGGTGGTGCCTTCCACCGTTCCCTTTGAGAGGAGGACACGCCCATCTTCGGGCCGGTAAACGACGAAATGAATCAGACCTGCAAGATCGAAGGGGATCGGGATCGAGTTATTCTCCCAACTGCCGAAACTTCTAGTTACAACTTTTATTTCGGTGCCGCTGAAATCTCCCCGACATAAAAAGAAACTTCCTCCAGCCTTATCGTAAGCCACAAAGTAGAGCTTGCCGTTCAGCTCAAAAGGCCGGGGAGAATAGCCTTTCAGCCATTTGCCCGTCCCGACCGACTCCCGATCAACCTTGTTGTTTGTCACTAGCTTCCACCGATGGATCTCAAAAGTTTCATCGGCCTTCTTGTAGGTCATGACGTGAGGAACTCCACCGAGAGAGAAGGGCAATAAGACGGATTTCTCCGACCATTTGAACTGCGATACCTCATCCCTCGTCCCGTCGGCGTTCCATCGATAGACCTTCATGTTGTGGTCTCTTCCAGCCCCTCCTGGAAATACGCTGCTGGGCCTGTACATCACCAGGTACGATTCGCCCCCGAGCTCGAAGGGCATCAGAAGACAATCCTCATGCCACTTCTCGGACCTGACGGTATCCCTCCGACCGTCGGCCCTCCAACGGTAGACCTGGGCGCTTCCATCCGCCCCCCTGTAAGCCACAAAATGGGGCTCGCCCTTGAGATCGAAGGGCAATAGCTCGCGGCCTGGACCCCACCCGCTGCCGAGGACGATCTTGGAGCCGTCGGAGTTTCGGCGCCAGAGCTGGACGTTGCCGTCCTCGGACCTGTAGGCTACCATGTAAGCTTCGCCATCGATCTCTATAGGCGTGGTGGTCCTGTTCGGCTCGCACTCCCAGCTCTCAGACCAGATCTTCTCTCGGGCGCCGGGAGAGATCCAGCGGTAGAGGGCGAAGGCCGCCGTCCCCGTCGCTTCGGGCCTGCGGGCCAAGAAATGGGGTTCAGAATTTAGCTCAAAGGGCGCAAAAGCCCAGGAGGGCTCCCAGGTCTCCGACAGGACGGCCCTCCGGCCGCCCTCGAGGTTCCAACGATAGACCAGAGCCTTTCCATCCTCGGGCCTGTAAGCGAGATGGTAAGATGCTGGCCGGCACTCGATGATCGAAACGGTGTTTCCAGCCCGTTCGCTGACCCTCGATATGTTGCAGATCTGTATCTCCTCTCTCCCGCTATTTCCCGAATAGAAGGCGGAGTCTGCGATCACCCAGCCCAGCCGCTTGCCGTCGGAGGGCTCGGAATCGTTCCTCGCCAGGTTGAACCAGTTGGAGTTCAGGGAGACGTTCTTGGCCACTATCTGGTTTTGTCCCTCCAGGACGACGTTCTCCTCCTCCACCACGTTATCGGAGGCGAAGACCTGCCGGAAGACCCAGGACTCTATCTCCCTGATCTGGGCGATGCCAGGCGTTTTCGTCCCTTTAGTCTCTTTCGTCTCTTTCTTTCCGGCCTCGTTTTCATTTTCGAGAAAGCCCTTGATCTCCTCGACGACGAGATCTCCGGCCACGATCCTCGTCAGCCGGTTGCCTTGGAGCCGAAGGGTCCCGCTCACCGGACCGTCGAATTCGAGCCGGCCCGTCTTCATCAGATCCAAAACTCTGGCAAGCTCCTCGGGGGTCAGGTTGGGCCATGAATATGATCCCGATGATCTCGTCGACGGCAGAGCCTGGAAGCTGGATGATCCCTTTCCGATATCGGCTACAGAAACGGAGCTCGGCCCCAGATGAACCCGTGCCGGGCCAAGACTGAACTTCCCCCTGATCACGTTGTTTTTCACCATCGCATCTTCGGTCACCTGGTGGATTATCAAGGCAAACCGTTTGCCGACGTCGGTTGGAAGTATGAAATTGTTCAGGAGCAGAATGTGCCTTGCTGTCGGTCCGATCCTGATCAGGGGTTCTCCCTCTCCCTCGATCCAGCAGGATCGGATGGCGATCTTCTCGGTCCCCTCGAAGAAGATCGCGCCTGAAGCGTGCAGATCCTGATCTCTGCAGTCTCTCGTCTCGATCACCATATTCTCGAAGGCGATCGACGCAAGGCCAATGATCCTCATCTGCCCTCTTGAAACCAGAAGTGTAGAGCTTCCGCACCCCCGGACGTTTAGATGGAACGAGGGCGTGGTCATGGGCTCCCGTACGTTAAGGTTCTCGACGAGATGCTCTCCAGGCAAAAGACATATGCAGACCGTCTTCAGGGGATTTTTCTTATTTTTATTCTGAAGATCTTCGATGGCTTCAGCCAACGTTTCGTATTCGCCACCCTCCCCCACCGGGACGGCGCACCCGCCCCCACCTCCGTCGATCTCGATCTCCGTCAGGGGAGGGAAGAACCTTCGGCAGTCTTTCTCAACAGACCAGGCGTCGCCGGACTTTTTCAGAACCGCAAGAGGACAGCGATGGCGTTTGATACCGAACCGTTCGACAAAATCGTTCTCGTCATGGGGCCATTCGATATCGCCTGTCGCCCTTCGGGCCGCCATCTGCCAATGGTCGAAGGTCCTGTAGTCCCCATCGGGATCGAACCGAACCTGGATCCCATATTCAAGGTCGATCCAGTCGGTGCCCGTGGTTATGGCGCCGTCTTTGCCGTCGTTTTCGGCTCTGGGCTGGTGGTCCCACCGACGAACCTTCGGTCCGTTCTTCAAAGGAAAATCGACTTCAGATAGGCCGGACCCTTCCGCCACCGTCAAGACGTTCCCCTCGACGGATTTGAGGAGGGCCAATACTCCTGGCTGACCCCTCAGCTCCCGGACCTCGTCGGTGACCTCCACCATCTGGCCCGGCTCGAAAAATCCAGCGACCCCTATACCGGAATTTTGGAGCGTGATCCTATCGTTCTCGATCTTCTCAACGGCACGGAGGACGGAGCCGTTCTCGCGAGACCATTTGAAGGTGGCCTTCCCAGTCTCTCCCGGCTCGTGGATCTCCACCCGATAAAGATGGTTTTCAAGGCCCAGATAGCCCGCACCCTGCTGGACCATGCACGGATCTGAGGGTCCCGGGGGGCCTGTCCTGGCCGCAATACTCGCCGATCGGGCCTCGACGGGACAGCGGCATTCGTCGTCTGGGTTCTCTCCAGACCCGCTAAGCTTCGCCAGTTTCACCTGCCAAACCGTCTTTGTGCGGGTGGCGGTGTCGGGTCCGCCGAGGGCCACCTCTCGGATCTCGGGGTCCTCGACGGCGGTGATCTGCCGCACCCAGACCTCCAGGTAGGCCAGATACCGGCCGTATTGGGCAATTTTTTCGGGGAGGTAATCAGGCTGAGATGAGTATGGGACCTTCTCCTCGTTTTCGCAGAGGATGCCGTCAACGTAGTACCTTCCTTTGCCGATCAAAAGCTCCCCGGTTTCAGCAGAGACTTCAAAACCGGGGTTGTGTATCGGGGCGCCGCAGGATCCGATCACGTCGAAGTTTGTGGTCCCGCTGTGATGCAGCTCGATCTCGGCCTGCTCGTTCCAGTCCGCGTCAAGCTGGACGCGCCCCTGCTGCATCCGCACGCTGCTGTAATGTTTCTTTTTATCGAAGGTTGATCGAGAGGTATCTTCCATAATAAATCTCCAGAATGATCGACGTCGAGACGTTCACCGTTTTGCCGAGAATTGACATCCAGCAGCGCTGAACTCTATTTGGCTGATCCTGCCCGTGCACTCTATTAAGATGGATATGCCCAGTCCAGTCGATATCGGCTTACCGACGGAGCCTATCTGGATCGTCTCCCAGTTTTCAGGAGCTTCTATTTCATCATTTTCAAATATCTGCTCTTCTCCGTCGTAGATCGATACCGCCCTTATAACATCCTTGTCGGAACTCTTCAACCGGATGAAGGCCTGACCAGCCTGGGTGAAGCTGCTTTCATCAAGAGCCGCGGTCGTTGGAATTGAAAAATGGATCAAGGCTTTAGACCCCTTTGGACCTCTGACCAAAGTTGCACGACTTTCACGCGTTACCGAAATGCCTTCACTCATTATTTCTATCTGTAAACTATTTCCGTGAACCCATACGACGCGAGACGTCTCTACCGGGATGATTCTGCACAGACCATCGATCGCAGCCTGGACCGTCCGGGCACGGCTGAGGTGCTGGCAAGAGGCAGGATCGTATGCCACCTGCCCCGCTATGCTAGCGCTTGCGCTGAACAGGACTGATGGAGAATGTTCCTGTCCCGGATTTTGGAGCGTGGCTTTGACCTGCTCGATCCAGATAGGACCGTCTTTGGGCTGATCGTCCCCGAACTTCCAGAAACATGTAGCGATGCCATCGTTATCTGTAGCGACGATTATGGGACCGTCTACATAATCGTCATCCGGCTTTTCCTTAATTTTGCCGTGGCCTTTAACGATCTCGAATTTGACCTTAGCTTTCTTGAGGGGGTAGCCGCCCAAAAAGACCCTCGACATGAGAGGTGCGGGCAGCTCCATTCCTGGCATCGCCTCCTGACCGTCTCCACCCACATAAGAGAGAGACGCGGCACTGGCGTTGGCGTTGAACTGAATTGAGGGAGGATGCTCCTGTCCTGGAGTAATGAGCGCGGCTTCGACCTGCTCGTTCCAGATCAGATCGCCTTCGGGCTGGTCGTCCCCGAACTTCCAGAGACATCTGGCTATGCCATCGTTATCTGTAGTGACGGTTATGGGACCTGAACCAAAAACGTCCCCCGGTTTTTCCCGAATTTTACCGTTGCCTTTTAAGATCTCGAATTTGACTTTGGCGTTCTTCAAAGGATAGCCGCCCACGAAGACCCTCGCCTGAAGAGGTGCGGGCAGCTCTATTCCTGGCATCCCCTCCTGACCGTCTCCTCCGACGTAAGAGAGAGTCGCGGCACTGGCGTTGGCGTTGAACTGGATCGAAGGTGGATGCTCCTGTATTGGAGTAATGAGCGCGGCTTCGACCTGCTCGGTCCAGATCAGATCGCCTTCGGGCTGGTCGTCCCCGAACTTCCAGAGACATCTGGCTATGCCATCGTTATCTGTAGTGACGGTTATGGGACCTGAACCAAAAACGTCCCCCGGTTTTTCCCGAATTTTACCGTTGCCTTTTAAGATCTCGAATTTGACTTTGGCGTTCTTCAAAGGATAGCCGCCCACGAAGACCCTCGCCTGAAGAGGTGCGGGCAGCTCTATTCCTGGCATCCCCTCCTGACCGTCTCCTCCGACGTAAGAGAGAGTCGCGGCACTGGCGTTGGCGTTGAACTGGATCGAAGGTGGATGCTCCTGTATTGGAGTAATGAGCGCGGCTTCGACCTGCTCGGTCCAGATCAGATCGCCTTCGGGCTGGTCGTCCCCGAACTTCCAGAGACATCTGGC
>DAOSXX010000039.1:0-24909 GCA_035380685.1 Methanothrix sp. | reverse complement strand
GAGAGCTTGTAAATGTCCCAGAAGCCGGAGATCTCGCCCTGGCCGTCCAGGACGATCTCGCCCGAGGGGCCCGATACGGTGAAGTTCACGATCCCTTCGGGCAGCTCGACGTTGGCGGTGGCATGGCCGCTTCCCAGTGGCAGGTAAACCACCTCGCCTGGGTTCGACCATCCGGAGATGGGACGGACAAAAGTCTCGTGCCCGCTCGCTCCCAGAGTCAACAGGACCAGCAGTGCCAGATAGAGCGCAATTCGTTTCAAGTTAACACATCCGGCCCAACATGAGTGATACTAGTATATGATTTTTGCTATCAAATGCTACTAATAAGGTCAAAAAAGCGAAATCTCTTCTGTCCCGAGATTCTGGCGCCGAGGACGACCGTATTGCGCAGATCCCTCGCCTCTGCCAGCCGCCAGCCGTCTGGTCGGAGCGAGCATATTCTCGACGAGGGCCATCGTCGAAGGGTGGCGTGAGCCGTCCATCGAGGACGCAACAATTATATTGAATTACTAAAATATGATGTGAAATATACACCAGGCGGCGAAAGACCGCCCCGCAGGCTGCGACTGCCGGGCAGCGGGATCACCGGGCGGCGTCCTCCACGATGGCGATCTCCTCCTCAGTCAATCCGTAAAGTACGTAGACGAGGGCGTCGATCTGCCTATCGGTCGCCTCGATCTGCCGTTGGAGGAGGGTCTTCTCGTGGCCGGTCTTCGACTCAGAAAGCCGCCGGTGCAGGTCGAGCATGTTCTCGACGAGGCTTACCATCGGCGGAGGGTGGCGGGAGAAGTCCATCGAGGATACAACTCTTATATCGAATTACTAAAATACGATCTAAAATATACTCCTGGCGGCGGAGACCGCCCCGCTGGCCGCGCCCGCCGGGCGGCGAGATTACCGGGCGGCGTCCTCGACGATGGCGATCTCCTCCTCAGTCAATCCGCGAAGCTCGCGGACGAGGGAGTCGATCTGCCGGTCGGTCGCCATCGATCTGCCGTTGGAGGAGGGTCTTCTCGTGGCCGGTCTTCGATTAAGAAAGCCGCCGGTGCAGGTCGAGCATGTTCTCGACGAGGCTTACCATCGGCGGAGGGTGGCGGGAGAAGTCCATCGAGGATACAACTCTTATATCGAATTACTAAAATAAGAGCTAAAATATACTCCCGGCGGCGAAGACAGCCCCGCAGGCAGCGCCCGCCGGGCGGCGAGATCACCGGGCGGCGTCATCGACGATGTCGATCTCCTCTTCGGTCAATCCGTAAAGCTCGTAGACGAGATCGTCGATCTGCCGGTCTGTCGCCATCGATCCGGGCGCTGAGGAGAGCCGTCTAGCGCCAATCCCTCGTATCCGCCAGCGCCTGTCCAGAGCGAGCACATTATCGGCGAGGGCCGAATCGATTTGTGTTGAGGCTAGAGACAGCAGCGCTCGGCGAAGGTTCGGAAGGCGAAGCAGAAACCCAAGGGCTGCAGTGATCCGCCGAAACATTTTTCATAGTTAGTGACAGTCTTAATCATAAGAGGGGCGGATTTAGAATGAGACTAATTTTGAGCGTGCTGGTGCTGGTGGTGCTTTCGATGCCCGTATGTTGCCAGGAGACGGCAGAGGAATGGTTCATCAAAGGCGTTGCTCTCTATTCACAAGGCAAATACGATGAGGCTATCCAGGCTTACGACGAAGCCGTCCGGCTTGATCCCAAACTTGCCGAGGCCTGGAATGGCAAAGGCGCTGCTCTTGCAGATCAGGACAAGTACGATGAGGCTATCCAGGCTTATGACGAAGCCATCCGGCTAGATCCTGAACTAGCTTTGGCCTGGAATAACAAAGGGGCTGCTCTCGCAGATCAGGGGAAGTATGACGAGGCGATCGAGGCTTATGACGAAGCCATCCGGCTAGATCCTGAGTATGCAACTCCCTGGAATAATAAAGGCAATGTTCTCCATGAGCTTGGCGAGTATGACGAGGCTATCCAAGCTTGCTACGAGGCCATTCGGCTCAATCCAGAGTATGCCTCTCCCTGGAATAATAAAGGCAATGTTCTCCATGACCAGGGCAAATATGATGAGGCGATCGAGGCTTACGACGAAGCCATCCGGCTAGATCCCGGGTATGCAGATGCCTGGTATAACAAAGGCGTTGTTCTCGCAGATCAGGGCAAGTACGACGAGGCGATCCAGGCTTACGACGAAGCCGTCCGGCTTGATCCCGAACATTTCATGGCCTGGTACAACAAAGGCGTTGCTCTCCACGACCAGGGCAAAGACTCCGAGGCTATCCAGGCTTTTGACGAGGCCCTCCGTCTCAATCCGGGCTATACCAAAGCCTGGAGTAACAAAGGGGCTGCTCTTTGTGGTCAGGGGAAGTACGACGAGGCTATCGCGGTTTACGACGAGGCCATCCGTCTCGACCCTGGGGATGCTTGGGCCTGGAATAACAAAGGCAATGCTCTCGCTGATCAGGGCAAATACGATGAGGCTATCCAGGCTTACGATGAGGCCATCCGTCTCGACCCTAAGCATGCAGACGCCTGGTATAACAAAGGCAATGCTCTCGTAGATCAGGGCAAGTACGATGAGGCTATCCAGGCTTACGACGAGGCCATCCGTCTCGACCCTGAGTATATCGACGCCTGGAATAACAAAGGCATCATCTTCGGGATCCAGGGCAAGCTAACTGAAGCCCTCGATTGCTTTGACATGGCCACCAGGCTCGATCCAGATTTACCTGCTGCCTGGAAAAACAAAGGCCATGCTCTCGAACTCTTAGGCAGGAGAACCGAGGCCAACGAAGCCTACGCCAAGGCCCGAGAACTTGCATAAAGGGAATAATAGACGGGTATCCATCTATTTTTATTTGGCATTGATATAAAATTGCCTTCAGGTTTCCTCAGCGGACCGGGATCTCCGGGGGAGGCGGAGATCGTGGCGAGCAGTCGGCGGCGGAGACCGACCCGCTGGCCGCGCCCGCCGGGCGGCGAGATCACCGGGCGGCGTCCTCGACGATGGCGAACTCCCCCTCAGTCAATCCGCGAAGCTCGCAGACGAGCCGGTCGATCTGCCGGTCGGTCGCCATCGATCTGGCGCGAGAGGAGGGTCTTCTCGTGGCCGGTTTTCGTCTCCGCCAGCCACCGGTGCAGGTCGAGCATCTTTTCGACGAGGCTCACCATCGCCGGAGGGTGGCGGGAGAAGTCCATCGAGGACGCAACGATTATATCGAGTTACTAAAATACGATCTAAAATATACCTCCGGCGGCGAAAGACCGACCCGCTGGCCGCGCCCGCCGGGCGGCGAGATCACCGGGCGGCGTCCTCGACGATGGCGAACTCCCCCTCAGTCAATCCGAGAAGCTCGCGGACGAGGCCGCCGATATGCCGGTCGGTCGCCTCGATCTGCCGCGAGAGGAGGGGCTTCTCGTGGCCGGTCTTCGACTCAGAAAGCCGCCGGTACAGGTCAAGCATATTCTCGATGAGGGCTCACAATCGAATATTGGCTGGAGTATTAATCATCAAATTTTGAGAAATCAGACGACCCTCTTTCCGTCTTCATTATAGCACCATGATCTTTTCCATCCTGCAGCATTCCATATTGCGTCAAAAGCCGGTTTCATCATTCGATCCGCTTCATACTCAAAATTATCTATAAGAATTTCGGGTACGAGAAGCGCGTTTCTGTCTATCGGCGCCCCCTCATTTGCATAATAATCACTCACAAAAATACCGACACCATCCACTCCAAGAAGGCTAACCATGATGAAGATCGGCGGTTCGATTCCAAGTCTTTTTTGGATAAACGTATATTCTCGCAGCGATTCAAGCAAGGATGACTCATAATCCATTATTTTAAATGAATTCAACGCGTTTAATTTTAGTGTGTCGACAATTTCGATAGCACCGTTACGGAAAACTTGTGCATAAGAATTTTGCTTAACTTCGTATGTGAGTAAGCCATCAAAGTTATATCTTCGATATCTGTGTGAATTATACAGGGAGTTTGGTATTAAATACCTATTATTGTATTTTTCTTCTTCTAGGATCGATACATCAAATTTAGCTCCTGGCTCAAACGCACCAAATGGTATGATGTGTAGAATGCTTTTTGGGGATTCATTTAAAGGCGTAGGTGTCTCTCCAGCTACAATCTTGCTGAGCCGTTCAGAACGGAAATTTCTGATCCGCTCGGCAGTCGTTTCTGAGAGGAGAAAAGCGCTTCTTATCTCCGAGACATCGAGAGGATACTTTCCAGCAGAGTTGCGGGAATAAAATTTCGACGATCCTTTAAACGTTACCATGTGTGGTGATGCCCAGCTTTTTGGGATGTGTATAACTATCGCACAATTTGCATATTTTAATTGTATCGACCTTATAGAAATTCCCGGTATTCTTGGGTCTATCCCGTCTTGTATGATGCTTTCCATACGCCTGATTTCTTCATCGGGATTTATATTGTGCAGACCGCAAATTTCCACTGGAAATCCCTCTTCTTCTTTTATTCCATAGACAAGGTGGCCACCAGCGGCATTGGCGAATGATGATACATCAAAAAGGAACTCTTTTTTGTCTGAGTCACTTTTACCTGGCAACATTTCTTTGTAATCGATAATCTTACTCTCAGGAACTTGATTTTCCAGTAAATTCTGTAAATCGCTTTCTTCAACCGATTCCAGTGGTTTTTTGTTGATAGACATAATTTCTCAGATCGAGTTTAAATTCTGAACATTTATTAGTTGCGGAGCAAGTATGTAAAAGTGGCGAGATGCAGCCATGATCTCGGAGACCCAACGAAGGAATACCTGCACAGACGGCCTTGGCCCCAGGCAGCTCCCTTCGCCACCAGTCTCGACCCCTCAGAATACGTGCACCGCCGTCGCCTTGAAGGTCAGATAGACGTGGTCGCCCTCGGCGAGGTCCATCTCCTGGCACCCGCGCCGGGTCAGCATCGCCATGAAGGGGATTCCGGCGTCGACCCAGACCTTCACCATCATCCCGCCGTTGGCGATCTCTTCGACCCTGCCCTGAAAGGAGTTTCGGGCGCTGGATCTGAGGGAGGCCTTGGAGATGAGGATATCCTCGGCCCTGACCGAGGCGAAGACCTCCCGGCCGTTTCGGTCCTCCCTTTTGTCCTTCCTTCCGGCTCCGCCTTCGTCTCCGTTTCCATCGAGATCACACATCGCCGAGACTATTTTGAGGCCGTCCACCTCGATCTCGATGAGGCCGCCCCTCTCGGATGCCAGGCCTTTGAAGACGTTCTCGACCCCAACGAAGTTTGCGATCATCTCGCAGTTGGGCCTTCTGAAGACCTCCTCGGGGGTTCCCACCTGGACGATCTCGCCGCCGTTCATCACCGCCACCCTGTCGGCGAGGGCAAAGACCTCCTCGAAGTTGTGGGTGACGTGGATGATCGTCGTCCCGTAGACCTGGTGGATCCTCTTCAGCTCTCGGCGGAGCCTCTCCCGCGTGGCGCCGTCGAGGGCGCTCAGCGGCTCGTCGAGGAGCAAAACCTTCGGTTCCATCACGATCGCCCTCGCCATCGCCACCCTCTGCTTCTCGCCGCCGCTGAGGGTCTCGGGCCGCCGGCGGTGAAGATGGCTGATCCCCAGAAGCTTCGAGGCCTCAGCCACCTTCTTCTCGATCTCGGCGGGGGAGGCCTTCTGTGACCGCAGGCCGAAGGCGATGTTCTCTTTGACCGATAGGTGGGGAAAGAGCATGTAGTCCTGGTAGACCATCGAGATCCTCCGGCTCCTCGGAGCCTCCTCGGTGATATCCCAGCCGTCGAGATAGATCCTGCCAGCATCGGGAGGAGAGATCCCGGCCACCGCCTCCATCAGGATCGTTTTTCCCGAGCCGGTGGGCCCGATGATGACGAGATACTCACCGGACCCCACCTCCAGGGAGACATCCCTCAGGACGAAGTCGCCGAGATCCTTGGAGACCCTATCAATCCTCAGCATTTTCTCCTCTCTCCACCGTCTCCTCCTTCTCCTCCTTCTCCCCCATCTCCTCTTTCCTCCTTATCCGCTCTTCACCTTCTCATCCATCTCCTCACGCCACCTTCTCCACCTAAAGGCGGAGCCCCCCGACCCGCCGCTCGAAGACGTATAGCGAGACGACGGAGATAAGGATCAGGATCGTCGCCGCCGAGATCCCCTCGTCAAGCTTCCCGCAGGACATGTTCAAAAAGAGGGATGTGGGCAAGGTCTCGGTCCTCATCCTAGTAGCCCCCGCCAGCATCAGAACCGCCCCAAACTCTCCGATCCCCTTCGACCAGGTGATGACAGACCCCGCGAGAAGCCCGTTTGAGGCCATGGGGAGGGTCACCCTCCAGATCGCCTGGAATTCGGTGCACCCCAGGGTCTTGGCGACGTGCTCGTACCGCGGGCTGATCCCCTCGAAGGTCGACCTCATCACCCTCAGCATGAAGGGTACGTTCACGAAGAACTGGGCGATCACGATCCCCAGGGGGGTGAAGACGAAGACGAGCCCCGCCTCCGAGAGCCCCCTTCCCAGAGGGCTCGTCCCGAAGAAGAGGAGGAGACCGACCCCTGCCACCAGGGGCGGGAGGGCGAGAGGCATGTCGAGAAGGGTGCTCGCCGCCCTCTTTCCAAAAAAGTCGTAGCGGGCGAGGGCGTAGGCCGCCGGGACCGCGACTAGGATGCAAAGGGTCGTCGAGGCGATCGAGGTCTTGAGGCTGAGGCCGATGGCGAACCGGATCTCATCGGAGCGGAGGGATGCAAGGAAGGTCTCTGGAGGCGAATGGCTCAGGACCAGGAGGAGGACGATCGATATGAAGGCCGCAAGGAGAAGGCTCGCCCCGATCGTCGCCGCCTTCAGCCAGAGCCGTTCAAGGACCGTCAGCTTCCTCCACCTCCACCCGCTCCTTTTTCCCCGTCAGTCTACTACCCCTCATTCTGCCCTTCAGCTCGTCCCCTCGTATCGCGGGTCAGGATATGCAGCAAACCCATGATCTGCAAATATCGCCTTGCCCTCCTCCGAGGCGACGAAGTTCATGAACTTCTCGGCCGTCTCCTCGTCCTCGGAGAAGACGAGAGTTCCGATGGGGACGACCTTGATACCGTTATCCTCCAGGGGTATCTCGACCTTATCCATCGTCTCGGGGTCGAAGAGGTCCTCCCAGACGATGGCGGCGTCCGCCTGCTCCATCGATATGTAGACCAGAAGCTCGTTTACGGTCGCCGAGAAGGCGACGACGTTCTCTTCGACCTCTTCCCAGATCCCCAACCTCTCCAGCATGCTCTTAGAGTTCTTTCCGATGGCAGGGCCCGCAGGATCGCCGAGAGCGACCCTCACCCCAGGCTCGGCCAGATCTTCGAGAGACTCCACTCCGGCAGGGTTTCCCTTCGGGGTGATGATGCAGGGGACGTGGTAGACGACGTCTCTCGTCTCGTCGACGTACCCCTTCTCCATCGCCGTTTCGATGTAAGATCGAGCCCCGGGCATGTAGAGGTCCCCGGTCTGGTACAGCTCGATCTGGGAGAGGAGCTGGGCCGACCCGCCGAAGGTGTACTGGATCTCGACGCCCTCCTGCTCCTCGAAAAGGTCGGCGATCTTCTCCATCGGCTCGCTCATCCCTGCGCCGCAATAGACGAGGAGCGAATCATCAGCAGCGGACCCCGATATGACGAGGCACGACGCCAGGACAAATCCGATCAGAAATGATAGGACTCTGCGGTTCATGGAGGGGGCATAGACGCAAACACAAACATAAGCATTACGGCAGAAAAGTAAGCACAAATGCTTAACCTGCTGGTCGGATGGCGCAGAGGAAGGGATGATGGCTGTCTCGGATCGATGTTGCCGCCGGGAATGGTGAGGTTCTCTTCCCGGGACGATGACAAAAACAATGGGCCGAGGATGGTCGTCCTCGACCCCGATTTAGAAATAGATTTTCGAGCTTACATCTTTTTCCAGCTTATTCTTCTATCGGCGTCAGCACGGTGGTCTCTGCAAAGTAGTAGACCTCATTCAGATCCGCATCGTAGGCGGCGCCCACGCCGTTCATGACGATCTCGCCGGATTCCAGGATCTCCCCGTCCAAAATCCCCTCGACGGTCACGTTCATCCCGTCAACCGTTTCGGGACCGATGTAGTATATGTGCACCTCATCCATGGAGGTGGAACCCACGACCTGGTAAGGCCCACCTTCGGCACACTCCATGTCGGCCACCAGAAGGGAGCCGTGCTGCTCTATCGTCCAGACGCACTCCTCCTGGTAGGGGTACTCCTCGGTGGCGTTCCCCTCGGTCCCGACGGCAACGCCCTGGGTCAGATCGGCGTACTTGCCGGAGATGTCCTTTACCTCCACCTTCGAGGCGATTAGACTGGAGTCTATGGCAGCCCACGGATCTTCGACGTCGGCGGCGCTCTCCAAGTCGTCTCCTACGGCGGAAAGGCCCGCCAGCAGAAGGAGGAGGATCAATGCTCCTCCAAAGGTCACAGCTTTTCTCATCTTACAACCTCCCTATCTTATTGTTCACAGTTGAGCAGACAATTGGGGCTTAATGGAGTAAATACTTGGTGATCTATAAGAGAAAGTTTTTTGGATATGCCAGTCGATCGGGGGATCGTTCAAGATTCAGACCGACAGGCTCGGAGAGATCCGGCATTTCGGCGCGAGCTTTTTGCAAGTTTGGCATCTTTAAGAACGTGATCGTGAAGACGCAGACCGAGTGCATCATTTCTTAAAGGGTGATGACGCAAAAAGAAGGTCAGAACAGAAGGAGGATACGATGTCAGTAAACGCGAGGGGGATTTTTGCCGTCGTTGGCAGCTCTGCGGCCATCTTCTGGCCCGGGGCGCTGATCTTCGGCTTTCCTGGGGTGATGGGGCCCGTCTGGCAGGAGATGTTCTCCGTGGGGCGAGCCGCCATCGGGAACATCCTCTTCTTCGTTTTGGCCGCCGTGGGAATCTTCATGTTCCTGGTGGGCCGCTGGCAGGAGCGCTACGGCCCAAGGGCTATGATCGCCTCGGGCGTCGTCATCTGCGGCCTCAGCGTCAACATCGTCGCTCACGCCTCGGGCGTTTTCATGCTCTACGTCTGGGCCTTTCTCACGGGCGTCTCCTCCTGCTTCGTCCTCATCCCGGCCCTGACCACAGTCCAAAGGTGGTACCCTCAGAATAGGGGGCTGGCATCTGGTGTCGTCAATCTGGTATTCGGCCTCTCCGCCGCCATCATGACCCCCCTCTTCGCCCGCATGCTCGGCTCCATTGGATACGAACCCATGATCACCGCCATATCCATCTTGGCTCTCGCCACGGGTCTTGCCGCCGCCAGTCTCGCCAAGCCGCCGGACCTGCCGACTTTTCAGGCAGACCGATCCTCGGGAAGGAAGCTTGAAGCCGCCCTCGGTCCGGGATCGTCCATGACGGTGCAGGAGAGCGTCAGGACTCGGAGCTTCTGGTCTCTCTGGGCCACCTGGGCTATGATGGGGGCGGCAGGAATCGCCATGGTGACCCTTTCAACCACCTACGGCCTCTCAAAAGGATTTCCTCTCGAATCCGCCGTCTTAATCCTGACGGCGTTCAACTTCACGAACGGAACCGGACGCCTGGTGGCCGGATACCTCTCCGACGTCATCGGCAGAAACCTGACCATGAGCACCACCTTCTTTGCGGCGGGCTTCGCCTACTTCGTCTTGCCCAGCGCCAGCAGCCTCCCGGCGTGTGCCATCCTGGCGGCGGTGGTGGGGTTCGCCTTCGGGACCCTCTTTTCCGTCTCAGCCCCCCTGGCGACCGACTGCTTCGGCCTCGAGCACTTCGGAGCCATATTCGGCCTCGTCTTCACCGCCTACGGCTTCGTCGCCGGACCCCTGGGCCCGTCTCTCGGCGGCCGTTTGCTGGACGTGACCGGAGGCGACTACTTCCCAGTATTCCTCTACCTCGGCACGTTCTGCCTCCTATCGGGGCTGTGCATCCGACTTGTGGTGCCCCCAAAAAGGGTCTGACCTGCGCCCATTCAAGACAAATCAAACCCCCCACAAAGGCTTTTTATATCTTCCTCCCTTATGCGGCCCGGGCGCGAGAGTGGAAGGGCGGCTGCCGCTGGCGAACCCTTCGCCGGTGTGGAAAGTCCCCCCACCTCTGGACACGCAGACACCTCTTCGGGTGTAGGGCGAGAGCTCTGGCTCTGGCACAGAAACGAGACTGCACCTCGCCAATGCCATGATGCCGAAAGGCTGAGGTCGCGAGGAAGGCAGATGAAACGGCGAATCCCTGCGGGTGCAAGCCAAAATAAGGGCGATCGATGGAGTCCAGCCAACGCCCGGGTATGGCGCTAAGCTGAATGCCGCCAATGCTAGCGAGCACGAACAGAAGGGGGCTTACTCTCCAGACTCGCGCCCATCAACTTAACAGACCTCGCCCTTTTCATCAAACCGCCCTATCTCGATCTCCTCTCGAAGTATGCTCCTGGCAAGAAGCCTCGCAACTCGGAGGGGCTCTGGCACCTTCCCCTCCAGGATGAAGGAGTTGAGAAGGCCCTTCGTCTCCTCTGCCGTAGCTCCAATAGACCTCGCGTAGACCTCAAACCCGGTCTTGAGCCTCAAGGGCTCGCGCTCTCCGAGCTTTCTGTACAATCTGATCTTCTCTTCGGGATGGCGAAAATACTCCCTTATGTACCCTTCCAGCCCCTCCGACTCCTCGTAGGTTAGGCTTACCACCGGAAGGCCCGTCACCTCGCGGACCAGGTCGAGATCGACGATGTTGAACCAGCTGATGACCGATCCGTTCAGGAGGAGGGCGTTTATGTCGCTTCTCTCAAGGCCCCTGAATATCTTCAAAATTCCTTCGGTGGCGTCGTCCCCTCCGACGGATATCTCGGCGAAACCAAACCCGTCGACCCTCAGATCCTTTCGCATGACCACGCCGGCCAGCCTGGACGAACGCTCCGTCTTCACGAAGCTCTCGGCTATCCCCAGAACTCTAACCCCTCTCTTGTTGACGTGGAGCGTCATGAAAATGATATTTTCCTGACAAGCTGAAAGTCCTTTTGGAGGTTTTCCGCGAGACGGACTGTCCAAAATGGCGGATGCGCCGCAGCGAACCTTAATAAACCTTCGCTACGATCTTGCCAGCTCAATGGACGAGGACGATATCATATCGGCGGAGGAGGACGTCTTCTACGATTACACCATACCCACCGACTTCGGACCGGACGGTATGGACCCCGCCTCAAACGCATCGAACGTCACGACGGGCCTTCCCGCTGAACTCTCTCCAGATGTGCCAATCCAGCTTACAGGAGATGGCGCCCAGTCAGCCACCACCCAGATAGTTGATTATCTGAACTCAACCCTGGGAATCGATATCTTCTCCATCCTGGGAACTATCGCGACAATAGTGGCGATCCTCATATTGACCCATCTCATCGCCGGTATGGTGGACCGAGCCATCACAGTCCACATCCCCAGGATGACGAGCAGCGGAAAGGTCGGCCTCGATGTCGAGACCGAGAGGACCTTCAGGACCATCATCCGAAGGCTTCTGGTGGCCGCCATCTACATCGTCGGCTTCATAATGATCGTATATCAGATACCACCCCTCAACAGGCTTGCGGTAACCCTGCTGGCCGGTGCCGGTGTCGCGGGTCTCGCCATCGGCTTTGCCGCCAAAGACTCCCTCTCAAACGTCATCTCAGGGATCTTCCTGGCGGTATTCCACCCTTTCAGGGTCGGCGACTACATCGACTTCAACAGCGAGTACTGCCAGATCGAGGATCTGACCCTTAGACACACCACCATAAAGACATGGGACGGCCGGAGGATCTTCGTTCCGAACAGCATCATGGGAAACCAGCCGATAGTCAACTGGTCGATCGTGGATCCCGTCATAACCTGGCGCGTGGACTTCGGGATAGGCTACACCGCAGATATCGATAAGGCGAGAGAAATCATCCTCGATGTGGCGAAGAGGCATCCTCTCGTCCTCAAAAACCAGGAGATCGCCGTGAGGGTGGCGGAGCTTGGAGACTTCGCCGTGAACCTGAGGCTTTCGGTGGACGTGCCCACAAGAGACGTCGCCTACACCACCGGCTGCGAGATTCGAGAGGCGGTGAAGAAGAGGTTCGACAGAGAGGGGATCGAGATACCTTATCCCTACAGAAACCTCGTGATTTTGAATCCCCAAGATTCGCCCTCGGATAATGACGGTTGGGCCGAAGACGAGCCTAATCGGGATCGAGCCTCCTGAGCCATTCCTCTTCACCTTTTTCATCCTCGGAAGGTGGGGCCATCATCAGCGAAAATTTGATATGTTTTCCCATCCCAATTATAATCGTTTTAATCGTTTGAGCCGCCGGGTCGGCAAACGAATCTTGACCGATTGGGGAGTTGAAGATGAATCCGCGGATTTTTGCCTGGATGTTATTTCTGACCGTCTTTGTTGCGGCCACGGCGATCGTCTACGCAGATGAGGTGGCGGAGATCGAATCGGACGTTGCGGAAGCTGAGCCTGCAGAAGAGGTGCCTGTCCTCTACCTTTTCGTGATCGATCCCGAGGGAGAGCTTTCCTTCGAGGGGACGATCGCGCCCGAAGATCCCATAACGTTGAGGGTTTCAGCCTACGATGCCACGGGGGACGTCCATCTCGTATCGGTCCGATCGGCGCGGGAGGGCTGCAACCAAACTGAAACGGACCTCGGAAACTTGAGCGGCGGAGAGCAGCTGGAGCTGGAAGGTCCCTGGAGCGAAGACAGCTACGTCTTCTTTTGGGCCTGGACGGAGCATGAGGGCGAAGTCATCGTGAGCAGCGTCTGCAAAGTCCATGTGACATAAGAGCATGGTGCATAGGCCTGAAAGAGGAGATCACCTATATTCTTATAACCGAGACGCACCATAAAATGAAGATGTTCTCGCGAACGATCACGGTAAAGTGGCGGAAAAGCTGGGGGGTCAGGTGCCAACCATCGGGGGATCCCCACCTTTTCTAAGGCCGAGAGGGGCAGGCCGAGGGATGATGATCTCTCTGATCTGTTAGAATTTGATCGGTGCCGACGGGTCAAAATTATTTGAAGTCGGATTAGGGGGTTTGAACATCGCACGGAGGTGAAAGCGTGAAGACGAAAGAAATGGAGAACATGGACAAGGTGGTCAAGGAGATCGGGACCGGACCCCTCTGCATGAACGAATCCTTTCTGGAAGAGGTCCAGATGATCCTTCTGGATAAGGGGTACGCCGCTGCAGAGGTGCTGGTATCCCAGCGGGCCGGGGCCGACGAGCAGGACGAGATAACGAGGGCGCTCGCCATCTGCCAGAAATACAAGCTCAGCCAGGAGGCGGGGGCCAAGGTCGTCCAGAGCCTGAACGTGATCAAATCGGGAAAGTGGTGAACTCTTCGGTGGTCGGGTCTGTCTGGTGGATCGGAGGCCTTTTCCTCCGTCCATCCAATTTTCAGTCTGCCATAATACTATTATTGTTATTTTTTTAAACCACAATCGAAGTTGAGAACACCATACAATAGAAAACCTGATAAATACATACCGTCTAAAGAATGTTGGCTGTTAGGAGGTCTTAGATGGCTGATAAGAAGAACGAATGGCGCAGATGGCACACCATATTGATATGCGTCTTTCTGGCCTTAATTTTGGCAGTAAACTACTGGGCGCTACATTACAGCGTGGCGGGGCTGGCAGCCGAAACCGCACCCGCCGGAGGGGGTCTGGGAGACGTCAAACCAGACCCCACGCCCTGGCTCCGAGTCTCGACATGGATCGCCACCTTTGTGCTTTTGACGTTGATCGCCGTGGTCATCGGTCGGGGCAAATTGGGGAGGAACTCTGGCCTCCTTATCGATCATAGACGGAGGATGAGCCTCTCGCGGACCCAAATGTTCCTCTGGACGCTCATAATTCTCTCCGGATTTACAACGGCGGTCTTCATGAACCTCGAGGCTGGCTATCCTGAGCCCATGTCCATATCCATCCCAAAAGAGCTGTGGGCCCTCATCGGGATCAGCATCACCTCTTTGATCGGGTCGCCTCTGATAAAGGATATGAAAGAGAATCAAACCGGCAAAGAGGATGAGTCCGTCAAAGATACGGCGAAGAAGCTGGCCGCCAACCGCGGGGCGGATCCCGAGGCCCTGAAGGCCAAATCCGAGCTGGATGCCCTTCAAAAAGAGGCCAAGGTCTACGCCGTGGGCAGGATCCTTTACAACGAATCAGAAAAGGACGCCAGCTTTTCGGACCTCTTCAGCGGCGAGGATGGAGACGACTCCACCATACCGGATCTGGGCAAGGTGCAGATGTTCTACTTCACAGTCCTTCTGGCGGCGGTTTACATCTTCCTCCTGGGGGAGACGTTCTTCGCCAGCGGCGGCGTGATCGACGCTTTTCCCGCGTTGGATTCGAGCATGCTGGCACTGCTGGGAATAAGCAACGGTGGCTATCTGATCAAGAAAGCCACCTGAACCTTTATTCCGCTGAGGACCTTGCCTCTCCCCTCTCGTCCTCGTAGTGGGCCATGATCTTTCTCACTATCCCGTCGAAGGCCTCGGCGTTCTTCGACTGGACGTTCAGGATGAAGGGCTTGCCGCTGTCGCCGGTCTCGCAGATAGCGGGATCGATCTCGATCCTCCCGAGGAAGGGGACCCCCAGCTCCGCGGCGGCCCTCATCCCGCCGCCGACCTTGAATAGGTCGATCGCTCCTCCGCACTTGGGACAGGTGAAACCGCTCATATTCTCGATGATTCCCAGGACCGGAATCACCAGGGACCGCGACATGTCGATCGCCTTCCTAGCGTCGAGAAGGGCCAGGTCCTGGGGGGTGGTGACGACGATGGTGCCGTCGGGCCGGAGGAGCTGGGCGATGCTGAGAGGCTCGTCGCTCGTTCCAGGGGGCAGGTCGATCAGCATGTAGTCGAGATCTCCCCAGGCGACGGTCTCGATGAACTGCTTCAAGACCTGCATCTTGAGGGGTCCCCTCCAGACGACGGGGCTGTCTTTTCCGATCACAAAGGCCATGGAGACGACCCTTACGGCTCCGTCGGCCCCCACGGGGATCTCCACAGGATGGATCGTCTGGTCCTCGTCGCCCGTCATGACTTTATCTTCAATGTTCAGCATCTTGGGGACGTTCGGCCCCGTGATGTCGGCGTCCAAAACCCCCACCTCTTTTCCGTAGAGGGCGAGGCCGAGGCCCAGGTTTACCGCCACCGTCGTCTTTCCGACGCCCCCTTTGCCGCTCATCACCATTATGCTGTGCTTGATCCTATTTGCTTTTGGTTCTGTCATGGTATCCGCACCAACCGACTCGGTTTTGAGATCTTCCCGACCACTTTCTGATCTGAAGTTAGATCAGGCTTTTGCATGAGACCTCATCTCCGGCCTGAAGATCTGCCTCTGCCCCCAGAGAGACGAAGGGTTATACTTCATCAGATCAATTCGATTTCATGAACAACCGGATGATCTACCTCCCCTTCGGGATTTTTGCGATCCTCCTCCTGGCCGTGGTGCTATGGGTGAGCGTCACCCTCCTCTTCTTCGGGGCCCTCAGCACCGCCTTCACCAAGATGGGCTTCTCCTGGTCTGACGCCCTCCTTCTCCTCGCCGCCTCCCTCGTGGGCGCCGGGATGAACTTTCCCCTCTTCACCATGGAGTCGAAGGTCCCGGTGGTGAGGGAGACCTTCGTCAGGAGCTTCGGCATGGTCTATCGGGTGCCGGTGGTGAAGACGGTTACAAACCAGACGACGGTGGCCGTCAACGTCGGCGGCGCTCTGATCCCGGTCCTGGTTTCGGCATACCTTCTGGTTGCCTATCCCCAGGTTGCGCCCATCGCCCTCGCGGGGACGGTCATCGTCGCCCTGGTGACCCACAGCGTCGCAAGGCCGATCAGGGGCCTGGGGATAGCGACCCCCCTCTTCATCCCGCCCCTCGCGGCGGCCCTATCCGCTCTCATCCTCACGGCGGCCTTCTGCCCCATCCCCGAGTGCCGATTCGTCACCGCCTACGTCGGAGGGGTCCTGGGAACCCTCATCGGAGCCGACCTCCTCAACCTGAATCGGATCTCAGACCTGGGGGCGCCGGTGGCGAGCATCGGGGGCGCGGGGACCTTCGATGGCATATTCATGACGGGGGTCATCGCGGTCCTCATCGTCTGAAAAGCAAAGGTCTTTATCAGGAGGGGGCCTCTCCTCTTGCATGAGCTTCAGAGGTTTCCTCCATGAGCTTCAGGAGGCAGGCCTCCTGGAGGAGGTGGACCGCCCCATCTCGCCGATGCTCGAGGCCGCGGCCCTCTCCGTCGAGGCCGGTCCCGTTCTCTTCAACAACGTCGACGGCAAGAAGTGCTGCATGAACGTCCTGGGGACCCGGGACCTTCTGGCAAGGGCTCTAGCGACCACCAAAGAAGAGATGGTGAAAGAGCTTGCACGAATCGACGTGGATGGCGGCTGGGTCCGGGAGGTGGACTCCTCCTCCTTCATGGAGGTCGAAAGCGAGCCCGACCTATCGAGTCTTCCCATCCTCACCCATTTTCGGGGGGACGGTGGCCCCTACATCACCTCCGGGATCGTAGTATCCGCTTTTGGCGATAAGACGAACGCCTCGGTCCACCGGATGATGGTCCTCGAAAAGGACAAGGTGGCGGCGAGGCTCGTTCCAGGAAGGCACACCCACATGCTCCTCCAGGAGGCTTTAAGCCAGGGCGAGAGGCTCCCGGTGGGGATCGTCATCGGCGTCGATCCCGTCGTCATGATCGCCGCCAGCACCCGGGTACCCCTGGGGATGGAGTTTCAGTACGCCAGCGCCCTATCCGGAAACCCCGTGGAGCTCGTGCCCCTCGACAACGGCATTCTGGTCCCCCACGCCGAGATCGTCTTCGAGGGGTATATAGACGGAGAGAGGGCTTCCGAGGGGCCGTTTGTGGACATAACCGGAACGCGGGACTTTCCGAGGATGGAGCCTGTGATCCACCTCACGAAGATGATGACCAGAGAGGTTCCGATCTATCACGGCCTCCTCCCCTCGGGGGGCGAGCACAAGATGCTGATGGGCATCCCTTACGAGCCCCTGATATTCAGGGCCGCATCCCGGGTAGCCGACGCGAGGGGCGTCATATTGACGGAGGGCGGATGCTCTTACCTTCACGCCGTCGTCCAGATCAAAAAGAGGGACCAGTCCGACCCGAGAAAGGTGATCGATGCGGCCTTCGAGGCTCACAAAAGCCTCAAGCACGTCATCGTCGTCGACGACGACGTCGACGTCTACAACCCTCAGGACCTGGAGTACGCCCTCGCCACCAGGGTGAGGGGCGACGAGGATATCGTCATCTACCCCAACGTCCGGGGGAGCACCCTGGACCCGCGGTCCGTCGACGGGATCACAACCAAGGTCGGGATCGACGCCACCATGACCCTGGGAGAGGAGGTGAAGTTCCTCAGGGTCAGGCCCGAGATGCCGAATTGAAGTTCAGAATCGAAACGTTTTGTCCAGGGACAAGCTTTATGATCGGTCGGAAACCGACGGCATCCCCAAGCCGGTCATTATAGCGAGAAGGCCGATCTTTCCTTCGCGCCCCTCCTTAACCCTGGCCCCCCAGATGACGTTCGCCTCCGGGCCCAGCTCCTCGGTGAGGGCACCGGCGATCGTCGCCGCCTTCTTGAGGGTCAGGTCGCAGCCCCCCGTTATGTGGAGGAGGCAGCCGGTGGCTCGTTTTATATCCACATCCAGCATGGGGGACCTCAAAGCCGAAAGGACGACCTCCTCGGCCTCGTCTTCTGAGCCGACCTCGCCCACCAGGGCCGCCGAGAGGCCGCCGCTGGACACGATCGTCCTGACGTCGGCGTAATCGAGGTTGATGAGAGAGGTCTGAGTAATCGTCTCGACGATCCCCTTGACGATCTCGGCCACCACCTGGTCCATCACCGAGAAGGCCTGATCTTGAGATAAGTCCGGCGCCATATCGAGAATTCTGTTGTTGTCCAGAAGGATGACGGTGTTTGCAGCCTTCACCAGATCGTCGATCTCGGGGACCCTTTGCCCCCCACCTCCTGGCCGAGGGTCCACTCCCAGGGGGATGGTGAATATCGCCACCGTCGTTGCGCCGAGATCTTTTGCCATCTCGCATATGGCGGGAGCTGCGCCCGTGCCGGTCCCGCCGCCGAGGCCAGCGGCGACGAAGACGAGGTCTCTATTCCCCAGGGCCTCCTCCAGGGCGAGCCTCGACCTCTCGGCGGCGATCCTTCCCATCTTTGGGTCGCCTCCGACACCATCTTCGCCCACGACGCCCCTGTCGATGAAGATCTTTTTGTCGGCCTTGATCTCCCCCATCCGGCGCCGGTCGGTGTTGACGGCCAGGGTCTCGGCGCCGGAGACGCCGAGGTTTACAAGCCTCGTCGCCATCTTGCAGCCGGCATCACCGCACCCCACCACCAGGATTCTGGGGTTTGAGAAATCCTCGCCGTCGTACGAATAGCTCATCTCACAGGACCGAAAAGCGCTCTTCGGCTCGAAATCCATCGTATCCACCCTCGACGGGACGAGAGGCTCATAAATCCCGCTGGCATCAGAGCCCATCCCCCTTCTGAAATTCTCCGCAGGAGAAGAAGATGCTCGGATGGTAGATAAGAATTTCCAAAAAGGATATCTTTATCACCGATCGGGCCATCGCCCTTCCCATGGCGCTTGATGAAGTTACGATCACAAAGGCGATAGTCGAGTCCTACATGGAGTCCTTCTTGAAGTACACCGACGTGGACGTGGCTCTGGTGGGCGCAGGTCCCGCAAACCTGGTTGCTGCAAAGAAGCTCGCCGAGGCCGATGCCAAGACGGTCGTCTTCGAGAAGGATCTATTCGTCGGGGGCGGGATCTGGGGCGGCGGGATGATGTTTCCCCGGATCGTCGTCCAGAGGGAGGGGTGCAGGATCCTGGACGAGTTCGGGGTCTGGTACCGGGAGTATGAGGAGGGCTACTACATCGCCAGCTCCATCGAGACGGTGGCGAAATTGACGGCGGGGGTCATCGACGCTGGGGCCGAGATCATCAACCTCGTCACCGTGGAGGACGTCATGATCAGGGAGGATGAGAAGATCGCTGGCCTGGTCATCAACTGGGAGACGGTGGAGAGGACGAGGCTTCACGTGGACCCGCTATCGATCAGGGCGAAGGTCGTCATCGACGGGACCGGCCACGACGCCAACATCTGCAAGGTCGTCCAGAGGAAGATCCCAGGAGCCAAGGTTGGATCTTTAGGCGTCGTCGGCGAAAAGCCGATGTGGGCTGACGTCGGCGAAAAGACCGTGGTGGAGGTGACCCAGGAGGTCTACCCCGGCCTCATAGCTGCGGGGATGGCGGCGACGGCAGTCGCAGGTGGTCCTCGGATGGGTCCGATCTTCGGCGGGATGCTCCTCTCTGGAGAGAAGGCGGCGATGCTGGCCCTGGAGAAGCTGGGGCTGTAGGGCCGCGGTCGTGTCGCAGTCGTCGTTATTCTTATTCGTCTTCGGATAAGATGAAAGTCCAGTCGATCAGGGGCGGGGCAGACCTCGCCCGTTTCATCCTCGCCCGGTACTCGGGAAAGGTCGTCGAGGTGGGGGTCGGGAGAGTCCCCGAGGTCGCCCTTCTTCTCGCCCCTCACCTCGAGGTCGTCACCACCGATAAAGAGGCCCGGACCCTCGGAGGCCTTGAAGTCATTTCAGACGACATATTCACCCCGCGCCTGGACGTTTACCGGGGCGCGTCCCTACTCTACTCGATAAGGCCGCCCCTGGAGATGCAGCTCGCCATGGGTCGTCTCGCCCTCGGTCTCGGGGCCGACGTGATCGTAAGGCCTCTCAATGATGAGGTCTCCCAGATTCCGGGATTTTCACGATCCATCGTCAACGAGGGCGAGGCCCGGTTCTACCTTTTTACGCCCTCCTCTCGGGAAGCTCCCAGCGCTTGAATATCTCTGCTGCCACCACCACCGCCGATGCCGCAACCAGGATCGTGATCCAGCTTTCGGCGCCGAGGGGCGATGTCTCAAAGAGCCTCTGCATGAACGGCAGGTATATCGCAACCAGCAGGCCCGCGAGGGATGCGGCGAGGCCCGCGATAAGCTTTTTGTTCGTCCTCGGGTTCATCTTGAAGAAGGAGTCTTTTAGGGATCGGCTGTTGTAGGCGTTGTAAATCTCGAAGATCACAAGAGCCGCAAAGACCGTGGTTCTGGCCCCTTCGACGGGAACGCCTTCCTTCAGGGAGAGGGCGTAAAGGCCGAGGGTTCCCATGAAGATCACCGCAGAGATCCCCAGGGTGTAGAGGAAAAGGCCCCTGGTGAGGATCGGCTCGGCGGGGTTTCGGGGCTTTCTCGTCATCAAGTCGGAGTGAGCGGGCTCGACGGAAAGGCCGATGGCCGGAAACTCGTCGGTTACGATGTTGATCCAGAGGATCTGGAGGGCGAGAAGCGGCACCGGAAGGCCGAGCATCACGCCGATGAATATCGTCATCACCTCTGCGAAGTTGCAGGATAGAAGGTACGACGAGGCTTTCCTGATGTTGGCGTAGATCCTCCTCCCCTCCTCGACGGCCGCGACGATGGTGGCGAAGTTGTCGTCGGCGATGACCATGTCTGATGCCTCCTTCGAGACCTCCGTTCCGGTCTTTCCCATGGCGACCCCGATATCGGCGGTCCGGAGGGCCGGGGCGTCGTTGACGCCGTCGCCGGTCATGGCGACGACGTGCCCTTTGCCACGGAAGGCATCGACGATCCTCACCTTGTGCTCGGCGGTCGTCCGAGCGAAGATCGAGACCCCCTCGATCAACTCCAGAAGCTCTGCATCCTCCATCCTCTCCAGATCCGTCCCCTCCAGGACCCGGCCGCCCTCGGCCAGGATGCCGAGCTCCCGTCCGATGGCGGAGGCGGTGAGTTTGTGGTCTCCGGTGATCATCACGGGTTTTATCCCGGCGGCCTTGCAGACCTTTATCGCCTCTTTCGCCTCCTCCCTCGGCGGGTCCATCATCCCGACGAGCCCCAAAAAGATCAGGTCGGTCTCGACCCCCTCCCGCTCGAGGCTCGCTCCAGCCTCCATCTCCTTCCACGCCAGAGCTAGGACCCGCAGGCCCTGGCCCGCCATCTCGTCGGCGGCTGCGAGGGCCCTCCGGTGGTCCTCAGATGTTATCGCCTCTTCAGAGCCGTCTCTCATGATCCGGGCGCAGAAGTTGAGGACGGTCTCGGGGGCGCCCTTCATCGAGACTGTCAGCCCCTCGGGAGATTTGTGGACCGTCGTCATCCTCCTCATCTCCGAGTCGAAGGGATACTCCAAAACCTCGGAGACGTACCAGCCCTCGACCCAGTCTAGGACGCCTCCCTTCGAGGCGGCGACGATGAGGGCTCCCTCGGTGGGGTCGCCGATCACCTGCCAGCCCTTCGGCCCCTCCTCGAGCTTCGAGTTGTTGCAGAGGGCGCCGACGGCTAGAAGGGCGGTGAGGTGTCTATCCTCCCTCGGCTTCACCTCTCTCTTCGTTCCTTTTTCCCCCAGGAGGAAGGAGCCCGCCGGGTCGTAGCCGGAACCTGTCACCTCCACGTTCCGGGTCGTCCAGATCCTCCTCACCATCATCTCCCCCCGGGTGAGGGTGCCGGTCTTGTCGGTGCAGATCACCGTCGTCGAACCGAGGGTCTCGACGGCAGGAAGGCGGCGGATGATGGCGTTCTTCCTCGCCATAATCTGGGTTCCGTAGGCGAGGGTGATGGTGGTGACAAAGGGCAACGATTCGGGAATTCCGGCGACGGCCAGAGCCGCGGCGATGATCAGGGTCTCCAGGACCGGCGAGCCTCGATAGACCTCGACGGCGAAGATGATGGCGCAGGCGGTGAGGACGACGAGGGCGAGCTGCTTTGCCAGCTGCTGAAACTTCGTCTTTATCGGCGGGTCCTCGGGCCGTTTCTGGACGAGCCCCGATATCCGGCCGAGCTCCGTATCCGTGCCCGTCCCCGTCACCACCGCTCTGCAGTTGCCGTAGACGACGATCGTCCCCATGTAGACCATGTTCGTCCTGTCGGCCAGCGGCGTCTCCTCGGCCACAACCTCGACCCCCTTCTTCTCGGGGACCGACTCGCCTGTCAGAGACGACTCGACGATCTGAAGGGAGGTCTCCTCGATCACCCGACCATCGGCGGGGACCTTATCTCCGGCGTCAAGATAGACGACGTCGCCGGGGACGAGCCCCTTGACCGGGATTCTGCTCATCCTCCCCCCGGCCCGAAGGACGTTCGCCTCGGGCGCCACCATCTCCTGGAGCGCCTCCATCGCCCTCTCCGCCTTGTACTCCTGGACGAAGCCGAGGAGGGATATGAAGAAGATTATCCCGACGATGACGTAGGCGTTCGTCGTCTCCCCCGCGATCCAGGAGATGGCGGAGGCTGCGAGGAGGACTATGATGAGGTAGTTTTCGAACTGGCGGAGGAATATCCGGGCCTTGGAGGGCTTGTAGATCTCTTCGAGCTGGTTTGGCCCAAACCGCGAAAGCCTCCGCTCGACCTCTTCCAGAGAAAGGCCCTCCTTGCCGGAGTTCAGCTTCTCAAGGGTCTCGTCGGCGGTCAGGGTGTGCCAGGGGATGGTCATGGGATCAACTCGAAGAATGCGTATCTAGTTACTGGGTCTTCTTATGGTAAAAATATATGTGTTATCTGCCTATTTGGATGGTGCAGGACCACCGGTTAGCGTTTGATTTCAGGATTAATTCGTCACCAGAATAGACCAGTTTGCTAAGGCCTTTATCCAAGTTCCTGACCTTCTCGCCAGCGATGCCTACAGCTTTGTACGCCATCTCGTGGTAAGTCTTGGATCTTTATCATCTAGTGAGCGCTTTGATCTCCGCGTAGATATGGTAATCCAGCCAGGGAGTGAGATGTAGAGGCTGGCGAAAAGTACATAATTTAAATATTCAGTATAGAAAAAATGTGAATGAAACGATGTTAAATGGCATTTTCGTGCTTGACGCTGTTAGAGCCCAAATGGCTTGCTGCGTATAGATTGTCTGAAATTATTCAAGACGCCTACAAGAAGCTTATAAACCACTTATCACTATAGAACTGCGAGGGTGAACGATGGTCCCAAATAACCTTAAGATAAAGGATCCGAAACTTAAAAGTTGTCTTGACACCATAAAACAAAACGTTATAGAATTATGGGATAATCCATTGATAGACCATTATACAGATCACGGACCGAAGCATTCAAAACGGGTTATAGAGATTTTAAGTAATTTGCTCGAAGATAAATCTAAAATATTAAACGATTCAGAACGATTTATTCTCCTAGCATCCGCCTATTTACATGACATAGGTATGCAAGCACCGCGTTATGCAGGAGTAGAGAGATCCAATAGAGATTACACGTTTGAAGACAAAGAAAAAATTAGATGTGTGCATAATGATATCAGTGCAAAGATTATCGAAAATTGCGTTAGCGGGAAACCGATATGCTTGGAGAAAGATCGAGAATTAAAATTAGGATTCGAACTATGTTCCGAATTTACTAATTCTGTTGCAAAAGTATCAAAATATCATAGAAGTTTGGATTTAACAATGTTAGAGGATACTTCTATTGGAGGCAAAAAGATCAAACTGACCCTCTTGGCCGCACTGCTCAGGCTTGGAGATGAGCTGGACGCAGATTATAGAAGAGTGAACATGAAACGCTTGAAATTACGAGATATTCCTCCAGAAAGTAAATTTCACTGGTGGGGGCATTATTATGTCAAAAGTGTTTTAATCGAAGGTGGGAAGATAAAAATATTTTTTAGATTCCCTGAAATGTATAGAACGAATGAGGATGTTACAAATCCATTTCTTCAAAGAACCTGTCGTTCCATTAAAAAACAGCTAGCAGAAGTGTATGACATACTCTTCAGGAATGATATCAAGCTTTATCGCGAACCGGAGTATGTTATAGAATACGAAAAATCGTTGGAACCAATACCCGAGAAACTCTCGGATTACATATATGACAATGTTTTAGAGACGTGTGAGGGATTGATCGTCAATGCATCCCTCGAAGAAAATATTTTTTCACTGCATAAGTACAAATCTGATTTCGATAAAAGTGATGTAAATTTACAACTTTTCAAGAACTCAGATTTTATAAAATTCGAAAGTTATGATACTCCATATAGTCCGATATACCTTTTTACAACATTTCCAGTTAAATGTATTTTGCCTATAAATATTGAGAAAAATATCCAGTGGAGTGATGAAGAAGAACTATCAAATGGGATCTCCGTAAAGGCAAATTCTAAGATATCTTCAATTGATGAACGTGTTGAAGTGCCTAAAAGAACTTTTGAGAGCTGTATTAGAATAGATACCACGTTTGACATTCCAGCAACTGCGAATAAGACTCCATATAAAATAAAATCTATATGGTGGAAAGAGAGTGTCGGTCCTGTACAAATAGTGGTAGAGTTCGAAGATTCTAAGCGATGTATCGGCAAGTTAATAGATTATAAAGTTAATAACAATGATAATGAGTTTTGGCCATTGTGTGAAGGTAACTTTTGGGTTTATCGATGGAAATTAGAGAGAGACAATAACTCGCATAATTTTTATGGAGGTATTTCACATCATCCTCCTGATATTGAAAAGAGATATTCAAGCCATGCGGATACGGCATAAATGGCATCAATACACCTCTAAAATCGTCATTCTTACTGATACGAATCTACCGTCTGCATCGATCCGGACGGCGGATCGCCTCGCCCGCCTTCGGCGCCCAGAGCCGTCTGGTATCGGCACAATCCTCTCAATTCAGCTTCCCGAAGCAGCCTCCCACGTCTTTTTTCCTTGACGTCGCCTCGGTCCCCAGCAGGTTAATAAGCGGCCGCAGATATAATATCAGGTAATAATTGAGCTGATACCATGCGGCAGGTCATAATATACCCAGGCGAGGACGGCTTCTGGGTGGCGGAATGCCCCAGCCTTCCCGGCTGCATCAGCCAGG
>DAOSXX010000038.1:0-25401 GCA_035380685.1 Methanothrix sp. | reverse complement strand
CCCGCGATCCAGTTCTGAAGGAGCAGAAGCTGGGCGACGGCCCAGAGGAGGTGAGCGGCGTACATCGGGTGGCGGACCCTCGCGTAGACGCCGATGGTCACGAGCCTGTGGTCCTTTTTGATCTGAAGCCCCGGCGAGAAGCTATCGGCCAGGTCCGCGTGCGACCGCCAGAGGAGCAGGAGGGCCTGGAGGAATAGGGCGGCTCCGAGGGAACCCGCCACGAGGCTTGCCGTGGGCGGCAGGGAATAGTTTGCAAAGTCGAGCCTCGTGGTGAAGAGATATAGGAAGGGAACAACGATCATCCCCAAGGTCGTGAGAAGCATCAGCGGCCTGTCTTGTCTCCGCTCGCGGCTCTCGGCAACCACCTCACGTCTCCGCCACCATTGAGGCGTCCTTTTGAGCCAATAGGCCCGGATGAGAGAGGCCGCTACAAACCCGATCAGGTAGGCGAGATCGAAGACGTCGTCGAGCATGATGGGCCCTTTCCGTCTGCAGAGCAAAAATAGGCGGCGGTCCGGCTTCGCAGAATCAGTGAATCGTCCTCGCAAACTCGAGGCTCGTCTTCATCTGCTCGGCGACGTTTTCATCCGTCGGCTCCATGTGGCCTGGATAGAGAACCAGAACGTCGAGGCCTGCGAGCCGCTCGACCGATCTGACCAGCTCTTTGACCATCTCCCCCGACCGCCGGGTCCTCCCGATGTTACCGTGGGGGAGGATGGTGTCGCCGGAGAAGAGGGCCTTGGCCTTCGGCTCGTAGAGGGATATGGAACCCGGCGAGTGGCCCGGCGTCTTCAGGACCGATAGGCTCCAGTCGCCCAGGTTTATGACGTCCCCCTCATCCAGAGTCCCATCTACCCCGAACTCCGCCGGATCCTCCTCGTACTGATAGGAGCCGGTGGCCACGTCGTCACCGATGTCGCAGACCTCCCCCTTCCCGATCAGAACCTTCGCCCCCGTCGCCTCCTTGAGGGCCGGAACGCCAGCGGTATGATCGTGATGACAGTGGGTCAGGATTATGAACTCGATCTTCTTGGGGTCGATGAGTTTCTCGACGTTTTTGAGGATCGCCTCGGCGTTCCTCCCGGCATCGATGAGAACAGGCGCCTCGTCGACGATCAGGTAGACGTTCCCCTCGTGAGAGGGACCGCCGCCGTTAACCTTATGCACCTCCACCAAACAAATCACCTCATAAGATAAGTGCAGTTCCATCAATATATTAGTTAGTTGGTATCATGACTCTGATCGAAGACGCTGAAAATGGGAAGACGCCTCCCGAGGTCGAGACCGTCGCCAAAAAGGAGGGGGTCGACCCCGAGAAGCTTTTGCGCCTCCTGGCCCGCGGCCGGGTGGTGATCCCGAGGAACGCCCGCCGGGAGATCGACCCAATCGGGATCGGCGAGACTCTCACCACCAAGGTCAACCTCAACCTGGGCTCGTCTCGCGGCGTCGCCGACCCCGAGGCCGAGGTGGAGAAGGCCGTGGTGGCGATGGAGGCCGGAGCCGACACCGTGATGGACCTATCCACCGGAGGCGACCTGGACCTGATCAGGCGACGGGTCCTGGAGGCCGTAAAGATCCCTGTGGGGACCGTACCCATCTACCAGGCCGAGGTGACTGGAAAGCTCACGAGCCAGGGGCTCTTCGACGCCCTGGAGCGGCAGGCGAAGGACGGCGTCGACTTCGTCACCGTCCACGTCGGCGTCAACCTGAACTCCTTCGAGCGGCTGAAGAAAAGCCACCGGATCATGGGCGTCGTCAGCAGGGGGGGATCGCTCACCCTCAAGTACATGAGCGAGACCGGCGAGGATAACCCCTACTACGCCGAGTACGACCACCTTCTGGACATAGCAAGAGAGCACGAGCTGACCCTCAGCCTCGGCGACGGCCTGCGCCCCGGATGCATCGAAGACGCCAGCGACCGGGCGAAGTACATGGAGTTCATAATGCTCGGCGAGCTCGTCGACCGGGCGAGAAAGGCAGGAGTTCAGGCGATGGTGGAGGGGCCAGGTCACGTCCCCGCCGACGAGATAGAGACGAGCGTCAGGGCGATGAAATACGTCACCGACGGCGCGCCCCTCTACCTTCTGGGGCCGATCGTCACCGATGTCGCCCCAGGCTACGACCACATCACCGCCGCCATCGGGGGCGTCGTCGCCGGGATGAGCGGTGCCGACTTCCTCTGCGCCACCACCCCCAGCGAGCACCTGGACCTCCCAACGAAAGAGGACATCTTCGAGGGGACTATCGTCACCAGGATCGCGGCCCACGCCGCAGACCTGGCAAAGGCGGGGGTGAAAGATCGGGCTCGCCAGTGGGACCTGAAGATGGCCGTCGCCAGAAGAGACCTCGACTGGCCGGCCCAGTTCGACCTCGCAATAAACCCGAACCTCGCAAGGCAGATCCGCCACCGGAGGGGGGTCGAGGTCGACACCTGCACCATGTGTAACGAGCTATGCGCCATAAGGCTCGCAAAAGAGGCGATGGAGCGGGAGGAGAAGGCGAAGAGGACGGCGGAAAAGAAAAGGGGCTAGAGGAGATCCAGAGCGATAAGAGGACCTGAGTTCGGACAAGGCCTCATGCGCACGACTCCAGCTCCTTTTCCACCACCTCGCCCCCGGGCGCCGCCTCGGCGAAGACCTGCCCCTCAAAGTAGAGGATCTCGGTCTCCTCGTCTATCCAGGAGTCGGGTGGAAGGCCCGCCTTGAGACAGGTCTGGCATAGAAAGTCCACAGGGTCGAACCCCCACTCCGTCGCCACCTGGGGGAGGAGGAGCCCCGACCACATCCCCCTCCGGACGATGAGGCCGTGCTTTCCGACCTTGACCGCCTCCGGAAGGTCCCGGTTTCTGACGTCGTAGGGCCTCGGGGGGGTCAGGACTGTCACCTCGATCTCGATTTTGGGAAGCTCCTCGGACCTGACCCTCGGAAACCGGGGGTCGTTTGCCCCGGCGCTGATCGCCGAGTCGACTATCGCCCGCCCGAGCTCCATCACCGGCTCGGGGTAGCCTATGCACCCCCGGAGATCGCCGTCTTCGTGGAGGGTCACAAAGACCCCGGCCTTCTCGCCGAAGGGGAGGGGCAGATCTTTCGGCTTTATCCTCTCCTTCCGATCGACATAAGCCGTCAGGGCCTCTCTCGCGAGAGTGACGGCCCGCCTTCCCTCGTCGATGGTCAGCATGAGAGGGTAGTTTGGTCCGCCGGATACTAAAAAGTTGTGAGCTGAGTTGCGGGAATCTGGATCGTGAATAAGAGCTCTAACTCTTCGGGCCAAGTAAGTTCTATATAGGTAAAGTTTATGTCGTACGTTTGAACGTATGTGGATGGGATAAGATGATCGAAGACCGCTGCACCGCTGATCGAAATTGTTTGAATATACTTAAAACAAACGCAAATCTTATAGTTTCTTTTGTCATATTAACTATATATATGTTGCCATTTTATATCCGCGGAGCAGATTCTCATACATTAATCCACGATAATCTCGACGCAAACGTGGTATGGTTCAAAATATTGGCAGAAAGTGGCCATATATTTGGATCATTTGATGCGGCGATCCCGAATATAATGAATGGCCTGCCTCGAAACTGTCTCGGATCGGAGTTTAATTTAATTTTGTGGTTATATTATTTTTTTGATTCGATTGATGCTTACATACTCAACCTCACGTTCATGCATCTCATCGCTTTCATCGGAATGTATTTGCTGTTAAAACGCCATTTTTTGAGAGAACGCGAATCCGAATTCATAGTCACCGGTACCGCGCTTTGTTTTTCGTTACTTCCTTTTTGGCCGAGTGGTGGGTTGAGTGTTGCAGGTCTTCCTCTCGCGTTATACGCATTTTTGAATATAAGAGAGCATAGAGCAAAGTGTAGAGATTGGATCATACTTTTGCTTATTCCATTTTATTCTTCTTTTGTGTTAAGCTATATATTTTTCCTTTTTGGGATGATCCTGATCTGGATTTATGACGCCAATAAGCTAAAAAGAACAAATTATCAGTTTTTTGCAGCAATTGCATTTATGACTTTGATTTTTGTAATTGTAGAGTACCGATTGATATTTGACATGTTCCTTAACAGCGAATATATATCTAATAGAGTTGAATTTGATTCAACATATAGGTCCACAGATTTTTTAAGTTCTATTTATTTATCTATGTACAATTTCGTATTCGGCCAGTATCACGCTGCAAGTTTGCACACTTATTTTGTTGGAATCGCAATAGGTATCGCATGTTTAAAACTTTTTAATGAAGGTAAGCTCCTCAAAAATGATATATTGATCTTGTTAATTATGATAAGCTTAGTGATATCTATTTTTTACGGTTTTTGGAGTTGGGAAGGCATACTACCACTAAAGAAACAAATAAGTATTTTAAATACATTTACATTCTACAGATTTAATTGGTTGCATCCTTTGTTATGGTATATTTGTTTTGCATTATCAATTCACATTATTTTCAGGTATTTTAGGAGAGGGAAGCAAATTGCAGTTGCTTTGATTATTCTACAAGCAGCGTTTCTATTTTCATATAGTTCTGATTCTGTCCAAAGCGGTGGTTTTGGACAAGTTTATGATGAAAGTCTAAGTTTTAAGGAGTTCTATTCAGAAGAGATATTCCAAGACATTATTACCCACATCGGAAAGCCCCAAAGCGAATACAGAATCGTCAGCATCGGCTTGCATCCAAGTATCGCCCAGTATAACGGGTTTTACACCTTAGATTCATATCAAGCGAATTACCCCCTAGAATATAAACATGAATTCCGTCGTATAATCAAAGACGAACTCGATAAAAACGAAGACGCGCGCATATATTTTGATACATGGGGATGTCGATGCTACGTATTTTCGGCCGAGATATTTAGCCTAGGAGAAATAAATACAAAAGATAAGCAAGTAAATATTCGCCACCTAAAGCTGAACACAACAGCCTTGAAAAATATGGGCGGCCTTTACGTGTTATCAGCCGTTGAGATTTTGAATTACGAAGATAACAACCTAGAGCTATTGAGGACATTTGAGAGTGATGCATCTCCGTGGAAAATAAGGCTTTACATGATCAAGTAAGTTATTTTATAGATTGAATACAATAATCCCGATGATGATTAGCCCCACAGCGATGGCCTTATTCCGGCTTATCTCCTCCTTCAGCACCAATGAAGAAAGTATCAAGACAACTCCGTGACTTAATGACATCAAAGCATAGAGAAGCTTCAGGTCCATAACTTGCAATGCATAAATAGCGCAAACTGTGGTAATCAAAAATAACCCATAACCGGTTAATGTTGCCAAATTAAGATACATGCTCAGATATGTTTTATTATTTCGAGCGCCCATTTTGAGCAAAACTTGGCCGACGCCCGTCAAGAGAATGGCCAGAATCGCATAGATGTAGAATATGATCACATGCGTCCCCCCTCTTCTTGTGCAAGGGCATATATGCCAAGGGAGATGATGATGAGGCCTGCAATGTTGGGCAGTGTGATCGCTTCGCCGAAAAGGAAATGTGCAGAGAAGAGTATGACGAAATTAACCAGGCTCATCAAAGGATATGCAAACGAAAGAGGATAATGTTTTAGAGCTTGCTGCCACACTATCGCTTGCAGCAGCATGAATCCCAGAGCGGCAAAGTAAAAAGGATTTGCAATGAAGGAGATCGGGTAATCGGTGTAGAGGGATACAGATGTATATTTTATGCAGATGCCCACACAAGCTTGGGAGATTACCGATGAAATAATAAAAACAATTTGATAATTCAATCTAGTTCACAGCTCCATCTCGCCAATTAAATATGGTTGGTCATAGGAGATTTCGGCTAATATGCGTCTGAGGTACTCTCCTATAATTGCAACTGACATTAAGATTATGCCGCCCAAGAGCGTAATCGCTACCATTAGGGAGTTCCAACCCATAACTCCATACGAGGGTTCAAAAAATTTTCTTATAATTATCGACATTCCGAAGATCATGCTGGCAACGCTGATAAGTATGCCAAAAATTCCAACAATTTTTAGTAAAATTGATGAATAATTAATAATAAGATTTAGCGAATATTGGATATATTTTATTATATTATAATTTGACGTTCCATACAATCGCTCGTTATGTTGGACATTTACATTAGTAATCTTATTGGTTGACACGCTTTTACTTATAAGTGCGGGTAAAAATACATATGATGATCTGAATGATGTGACGTTTTTAACGGTTTCTTTCTTAAAGATTGCAAAAGATGTTATATAAACGTGTTTAGGAATTTTTAGTATATAGTGAATAAATTCTTGAAAAATGTTGCTGAGAATATTTTGCAAAATCCCATGTCTTTTGATTTCGTATTTTCCATACACCACCATATAGTCTTCAGATATTTTTTGTATTAATTTTGGGATTTCTTCAGGCGGATGTTGCAGATCGTCGTCCATAATTATGACGTAATTTCCACTACAGTAATTAAGCCCACAAAGAATTGCATTATGTTGTCCAAAATTTCGTACGAGATGTATAATTTTAACATTATCATTTATTTTATGCAACTGTTTAAGCTTATCCCAGCTGTTGTCCATGCTGCAGTCATCTACAAGTATGAGTTCATATCTATCAGTTATCTGTGAAAAAACTGATTTTATTCGAGATTGTAATTCATCCAACGTATCTTCGCTGTTAAATACGGGTATAACAATAGAGAATTCTTTATTCTCTATAGGCACATCTTGTTTCATAATTTGAACGCCCCGATGTGAAAGTTATAAAATGTATAATATGGTTTAAATCCGAGATCCGCCCAGACACGTTGGACAATATAATTATCAATTTGAGTCGAAATTATGATCAGATTATCACCTTTAAGACAAGTTTTGATCGTAACGCGCATTATATCCCGATATACGCCTTTCGATCTAAATTCCCTCTTTACGGCAGATAATAAAACCTCATACACATTGCCAACTTGGCCGATAGTCGAAAATCCAATTGGCTGGTTTTTATAGAATGCACATACGATTAGCATATTAGTATCATTCAAATTCGACCTTATCCACTCTCTGTAAATCAATGGTGCACGTGTTCTTGTTAGAGGTGATATGTGATATTGGCTTATATAATCATCAAATGAATCAGATGCTATATCCAAAAGATTATTTTTATAAATAATTCGATCGGATTGGTCTAGTTGCCTTACAGATATGTCGCCATTGAAGTCTCGTTCATTCATATTATATTTTTTATATATATAGTAACAGCTGGTCCCTCCGCAAAAGCTATAATCCAAATTAGAGGAGTTGATTTTATTCAACATATTCAAACTAGTTGCGGGTACATGTATAATGTAGTAATTATCTCCTAGTTGCAAACTCTTTTCAAATGCATCCCAAAAATCATTAAATAAAATGCAATCTTCATCGAAAGACTCAGGGATGTTGTAATAGAACGGCCTCATGAAATATACATTATTCGAATATATGTCTGTAAGAGAGCTTGAGAGCTCTAACCAGCATCCTAAAATAGATTCATTATCGCTAAACATGTGGAACAAATTTTTATTTTTGTGTTCGGATTTTTTGTTATAAATTGCGTTGAGCACTAAGTTCGGGTCCCGTTTTAAGTTATAACTGGCCATTACAATTTTATCGTCGAAATGATGCATCATAGTAACCAATCACTCGTGCATGCATTTAATCAGCGAATCTAGAACTACAGTTAGCTCATCTCGTTTCATCTTTGTATATATCGGTAGCCTCAATATTCGCTCACTTACCCTTTCCGTCAACATTAGATCGCCCAACTTATATCCAATTCTCTCGCCCATCGGCGACGTATGTAGGGGAAGATAGTGGAATACGGCGTGTATGCCACTTAACCTGAGCTTCTCCATGATGGCGTCTCTTTCAGAGGCCGTATTGAACATCACATAAAATAAATGGGCGTTATGCTCTGCATACTCGGGCACGAAAGGCAGCCTAAACATGCCCTTCCCCTCCAGTGGCTTCAAACCGCTGTAGTACGCTTGCCAAATTCTCATACGTTTTTCTTTAATCTCGTCCATATTCTCCAATTGAGCATACAGAAACGCTGCCAAAATATCGCTTGGTAAATAGCTTGAACCGATGTCAACCCAGGTATACTTGTCCACTTCGCCACGAAAAAATTTGCTGCGGTTTGTCCCTTTCTCTCTTATGATCTCCGCCCTCTCCCAAATGCTCTTATCATCTGAATTTATAAGAAGGGCGCCTCCTTCGCCACAAGTGTAGTTCTTGGTCTCATGAAAACTATAACATCCAAGATCTCCGATGGTGCCCAGATATTTATTTTTATATTTTGCGTTGACCCCCTGCGCAGCATCTTCCACCACCTTGAGGTCGTGATCTTGCGCGATCTCCATGATCTCGTCCATCGGACAGGCAACTCCACCGTAGTGCACGGGATAAATTGCCCTGGTTCTTGGAGTGATCTTCTTCCTTATGTCATCCGGGTCGATGTTACAGGTATCTTCGCTGATCTCCGCAAACACCGGCCTTGCACCTGCGATGACAATGGGGTTGGCGGTAGAAACGAAGGTGAATGAGGGCAATATCACCTCATCGCCCGGCCGGAGGTTCAGGAGATGGGTGGCCAGCTCGAGGGCACTGGTACACGAGGTGGTGAGCAGAGCCTTTTTCGCTCCAAACCGGCTCTCCAAAAACTCTTGCGCCTTCTGCGTATAAGGTCCGTCTCCCGAGATCGACGATCCCTCCTGGGTGCGCTCAATCGCGTCGCAGACGTATTCGCATTCCTTGCCGGTGAGGCAAGGCCTGTTGAACGGTATTTTCATCGATCTTCACCACAGACGATCTCGTTGTTCAACTTCAGCAGAATCTCGTTGGCATAATGGAGAGACTCAAAGGTTCCAGCGTCAGTCCAATCTCCTTCGACGAAATCGTAAAATAGCCCATTTCGTTTTATATATTCATTGTTAACTGATGTGATCTCCAGCTCTCCACGACCAGAGGGCTCTACAGTCCGGATGATGTCAAATACGTTACTATCATACATGTACACCCCGATCACAGCATAATCGCTTGCAGGGTTCGGGGACTTCTCTTCTATTTGGATTATCATCTTACTTCGCTCGTCCAGGGCAGCCACCCCAAACCTCTCGGGATCGCCCACCTTTTTAAGCAAAACGCGGGCGCCAGCCCCTTGTTTCTCGAAATTTTTCACATGAGGGCATATGCTGTGTGTGAGGATGTTATCACCCAGTATGACCACTATCGGCTCCGAATCTGAAAAATTTTCTGCCAATGAGAGAGCATGAGCGATACCGCCCGGACGGTCCTGGACTTTAAACGTGAAACTGCATCCAAACTCATGGCCATCCCCCAATACCCGCACGATATCACCCATATGCTCTCTACTGGTAACAACAAGGATGTCGTCAATCCCTGATGAAATTAATTGTTTAACAGGATTAAATATCATCGGCTCCTTGCCAACAGGTAGAAGATGCTTATTGGTCACTTTCGTGAGAGGCCTCAAACGGGTGCCAGTTCCTCCTGCCAGAATTACTCCTTTCATTTTAGTCTCGCCTCTTTTGTGCGACACAGATTAGACTGCTACCGAAGGGCAGATTAACGTAGTTCAATAAGTGCGACTCGAGTTTAAATATATGATAAAATAGGCCATTCAATAAACGGTTGATCTTTAATTCGTTGCTCGTTTTTACTTTGCCTTTGCCGGAGACTTGGTTTACCCACATACGTTTTATAAATAAAACTGGATATAAAAACGTCATGAAATAGCTAATTCGCACAATTCTAAAGCCTTCAAGTCCAAGTTTCTCTTCGAGTTCTGTCGCGTCATACCTTCTTTTGTGATTTGCGAGTTCGTCCGTCCCTGACCAGAGCTTTTTATTGGCGGGAACGGTAATGAATATGATACCACCTGATTTTAATGCACTATTAAAGTTCCGAAGAACTAAGAGATCGTCGTTGACGTGCTCGATGACATCGAAAGCACAGATACAATCGTAATGGTCATAAAAGAGGGGATCGTATAGGTTGAACTGATAATAATTACTTCCAGAGCCTCTACTTTTGCAATAGTTCAGTCCTTGAATGGACATATCAGCACAATCTAGGTCGTATCCCAACGTTCTCAAATACGAAGATACGAAACCCGTTCCACATCCGAACTCAACGATTTTAGAGTTATTTGATGCATATTTTTGAATAAAATTACCAACGATTAAATTTCGAACTTTAAACCAGAAATTAGCTGCTTCTAAATTATATAGTTCATTAAAGGTTTCTTCCGGAAAGAAGTTCTCGTCATATGCATCAGTTAGAAATACAAATATGCCATTTTTTGAAGGATAGCTCCGCTTACATGTATTGCAAAAATATTCTGAATTTAGTTTAATTAGATCATTATGACATTTGACGCATCTCAGCAAGTGAGATCACAACCAATTTTATAATTTGCTCGATAATAATCCATATACTCCTTATTTATAACAGAGTTCAGCCAACCTTGGTTATTCAAGTACCACTCAATCGTTTCCCCGATTCCATCCTCGAATTTTATGCTAGGTATCCAACCAACGCTCCGTCTTATCTTTGTGGAGTCTATTGCATACCGGCGATCATGTCCTTTCCTATCTTCAACGTAGGTTATCAAGTCCTCTGAGATGCCAGTGCTGGGCTTAGCATCTGCCAGCTGACGAATTATAAGCTTTACGAGATCTATGTTGCTTCTTTCGTTGTTTCCCCCAATGTTATAGATTTCACCTTCGGCCCCTTTATTAATTACCAAATCGATTGCAGTGCAGTGATCTTCGACATGCAGCCAGTCCCGTACATTTAGGCCGTCACCATAAAGCGGTATATTTTTGCATGAAAGACAGTTGTAGATCGTAAGGGGAATTAATTTTTCTGGGAACTGATAGGGTCCGTAGTTGTTGGAGCACCGAGTGATGTTAATGGGCAAATTGTAAGTATAATAATATGCTTTCGTCAACAGATCTGCCGCGGCTTTACTGGCTGAATAGGGGCTGTGAGGGTCCAGAGGGGTTTCCTCGGTGAAGCAACCCGTATCTCCAAGGGAACCATAAACCTCGTCGGTCGAAACCTGAACGTATCTTTCAACTTCAAACTTCAAGGAAATATCCAGTAAGTTCTGTGTACCGAGCACATTCGTACTAATGAAGGTGCTCGGGTCCAATATGCTGCGATCAACATGAGTTTCGGCAGCGAAATTTACAACATAATCGGGCTTGAAGTTTTTAAACACCACATGTAAGCATCGCTGATCATATAAGTCACCTCTAACAAAGGTATAATTTGGATGTCTCTCGATATCCCTTAAATTCTCAAGGTTGCCTGCATACGTAAGCTTATCGTAGTTCAGAATATTTAAATTTTTATATTTTTTTAGCATATAGTGGATGAAATTGCTTCCTATGAAACCAGCACCGCCAGTAATAAGAAGTTTCTTAGTTTTCATTTTTTATACACCATAATTGCATACATTCAAATCATAGCTGTTCTCTTGACGCCTACGCTACAGCGCCTTAGCCATAACCGCCCTTTAGAGCAGTTGATAGAGAGCGACCATAACCGAACTTTGAATTTGCTAAATATCACCGATGTATTTAAATGTTGTTGCAATCATATCAAATGTCATCGGTAGGATCGAGAATTTCGGAAAAAATTATAGCAATTTTAAATAGTGTTTATATTATGAACACTTTACGGCCTGGGCTTTCCGAGAAGTCTACAATAAGCAGAATCTGAGAGCCAGCTCGTGTAGATGGCTGATGTTCAGGATTCTGATACTTGAGGAATTGTACTGGCTTAAGCAACCTTGAAGTTGAGAGACAGATCGAGCACCTCTTATGGGTTTTTGGTTTTCCGGAACGTGTCCCTGATTCCAGCACAGTACGGTTGTTAAAGGAGCGGGTGATAGAGACGGGAACGACGATAGAATCTGGGATGAGTTCAAAGATCAGTTGAATCCTAAGGAGTTAGCAGTGAAACGTGGAACAATCCAGGATGAAACTCGCGAAGATCAAGCTAAAACTCACCGAAGCAGACCAAGAAGGGCGAAGAGTTTCATTTTAGGATATAAACTTCACTCTAAAGTAGGTATATACTATACACTGATCCGTGAGATAGAGACGACCACGACAAAGGTTCAAGATGGCCGAGTCGGTCTTTCCAGCCCAGTTGAGGTGGTTTTGAGAGATAAGGGATGTTTTTGGGGCTGATATTTCCGGCACCATCTCCGACCAATCGCCTTCTTCTAAAAGCGCGCCCGGATTTGGTTAGTATATATCCAAATACCGATTCTGATTTTGTTGGATACACTTCTGGTCCATCTCGGATTCAAAAGCGTTATTGTGCAGCGCCTCTAAGAGCTCCAAGCAAAATATCAACCGAATCAAAGAGCACCACCGATTGGAGTGAAGCGAGTGAAGATCAAACCACCTAATCACGCGAAGATCAGCTTTCTCGCCCGCATCGTCGAGAGGTCGAGGTAAGGCACTATCGCCGGAGTGGGCTGAATGTTCATCTTCTTCTGGAAATCGGTCTGGCCCTGCCATGTTCCGCTGTTTATCGCCGTCACCCCCTTGTAGCGGGTCATCCCGATGGTGTGGACGTGGCCGCAGTGGAGGATCGCGGGCGGCCTTCGTATGACCAGGAGGTCCTCCACCTCCGGGGCTATCGAGACCCGGTTGCCGTAAATGGGGGAGAGGTGTCTTCTCTTCAGCATCTCCACCATCGCCTTCTCAGGCTCGCCGTAAGAGAGTCCCGGTATCTTCAGGACCAGATCGTCTATCGACCTGCCGTGGTAGACGAGCCAGTCGACGCCGCCGAGCCTGAAGGTGGCCGGGTTTCCGACGAAGGTGACGTTGTTCTTGAACAGGCCCCTGAGGGACTCGGGGAGGGAGGGCTGCGGCTCCGCCTGCCTGACGACGTCGTGGTTCCCCGGCGATAGGACGATCTGGATCCGATCGGGGATCTCGTTTAAGAGCTCCGCCGCCCGCTCATACTGCTCCCAGACGTCCTTTATGGAGAGGTCCGCCTCCTGGCCAGGATATATCCCGATGCCGTCGACGAGGTCTCCCGCGATGACGGCGTACCTCACCTTCGATGCGATCTCCAGAGGGTCGTCCACCTCGCCATTGACCCACTCGATGAAACGGTCCCAGGCATCTTCCATGAAGTAGGTGCTCCCGACGTGAACATCCGAGAGGAGGAGGGCACCTCCCTCCCCTGTCGCGATGAGGGAGCGGGCCTGAAGGTCAGGCCTGACGAGGGTCTTGCCAAAGAACCTCCCCTTCCCGTCGGTGGTCCCCGTGACCCCGATCACCTCGTCCAGCACCAAGGATACAGTGTCCTCAGAACCGGGGGAGCCCTTCGTGAAGATCACCGTCACCATCCCCGTGGGATCCTCCAGCTCCACCACCTTGTTCCCCTTAGCGCTGGTCCTCACGTCCATCACCATCCCGATGATGGCGATATCCCTTCCAGCGATGCCTCTTCTCAGGCTCTCGATCGGCCTTGCGTTCAACCTCCCCGAGAGCATCTCCCTGATCCGCGAGTACCGGTCCCGGAAGTATCTGACGAAGTCCTGGTACTCCCCAACGCATGTGGACTTGCCGGTTATGTCGCTCAAACCCTCAAGACAGGCGGGGATCGCCAAGGCGGAGGGGCCGCGATCCAGCGAGAGAGGAGAGCTGACCTCGGGACGAACGACAGCTGAAAGCTCCGGACGTGGAGGCTCCGGCTTTTCCGCCCAAGGCGGAACGATCTGGCCTTCAAGCCCCGAATCAGCCGCATGAACCGGACCTAAAGATCCTGAGACCTCTTCGGGGCGGCGAATTCTCAGGCCTTCACGCCCCTCATCCGCCGGGCGTTCGCCCTCGATGACCTCGGCCATGGAAGAGGAGAAAGATTCCGAGGGAAGAGTTTTCAGCTGCGGCGATTTCTGATGAAAAAGTCCGCCGTCGCCCTGAACCCACTCGGCCCAGCAGGGGCACCGCTCGATCTCCGATGCACACACCACCAGCGTCGAGGGTTCAAGGCCCCGGATCACCCCTTCGACCAGTTCGTCGCGGGACCCCGGGTAGGAGGCGATCAGCTCCAGGGCCTCGGGATCTATCATGTACCCCTCCTCGGCGAACCGCTGAACGATCTCCTGCATCAAGATGCACCTATGTTCAGCGCCTTAGATAAAGGGTGCAGGTAGAGTGCGGGCGGATCTCTGGAGGGGACCACACCGAAAACGGTTATATCGGGAGGGTGCAGATAAAGCAGCCCGATGAAACTTATAGAGTGGCTCAAAGGAGAGGGGCAGATTCAGGGCTTTCTCCGGGACCTGATATTCGTCGCCGTGGTGGTGGGCGCGATCTCGATTTTATCTCAGATCACCCTGGGCGTCTGGACCCCCATGGTGGCGGTGGAGTCGGGGAGCATGTACCCCAACATGAAGGTCGGGGACATAATCGTGATCCAGGGCGCCTCCAGAACCGATATCATCACCTGGGAGGAGGGGGAGATTGATGGTTACAGCACTTTCAACAACCCGGGAAACGTCATCCTTTACAGGCCCTACGGCAAGGATAAGCTGACCCTCACCGACCAGGCGGCTCACATATTCCTCCGGAGGCCCTATCCTCCCGACAAGGCCACCCCTGTGATCCACCGGGCGATGCAATGGATCGACGAAGGCGAGCCGATGTGGGAAGGAGGACCCGCCGCGCCCTTTGCAGGCTACATCACCAAAGGAGATAACAACTCCGAGATAGACCAGAACGCAGGCCAGCTCCTCGGCGTCGTAAAAGAGAGCTACTTCCGCGAACAGATGGCAAAGGGCATGATCGAGGAGGTGGGTAACGGAACTTATCTCGACCACGAGTTCGGTTACACCTTCATAAGAAGGGGGGACGAGACCTACGTCATCTTCGGAATAAACTACCTGATGCCGGTCCACGAAGACTGGGTGATCGGAGTCGCCCGCTTCAGGATCCCCATCGTCGGATACGTGAGACTGCTTCCGAACATCATCGGAAACGAGATAAGAGACCTTTTGAGCTGAATCGAGACGGAGACCCGCAGCATAGCGGGTCTCAGCTCTCCGGACCCCAAATCGAAGCCGCCACCTCCGAATGGACCGCTTCGAAAGATTGCTAGGACCAATCCGATCGCTCCGTCCTTCCCAACCAGAAGGTAGCCACGGCAGATCGGCGAAACTCGGCCGTCTTCGGGCCGAGTTACGGAGCCACGGCCCTTCTCCTAGCCACCACGGCCCAGTGATCCCGGTGGTAGGGGCGAAGGTCGGAGACGGAGATCAGATCGAAACCTTCCAGCCGCTCGATTTCCGCCTTGCAGACATCTTTTGGATCTGCAGTTACGTCCACACTCCTCGCCTTGATCATCAAAACGAGAGTTCCCCCAGGCTTCAGGTAGAGGGCGGCGTTTCTGCTTGCGATCTCCGCCTGGTTTCTCTGGGCCACGTCCTGATAGACCAAGTCCACGGGCTCCAGGAAGGATGCGTATTTCTCGGGCCTAGAGGCGTCTTCGAGAAGGGGTACGATGTTGTCACGCTTCTCGCAGAGGACAAAAAGGTCTCGCATCGACCTCGGCGAAAACTCCACGGCATAGACGAGGCCGCGGTGTACGAGGTCGCTCACGTGGCTCACCGTCGTCCCCGTGGCAGCGCCGAGATAGAGGACCTTTGAATCGGGCTGGAGGTTCAGCTCGCTAACGAGATCTCCAAGGCCTCCAGCAAGGCGGCTCTTGACGATAAGCGCAGCGAGCTTGCTTCGATAAGGGTCCCAGATCCGAAAACCCTCCGCGATCCTCTCCCCGTAAACGGGGACTGGAACCTTGGGGCGCGTCGCTACCCTGATCTCGCCGAAGAGGTCGAGGACGTATATTCCGGAAAGATCCTCTGAAACGTGCAAACTCGGGCCGCCCCCTCATCGATTCCCGATAATTCAGAGCTCGTGCCCCAGCGAGGTGGTGGTCAGCTTGACGTGCTTTACGCCCTTGAGGGCCATCATCTTCTCTGCGGCCTTTCGAACCTCCTGCCCCTCGCCCCTGAGGGTGACGATCTCCAGGCAGTTTTCGTGGTCCAGGTGGACGTGGAGAGTCGACTGGATTATGTCCACGAACTCGTGCTGGATGTTGGTGAGGGAGTCCACAAGCCCTCGCTGGTGGTGGGAGTAGACCATGGTGATTACCCCGACCCGCTCGCCCTTGACGTCGCTCATCCACTCGTAGTGGACGATGTAGTTTCTTATGGCGTCTCTGATCCCCTCGGACCGGGATGAGTAACCCCTCTGCTCAATGATGCCGTCGAACCTGGTCAAGAGCGATTCCGGAAGAGATACCCCAATTCTCATAAGTTCCTGTTCCATAAAGCGAACCTCTAAAGGAGATTTGAGTCTTATATAGTAATAAATCTATTGGAGGGGATTCTGAATAAATGAGACAAAGTCGAATATGAAGAGAAAGATGGAGAAAGAGATTGGAGGAGAGAAGGGGAAAAAGAGGGAAAAAGACGGGGGGCATAAAAGCTTTAGATCAGGGCCGAAAAAGACCCATCCAGCATGCCAGATATAGCGATCGTCGGCGAGAAGACATTCCTCTTCGAGAAGCTCCTGGACGAGACTGGCCGCGAGCACGCCTTCGTCAAGCCCGAGGTCCTGGGAAGCCCCTTTCTTCCCCGCTTCAGGATGGTGCTGATACCCACGGGCTTCGCCAACCCCCAGTACTCCAAAACCCTTCCAGCCCTGAAGGCCGCAAGGTCCAGGATCACCGAGTTTCTGGAGAAGGGCGGTATTCTCACAGTATTCGGCCCCCTGGTCCCCGAGCACGAGTACGAATGGCTCCCTCTTCCCCTCAAGTACGTCGGCGAGTACGAAAGCACCGGGCTCGTCCCGGTCTCAGATCACCGCTGCTCTTCCCTCGTCGGCGCGAAGGAGGCCGACTGCGACGGCTACCTCGTCCCAGGAGAGGGGTTTGAGGCGATCCTCAAAGACGCCAGGGGCAGATCGGTCCTCGTCGTCGGAAAGTACGGCCGGGGCAAGGTCGTCGCCACCACCATCCACGAGTTCCCGTCAACCGATTACCTCTGCTGGGCCGCCGAAGAGGGCGAGCCTGCCAAGATCTGAAGAGATAGGAGAAGAGATGTCGAGGGAAGAAGGCCAGGAAGGCGAAAAAGGAAAGGAAGAACGGGAAGAAGAGGATGAAGAAGAACTCGATGAGGCCGCCCTCGACGAGATCTTTCGAGAGATGGAGGCCCTCGGCGCGAAAAAGAGGAGCAGACGGCGCGAGGAGATCGAAGCCGCATTGAAGGCCGCCATGAGCCGGTCCGACGCCGGAACGGGCGCCCTCATCCTCCTCAATCTCGACGGCGGCGAGTGCCTATCTTTCGACAGCTACTCCGAGGCTCTGGAGCACATGAAAAAGCAGAAGGGCAGGTGGTACCTGGCGCCGAGGGGGATCGACCTCGGCGGGATCAGGAGGTAGTCACCTAATTCGCGAAGTGAAACATCAACCATCAAGTTAAAATCCCAAATTGTTCTGAGGTGAACCGATGGACAAACGCTATCAAGTCTTCGTTAGCTCAACGTACGAAGACCTTCAGCCTGAAAGGCAAGAGGTTATGCACGCGTTGTTGGAACTCGACTGCATACCTGCTGGCATGGAGTTATTTCCCGCAGCCAACGACGACCAATGGACGTTGATCAAAAAAGTGATCGACGACTGCGACTACTATATCGTTATAATTGGTGGAAGGTACGGCTCAGTTGGAACTGATGGGATCAGCTACACCGAAATGGAATATCGCTATGCTTCGGAGATAGGCAAACCCATCATCGCGTTTCTTCACAAAGATCCGGGAACCTTACCAGCAAATAAGACCGAACAGTCCGAAGAAGGGAGAAAAAAGCTTGACGACTTTAAGGAACTCGCCCAGAAGAAAATGTGCAAATACTGGACATCGCCGGATAATTTGGGTTCGGTTGTCAGCAGGAGCCTCATTCAATTGATAAAAAATACTCCTGCAATCGGATGGATTAAAGCAGATCAAATGGCATCGGTAGATGCAACCAAAGAGATACTTAGACTCCGCCAACAAGTGGATGATCTTCAGAGAGAAATAGAACAAGCTCGCATCACTGCGCCCAAAGGTAGCGAACTACTCGCACAGGGAGATGACAAATTCCAAATGCACTTCATCATTAGTTGCAGTAGTGAATTAGGAGAGTTTTTTGGGAGCAAATCCATCAGCAGTCAGTTCTTAACTACATGGAATAATATTTTCTCTGTAATTGCACCAAGCATGATACACGAATGTCGTGAGAGAGAAATGCGTAGATTGCTTAATACATTTATACGAGATGAAAATGAAAGCCAATTTAAAAAGAAGCTGGCTACAGAGAAATTAAAGTTGCAGGGGTTTTCGATTACGGAAAACGATTTACAGACCATAAAAGTCCAATTGCGTGCCCTTGGCCTTATTACGATGAGCCAAAAAAGACAACGAAGCGTTAAAGACACAGACACATATTGGACGCTCACGCCATATGGTAATGAAGTAATGAACAGCCTCAGGGCAATAAGAAGACCAACAAGAACAGGTTGAGCAAGTGGTAGAACAACCTAGTCCACAATCATAGCATGTGAAGACCAGATCCCCTAGGCGCAACAATTATTTTCATGAGATGAGAGAAATTATATGAGAAAATTCCATTTGATCGCAAGAGCCGTGATATTAAACGACGATCACGTTTTATTAGCTCGCCAGAAGGGCATGAGCCATACGTTTCTTCCAGGAGGCCATATAAACATCGGCGAAAGTGCCGTCACAGCTTTGAAACGAGAAATCGACGAGGAGCTCGGCCAGAAGCTAGACGTAGAGGGGTATCTTGGAGCAGTGGAGGCGAGCTCGGAAGATGATGGTGCAGAACAGTTTGAAATAAACCACATTTTTAAGGCCAGCATAAAGGGGGCAAGTTTCCGTTCACCTCTGAAATCGCAGGAAGATCATTTAGAGTTTTTGTGGTCGTCGATCGATGATTTATATGCGAATAACCTATTGCCCCACCCACTTAAAAAACTGATAGCGAATTATGCGGCGGGAGATAGGTCGATCTGGTGGGAAAGCACGCTCTCCGATCGCGAATAACGCATCAAAAAAATATGCTGGCTCCGATCGACGTCCTTCAGACGCCGACGAAGGCCAGCTTGTTTCCAAGAGCCGTGGGAGTCCCCAGGGCTATCCCGTTCCAGGTGTAGTAGAGGTCTACCAAACCGTTGTGAGCAACAAAAGCGTCCGGATAGAAAAGCGGCAAGATCGGAACATCTTCTGCATGTAAAACCTGGGCCCGATCGATCAGCTCATGTCGCTCGTCCTCGTCCATCTCACTGACCTGCGCCTCCAAAACCTCGGTCAGCTCGTCGTTCTCTCGGTACTGGGCACTGTTGAAGTGATCCCAGCTGGTGGTGAGAAACGCCAGGATGTTAGGATCGCCGATCAGGCCGCCGTGAGAGTTCAGCGCCAGATCGAAGTCCCAATCACCGACCTTGGAGTCGATCGTCTTCGAGTCCATGCTTCGAAGCTCCACGTCGATCCCGACGGCATCGAGGTCCGCCTCGATCAGCTCGCCGATCCTCTCGGCCCTGGCGTCGCCGCCTTTGATCAGAATCTCGACCGTCTCCCCATCATAACCCATATCCTCAAGAAGCTCCTCTGCCTTGGCGGGGTCGTGGGGGTAAAGGCCCTCCATCTCCGGGTTGTACCAGTCGTTGTCTGGAGGTATGAACCCAGGGCTTCCGGCAAGGCCATAACCCCGGGCCACGATCTCCACCAGTTCGTCCCGGTCGATGGCGTAGGCGAGGGCCTGCCTGAACCTCTTGTCCGACATCGGCTCTTTCTGGTGGTTGATCATCAGCTTGTAGACGGAGGCGTGCTCCGGCATGGAGATGATCTCAAACCCGCTCAGCTGATCGATCATCTCAGGCTGGATCTCTGCCGCGTCGACGTCCCCCTGCATCAAAGCAGCGGCCGCGTTAGATGCCGATATCTTGACGTATCGGATCTCCTTGACCCTCGGAGCGCCAAGATAGTAGTCCTCGTGAGCCTTGTACTGGTATGTCCCCTGGACCTTGTCATAATCCTCAATGGTGTAGGGGCCGGTTCCTACCAGAGCCTCATCTTCGTTGAAACCGACCGGGTCGTCCACGTCTTTCCAGATGTGCTCGGGGAGGATGGGCAGAGTTCCCGCCACCTGATCAAGGAAGGGTGCGTAGGGTTCGGATAGATAGATCCTCACCTTATGGTCGTCCACCTTCTCTGCGCGGTCGATGATCCCGTTGTCCACCAATGGATAGGGGTGCTCTTTGTTGTAGTCGACGGTGAAGACCACATCGTCTGCGTCGAAGGGCTCACCATCGTGCCAGGTCACACCTTCTCTCAGGTTGAAGAGGAAGACGTCGTCGCCCTCCATCTCCCAGCTCTCTGCCAGGGCTGGAACCCGGCCCTCATCGTCCTTCCAGACCAGGGTATCGAAGATGAAGCTCATCCGAACGATCCCCGGTCCCCTCACGTAGTGGGCGTAAGGAGAGGGATACCCCCAGTCGCCGGTGGAGTCTCCCATGGTGTATACCTCTACATCTTCCTTAGCGGCTGCTGCAAAGCTGAGCGCCGTCATGATCAGCAATCCGGCCGCCATGAGCAGCCCGATGGCCGATCCCATTGAAAACTTTCTTGTCATACAGATTTCTCCATTATTCGACTATCGAACGCAACGCCTTCGTGACAAGAAAAAAAATGGAGGTTAACCACCATCCCCACGCCCTCGCCCGCGCACTTCATTCTGGAGCTGTTCCATCCAATCGGGAACCTTCACCCCTTCTTGGGGATAAGAGTCCTTGACATAAGGCTTGATATCGATGACAGGGCTTCCGTCGACCGCGTCCAGGCCAGCCACCTCCAGCACGTTCTCTCTTCGTCCACAGAGCAGGACGACTGTCGCGAGCACCGGGTTTGGCCGGACGGGGCTGCAGGTAGAAAAGATGCCCACCTCGGGAATTTCACATCTCCCCATGGGATGGACCCTGATCAGGGAGCGGCCTTCTTCTGGGACTTTGTGAGCCCAATACAGGATCACAAGGTGAGAGTACTCTTCGATGCCGTCGAGGATCCCAGCCAGACGTTCGTCGATGACGATCTCCGAGATCGTCTGGCGCGTTTCACGAACGTGCTCCATGGTGGCGCCGAGTTCGCCCCGCATCTCCAGGCCCGCGCCTCCGGCCACCAGGAAAGGCTCGTCGATCCTGTTTTTTATGATGCCAACGGGCAAAAGCGTCATCTCGATCGGCGTTATGAAGCCGGATTCTTCTCCGCCCTGTAAGTCGTTTTTTTCGCTCAATTTTGTGCCTCCGTTCGGGCGACATTTCGCTCGATCGCCGTTTTCGTCGTCCCTTCTCTGGACGTTATAATAATATTGAGAATATGATTTGCGATGACGGCGGAAACCAGGTACGATATCGGAAGGGCGAAAAACACGCCCCGAAGACCCGCCAAAGACGATCCGATATAAGCCATTGGAATATATAATATAAATGTCTGGAAAATGGTCAAAATCGCTGATTCTATCGGCTTCTTCAGCACGCTCATCGCCGTGGTCGCATTGACCAGAACGCCGTATAACCCGTATCCCAGCGGGACGATGGAGAGGTAAAGACCGACGACCGAAACGACTCCGGGATCATCGCTGAACACCGATCCGATCTGATCGCCAAAAACTGCGAGCAGTGAGAAGACGGCCAGGCCCCATATCAGGGAGAAAAGGTAGCTGAATTTCATCCCCGATCTGATGCGGTCAAAGTTGCTCGCACCCCAGTTTTGACCGATAAAAGGCCCCATCACGCTTGCGAGAGCCATGATGACTATGAGGGCGAAAGAGTCTATCCGGGTTGCAACGCCAAACCCAGCAACGGCATCAGAGCCGTAAGATGCAACTATGCTGGTGATGACGCCAGCGGCAAAAGGCGTGATGATCATCACACCGGCGTTTGGCAGACCTATGTAGAGGATCTGCCTCCAGGAACTGAGGGCAGAGTCGAACGATGGCATCTCGACGGTCAGCATCCTATCTTTATAATACAAAAAATATAATGCCAGGACCAGCGTCATAGCGCGTGCGATTACAGTTGCTACAGCTGCGCCTGCGATTTCAAGACGTGGAAAGGGGCCCCACCCGAAGATCAAAATCGGATCTAAAACTATGTTCGCACCGGCTGCAAAGATCATGATGAAGGCTGGAGTTTTTGTATTTCCAGAGGCCCTTATGGCGTTGGTTCCAACCATGGGAGCTACAACGAAGATCACACCGAAGTACCATATTATCATATATTTATGTATATAAATCATGACATCAGAAGATGCCCCTAAAAGACGGAAGAGGGGGTCTATGGTGAAAAGACCAACCGGCACGATAAAACAGACAAATAGCACGGAGAGGATCAGACCGTCTGCGGTAAGCCTCCTCACTTTGTCATGATCCCCTTCGCCTATGGTACGCGAGATTACCGCAGCGGCACCGATGCCGACCGCATGGGCCAGACTGTTTATGAAAAGGACCACCGGATACGTGAAACTCATCGCTGCCAACTGGTCGGTCCCCAGCCGACCTACAAAAAAAGTATCTGCCAGATTAAAAATAACCATGCTGACGGTCCCGAAGACCATGGGGATCGTCAGCAGCACCAAATTTTTTTGTATGGGCCCTTCGGTCAACCTGGGGTTTGTGCCAACCATCATAAATCCCTGATCTATAAAAATTTAATAATTTTTAGAGAAGATGATCATGTAGTTGTATCCGAGATCTACCAGTTCCGCCCACTCAAACCCGTATCGAGCTATCGAACTTTCGAGCTCTTCCGGAGAAAGGCGCATGGAGAGCGGCGGCCCGAAGGGCTGCTCCTCTTTTTTGCATTCGATGATGGCCACCCGACCGCCGGGCTTCAAAACGCGACGGATTTCGCCGAATAGAGCCTCCCCCACATCGACGAGATCGAGGGAGTGGAGGACGGTGGATATGAGACAGAGATCGATGGATTCGTCCTTGAGGGGGAGCCGTTCGGTGATATCAGAGGCGATCGCGCTGATGTTTTTCAATCCCCGGGAACGGGCCTTTTCTGCCAGTTCGTCGATGACGTCCTGCCATCTGTCAAGAGCATAGACCGCGCCCGAATCTCCGACGATCTCCGAAGCCCGGATCGCGTAATCTCCCGGTCCGCAGCCCATATCGAGGAAAGAGTCGCCCTCTTTCAGCGCGAGAGCGTCGAATACCACATCAGGATCGTGCATCCAGAAGCTGCTCCGGCCCCGTCTCGTTCCCTTTCGTCCGGGTTCCGGGCAGCATCGTTGATCTTTGTCGGTCACAGCAACACCATTTCCCGCTCGACCCTGCCGAGCAGCATCAGATTCGGTCCTCCGTCGAAGAGGGCGAACTTCGTCGGTCTTTTCTGATGATACCCCGACCCTCAACCTGACGATATCCCTCGCAAGCGCACGAAAAACAGAGGCCACGACCATCTCCTTCGGCCACGACTTTCGTGGCCATGATCATCTCACCGCAGCCTGGGCAGAGTACGCTCTCAGTTATCGGGGCGTAATCCGGCAGATCGGGACGGACAATTTCGATGGCGAATAGCTCCTCAAAGGGGAGCTGAAGGAGGGCGAAGGCCGCCACCCTCCCCTCCTCTCTAAAGGCCGCAGCATCGTTTTCATCGCCCGCTCGATCCCCGATGACCTTCTCCACGAGGGAATAAAACTCCGGAGCCGCTTCTGCCACCTTGGTGCGGAAGTCGGGCAGAACCCGGACCCGCACCCCGGTCTCTCTCCCTCGAATAGCGAAGGTCACAGCCAGCCGTCCCAGGTCTCGATAGACCAGGGCGTTGTTTCCCAGGGTGCAGCCCGATACCGCCTGGACCCCGTCGGCGAAGCAGGCGTTTATCTCGACGACGGCCATGAGGTTCTCCATACCGTCAGAAGATATCGAATCGAGCCCAAGTAGGCTCAAACCGTACGCCGCGGCCATAACGCCTAGGGCGCTCCCTGGGCAGAAATGGCCGTGGATCTCGGCGGTCTTCACAAGGCAGCGAGATAGATCTCCATCGCGGATCGCCTGGATGAACTCCCCTCGAGGATTCTCTTTCAGACGTTTCATCCTCTCGCCATCTGCGGCCTCAAGATAGCGATTTGGGCCGAGAGAATTGTTGGACCCCTCTTTCCCATCGGGGGGATGAAATCCCCTGTGAAGGTTGTGCATATCTTTCATCAGGGCCCGCAATTCGGCATCATCGAAGGTCTCGTTGGCCAAAGCTATCGATTGATAGATGTTCTTTATGAAACCGTATTTTGCCTCTTTTATCTGAGCTACGTGCTCTCTTCCGACCTCTGTCAGACGATAGAAGGTCTTGCCGTCTTCGGTCCTGCCGGATATCCAGCCCTCCCGCTCCATCTTCTTCAATAGCGGATAGACCGACCCCGTGCTGGGCTTTTCTCCGGTGAGAGTCTCCGCCTTCTTCATTATGTCATAGCCGGAGGCCTCGCCATCAGCCATGATGTGAAGCATCAGCATCTTCAAGATACCAGTCGCCATTATATCGACATCGACATATCGATGCAGATACATATACTTTTTGGAGAGATATGTGCTTTTCGTATGTTATGAATCCATATTTTACTTACGAATTTCGTTCGACGGCGGCCCCCAACGGCCCGCAGTCGCGGCCGTCAGATCAAAGAGATTTTCTCCCATGCCGCCAAAAGAGACGATCATGAAACAGTTCGTCCTCTCCCCCGCAGCAGGAAAACGCCTGATCGCCAAGGCCCTCGTGACCCATCCCGCCATCGAGGCGGCCCTGAAATCCGGAACCGTCGTCATCGTCGCCGGGACGACCAACGGCTACGTCGCCGAAGAGATCCTCGCGAAGATCGGACAATTCGAGGGCTTCTCCAAAAAGAGGTTCTTTCGAGGGATCACCCTCCCGCCGTGGATGCCCACAAACGATGCCGGGATGCTCCCGGACATGTCCGGCTTTCCCGGCGACGTGATAATCAAAAAGGGCGTCTGGCAGAAGGGGAAGACGATCAGAAACGTCGTCGACGACCTGGAGGAGGGAGACGTAATCCTGAAGGGCGCAAACGCCCTCGACCCCTGGGGCGGGCGGGCCGCCATCTTGATCGGCCACCCGAAGGCCGGGACCATCGGCCTCGCCCTCCAGGCGGTGGCGGGCCGGCGCGTCCGGCTGATCCTCCCGGTGGGCCTTGAGAAGCGGGTCTTCGGCGACCTCGACGATCTCGCGAACAGGCTTAACGCCCCCGGCGCCGAGGGGCCGCG
>DAOSXX010000037.1:0-26290 GCA_035380685.1 Methanothrix sp. | reverse complement strand
GGTGTTGCTTTACATGCGCCAGGAGGGAAGGGGGATTGGTCTAGCGAACAAGCTCAGGGCCTACGCCCTCCAGGAGAAGGGGTACGACACCGTCGAGGCGAACCACCGTCTGGGCTACCCCGCCGACCTTCGAGACTATGGGGTCGGTGCCCAGATCCTCGTCGACCTGGGGATCAAAAAGATGCGGCTTCTCACAAACAACCCCCGAAAGATAATCGGCCTTGAGGGGTACGACCTTGAGATCGTCGATAGGGTCCCCATCGAGATCCAGCCAAACGACGAAAACAGAAGATACCTGGAGACGAAGAGGGACAAGCTCCATCACCTCCTGCTCCAGGAAAGTTCGGGAAACGAGTAGGAGTTACTACTCGATCGTCACCTTCTTTCGGGCCGTCACCTCGACCTTCGGAAGGTGGACTTCGAGAACGCCGTCTTTGAGGCTCGCCTTGGCATCATCGGCCCTCACCTCGGCGGGGAGCTTGAGGCTTCTCTCACACCTGGCGAAGGTCCTCTCCTTCCGATAGAACTCCTCTTCCTTCTCCTCTTTTTCGGCCTTCCTCTCGGCCTTCACTTCGAGGGTATCCTCGGTGACGGTGATCTCGACGTCCCCCTTATCCATGCCGGGAAGGTCCATGGTCACGACGACCTCCTCGTCGGTCTCCTTGACGTCGGCGAGAGGTGCCATGACGTCTCTGAAGGCTCCGGCCGCTGCGGGAGACTCGGACATGAAGTCCTCTATCAGCTGGTTCATCTTGTCTTGGACTCTTCTGATCTCGGGCATGTATCTAGACTCGGGATCGGAGATCCCAACGTCCTCCATCAGCCGGTTCATCCGCCTCTGCAGGCGCTTGAAGTCGTCTCTTGGGACTAACCCTGTCATAATCCAATCACCATCAAGAGTTGCGCTTTCAGAGCTCAAATATCTTACTATAGATACTCTGCCTGAATCGCGACAACCTCGCGGCTGTCCTTGGCCGCAGCGTACTCTTCGAGAGGCTCCTTGTTCAGCTCCAAAAAGACGTGACCCCAGGAAAATTTGGCCAGGATCTCCTCGGCCTGGGGCCGCTCACCCAGGATCACCAGGGCCGCGGCGAAAGCCTCCACCGTCGAGAGCTTGAAGGGCTTTCCGAAGTTGACCGGGTTTGCAGCGACCAGGAACGGAAGCGCCCTCCCGTTCAGCCGCATCTTGCCGAATACCTCCTCGGCGTGGGCCCAGGAGCAGTCGAGGGCCGCGAGGCCTCTGCCCACCTCGGATCGATCGGCAGGGGAGAGGGCCTTCTCCGAGAAAGGGCTTAAGACCAGGTATCCCCGGAGCTGGTTGTACCTCTTGGTGGCCCGGGCAAGACCAAACCTCTCAAGCTTTCTTCCGGTGCACCTCTTGGGATCGCACTGGTTTGCGGTATAGATGAGGAGATCCATGGGCCATTATTCCACCGATAATCCTATTAACGTTGTTTGCAACTCTCCGAGCATCATTCCCTTTGCGGAAAAAATGAACTCAGAGGCCATCCCGATGAGCGAGATCTCCAAGGAGTACGACTTCAAGCAGGTTGAAGAGAGGTGGGTGGGCACTTGGGACGAGTCCATCTACTATTTCGACTGGAACTCCAGCGCGCCCCAGTACATAATCGATACGCCGCCGCCTTATCCCACCGGAAACTTCCACATAGGCAACGCCCTCAACTGGTGCTACATCGACTTCGTCGCCCGATACAAGAGGATGAAGGGCTACAACGTCATGTTCCCCCAGGGCTGGGACTGCCACGGCCTTCCCACCGAGGTGAAGGTCGAGGAGATCCACAAGATCACCAAAAACGAGGTCCCGAGGGAGGAGTTCCGCCGCCTCTGCGAGGAGCTGACGGCCCAAAACATCGCCAAGATGAGGGTGACGATGCGAAGGCTCGGCTTCTCCAACGACTGGTCGAACGAGTACGTGACGATGATGCCAGAGTACTACTCCAAGACTCAGAGGTCCTTCGTCCAGATGTTCGATAAGGGGATGATCTATCGGGAAGACCACCCCGTCAACTGGTGTCCCCGCTGCGGCACGGCCATCGCCTTCGCCGAGGTGGAGTACGATTCTCGCACGACAACCTTGAACTACCTCCGCTTCGGCTCGGACCTCGGAGACCTGGAGATCGCCACCAGCCGTCCCGAGCTTCTCGCTGCCTGCGTCGCCGTCGCCGTCCACCCCGAGGACGACAAAAACAAAAAGTACATCGGAACTGAGGTCCGGGTTCCCGTCTTCGACTACAACGTTCCCGTCATAGCCGACGAGGTCGTCGACCCGGCCTTCGGGACCGGGGTCGTCATGATCTGCACCTTCGGCGACAAGCAGGACGTCCGATGGTGGGTCGAGCACGACCTCCCCCTTCGCCAGGCGATCGACCGGGCGGGGAGGATGACGGAGATCGCGGGCAAGTTCGCAGGGATGAAGATCTCCGAGTGCAAGGACGCCATCATCAAGGAGATGAAGTCGTTGGGGATCATCTACAAAGAGGAGCCCCTCGACCAGAACGTTGGCCTCTGCTGGAGGTGCAAGACCGCCATCGAGATCCTCTCCGAGAGGCAGTGGTTTGTGAAGATAAACCCGGGCGAGATCATCGAGACCTCCGCCGAGATCGAGTGGGTCCCCGAGCACATGGAGATCAGGCTGAAGAACTGGACCGGGACGATGGACTGGGACTGGTGCATATCTCGTCAGAGGATCTTTGCGACGCCCATACCCGTCTGGTACTGCAAGAAATGCGGCGAGCCGCTGGTAGCCAAGGAGGAGTGGCTCCCCCTCGACCCGAACGTGAGCTCGCCGCCGATCTCTTGTCCCGCCTGTGGCTCTGTGGAGTTTGAGCCCGAGACGGACGTCCTCGACACCTGGATGGACAGCTCCATCTCGGCCCTGAACGTCACGGGCTGGCTTAGCGACCATCCGCCTCGCTACCCCGCCCAGCTTCGGCCCCAGGGTCACGACATCATCAGGACCTGGGCCTTCTACACCATACTTCGGGCCAAGGCCCTGGTGGGAGTGAGGCCCTGGGACTCGATCCTCATCAACGGTATGGTCCTCGGCGAGGACGGCCACAAGATGAGCAAGTCGCTGAACAACTTCATAGCCCCCGAAGAGGTGGTGGTGAAGTACGGCGCCGACGCCTTCCGCCAGTGGGCGGCGGTGGGCGGAAGCCCTGGAAGCGACGTCATGTTCCGGTGGAAGGACGTCATCAGCGGCGGCAGGTTCCTCCAAAAGCTCTGGAGCATGTACCGGTTCTCTGCCCCTCACGCCGTAAAATCCGACGACTCCGCCCCAAACCAGGTGGACCGGTGGCTCCTCTTCGAGCTATCTCAGATGATCGAGGCGGTCACCGACTCGATGGATCGGTTCCAGTTCGACGAGGCCTTCAGGGCGATCAGGTCCTTCGCCTGGGACGTCCTCGCCGACAACTACATCGAGCTTGTCAAGTCCCGGCTCTACGGCCCCGACGGCCCCGAGAAGAGGGCGGCCCAGTCGACGATATACGCCGCCATCGAGGCCCTGACTAGCCTTCTTGCGCCCTTTACGCCCTTCATAGCCGAGGAGATCAGGATGAACCTCTCCGGAGAGTCGGTCCACACCTCATCCTGGCCGAGGCCCTTGGGCATGGAGCCCCAGCCCGCGGGAAGCCTGATCAAGGACGTGGCTGCGGCCGTCAGGAGGTACAAGTCGGACCGGGGGATGGCCCTCAACTCTCCCCTGGCGGAGATCGAGGTCTACTCTGACCTGGACCTGGAGACGACGGACCTCTCCGGCTCCACCAGCTCGCCTGTGGCCGTCAAAGGCGGAAGCCCCGAGATCGAGACGAGGGCTGTCGAGGTTAAGCCTCAGATGAAGGCGATAGGTCCAGTCTTCAAAAACCAGAGCGGCGAGATAATCAGAAAGCTGACGGAGATGGACCCGGAGAAGGTCGCCCGGATGGTGGCGGCCGGAAAGATCGAGGTCGAGGTGGAGGGCGAGGTCGTGGAGCTCGGACCCGAGGCGGTCGAGATCGCGACGGAGACCCTATCCGCCGGGAAGGCCGTCGAGATGATAGTCCTCGAGGGAGCCACCGTCCTCATCAGGACAGGATCATGATCGAGGTCGAGGTCAAGGCTCGCTCCCCGCCGGATATCGAGGCGAAGATCGCGGGCCTCGGCGGCGAGCTGATCGGTGTGGAAAACCACCTTGACCTCTACTTCAACTCTCCTTTTCGCGACTTCGCACAGACCGACGAGGCCCTTCGGATCAGGATAAAAGAGGAGGGTGCTCGGCTGACATACAAAGGGCCGAAGCTCGACTCCGAGACGAAGTCGAGGCGAGAGCTGACGGTCAGGGTCGACGACCCAAAAGCTCTTGAGTCTATCCTGGAATCGGTGGGATTTTCGCGGGCTGCCGTCGTCAAAAAGAGGAGGACGAAGTACGCCCTCGGCGAGGCGGTCATCGCAGTAGACGAGGTGGAGGGTCTTGGAACCTTCATCGAGGTGGAGCTCTCGGGGGGCGAGGACTGGGAGGCTCAGAAGCGAGCGGCCCTCGATATCCTGGCAAGGCTCGGCCTTGCGGAGTCGATAAGGAAGTCGTACCTGGAGCTATTGAACGATGCGGAGGGTCGATAAGATGCCAGAAACCCTCATGGAACGAGTCCGACCCATGGCGGTGATGATCTCCTTCGTCGTGGCGGTCCAGATCCTCTCCCTCGCCCTGATGCCTCCTTTATCAAAAACGGAGGTCAGGATCTTCGAGAACCCGGAATCCGTCGCCAACCCCTTCAGCTACATCTTCCTGGTCCTGGGGTTCACCCTCTTCATACTGATGGCCATGAAGCTGAAGAAAGGGTGGGTTGTGAGCGGCGTCGTCCTACTGGCGATAGCCATGGGGGTCTACTACGTCCTCTCGGCCTTTCTTCCGCTCCTTCCGGCGCTCCTCCTATCCCTCGCGATCCTCGTCCTCCTCCACATCTACCCTGAGTGGTACGTCATAGATCTGGTGGGCCTTCTCGTCTGCGCGGGGGTCGGGACCCTCTTCGGCCTCAGCATGACCCCCTTTCCGGCGCTCCTCCTCCTTTTGGTGCTGGCGGCCTACGACGCCATATCCGTCTACAAGACCCGCCACATGGTGACCCTCGCCGAGGGCGTCATGGAGATCAGGGCCCCCCTCCTCTTCGTCGTCCCGAGGAGGAGAGGCTACAGCTTCCGGCGCGAGGGGCTGGGGTCCGGAAAAGACCGGGGCGCCTATTTTCTCGGTCTCGGAGACGCCATCATCCCCACGGTTCTCGTGATCTCCGCCAACTGGTCCCTCGCCCTTCCGGTGATCGAGATATTCGGGATCGGCGCCAACCTTCCGGCCCTGGGGACGATGCTCGGAACCTACCTCGGCTTCGCCATCCTCTCCATGACCTCCAGGGATAAGCCTCAGGCGGGCCTCCCCTTCCTCAACGGCGGCGCGATCCTCGGCTTTCTTTTGGCCGTCCTCGCCTCGGGGGCCGCCATATTCTGAGGACTCACCGACAACCTTTTTTTGGCAGCACCGCATTTCTGCTCCAAGGAGGAGAGAGAGGTGGACGATAACGACGTCGTTTTGGAGGCTCAGTTCGTGCCCTTCTGCCCGAAGTGCGGGACTGAGTGCGAGGCGAGGGAGCTGAGGCGGGCTCTCGACTCGGACAACTGGAAGAAGATCGTCATCGAGGCGATCTACTACTGCCCTCGGTGCGACAACTACTGGAGCGAGGGGCTGGTGGAGAAGGGGTACCAGTGAGCTGAGATGGTTCAGATGGTGGAGGAGGGCGCAGTCGTCCTCAACGTCGAGGGGGCCTTCTACAACCCGAAGATGAAGATGAACCGGGACATCGGGGTGGCAGTGGCAAAAGCCCTAGGCATCACCGACTACCTGGACGCCCTCGCCGCCAGCGGGGCGCGGGGCCTGAGGGTGGCAAAAGAGGCGAAGGTCGAGGAGGTGGCCTTAAACGACGTCAGCCCAAAAGCAGTCGCCCTCCTCGAAGAGAACGCGAAGCGAAACGGTCTTGGGGCTTGCGAGATCCTCTCCACGAACGCCAACGTCCTCATGCACCAGAGACATTTTGAGGCCGTCGACCTCGACCCTTTCGGCTCTCCATCCCCGTTCCTCGCGGCCGCCTCCAGGTCAGCCCTCGAATACCTCTTCATTACGGCGACGGATACTGCCCCTCTCTGCGGAGCCCACCTCAAAAGCGGCATAAGAAAGTACATGGCCGTCCCGGTCAAGGCCGACCACCACCGAGAGATGGGGGTGAGGATCCTCCTCGGCGCCGTCGCGAGGGAGCTGGCACGGGTCGACAAGGGGATGCACCCTCTCCTAACCCACGTCTCCGACCATTACGCCCGGGTCTACCTCAGAGTCGCGAAGGGGGCGAAGATGGCCGACAAAACCCTGGAAGGCATGGGCCACCTAGAGCAGTGTCGCAGCTGCGGAAGGTGGCGGATCGTCTCCGGCATGGCCTGTCGGTCCTCGGGGATCTGCTCCTTCTGCGGGGGGAGGGCCGAGGTGGCCGGCCCCCTATGGCTCGGCCCCGTCCAGGATCGCGACCTCATAAACAGGGCACTGGGGGGGCTGGAGGGCTCGAAGGCCTGGTCCGAGCGGGCGGTCCGACTCCTCCAGTTCTGCCGGGATGAAATCGATGAGCCTATGTACTACGACCACCACAAACTCTGCAGGAAATTTAAGGTCACTCCTGGGGCCGCAGATGATGTAGTAGAAAAGCTGAAATCTGTTGGATGGAAGGCCTCACGAACTCATTTCAGCGGTGTGGGGATCAAGACTGATGCGCCTTTTGGAGTCTTGAAAGAGGTTCTTTGTTCTATTTAATCGTACCAATGTTTAAATTTATCAATCGACTCACCAGTATCTGGGCCTCGATTACTTCAATTTCAGCTTGACCCGAAAGTTAATAAGGGATAAGGGATATAACCGGGGTTGGCTACAGCGCAAATAGGTGCTGTGGTTTAGTGGCACGAGATGATGAAAATTACCCCCTTCATTGCTACTCCCTTACATCACCTCGTGCCAACCCTTCATTGAAGTGGTCTCAGTTTGGTGGTCAGGACTAACCTGATATCCCTATTATCGCTTATCTAAGTTATTTTCTTACCATAACGGATATACATGATATATATTCGAAGGTGCAAAATGATAAAATAGGATGACCTCTTACAGCCCCTTCCTATGAAGATCGCGGTTATTGGAGGCACCGGTGATTTCGGAAAGGGGCTTGTCATGCGATGGGCGGCCGAGCATGATATCATATTGGGTTCTAGACGTGCAGATAGTGCAGAGAAATCCGCCGAAGAGATCAGCTCGGTCCTGAGGGCCAGGGATATAGAGCCCAAGATAACAGGCATGGAGAACGGTGATGCCATCAAGGAAAGCGATCTAGTAGTTTTTAGCTTACCTTTTGAGTTCGCCAGGTCGATGGTCACAGAGCTTTCTGGGAGCTTCAGCGATCAGATCGTCGTATCTCCGATAGTCCCCATGGTCCGGGTCGGAAAGAGGTTTGATTACATTCCTCCGGCGGAGGGTAGCGCCGCCCTTATGGTCAGGGATCTGCTTCCGCCTTCGGTCAAGGTGGTCTCGGCCTTCCACACCGTCTCGTCTTCAGCCCTCCAGAACCTGGACAGGATGATCGAAGGCGATGTCCTGATAGCTGGAGACGATTCCGACTCAAAAGAGGTCGTAGCCGACCTTGTGAAAATTATAAACTACCTCCGCCCCCTGGACGCAGGGGACCTGAAAGTCTCAGCCCAGATAGAGGGACTCACACCGCTCCTTCTGAACGTAAGCAGATTGAAGAGCAACGCCATCAAGTGCCCAGGGATAAGCGTTCTGAGCAGCCTCACCGACAAGAGGACGATCAGAGTTACCGGTGGATGTTGACCTTCGGGTAACGTTCTTTGAGATGGCGAGACCCAATCCGCCTCCAATAATCCGCGATATATCGCCATCAAGCCTTCAGGCGGAGGAGCTCCTCCAAGCCTCCCGTCTCTTTTTGGATCTGGATTCTCAATTCATCTTTGTAATCCATCAACTATCTTTTTGAATCGTCTCTCTGATCTTCGTCTCTTGATGCCGTTCAGCTTGGCTATCTCCTCCAGATTTACTTCCACATCGCAGCGATCTACCCCCTCCAGAAGCCTTCGTCCAGGTTCGGACCTGACGATGACCGTAGAGTAGCCCTCCGGGCTTCCCACCGATCCCACCGATATATCTGCCAGCCGAGAGACGAAATCGCCACAAAATCGACAGCCTTCATTCACATCCCCCTCCAGGTCCGAAACTTTGCAGGAATGTTCTTCGCCCCCCTTGAATATCGAGAACTTCCCCTTTCCGATCTGTATCCTATCGGCCTTCTCGATATCTGTGGCGAACATATCCTGGATGTGCCGCCTCAGCTCCTCCCGATCGAAGCTCTCAAAACAGAAGAGCCCTATAAGCACGATCTCCGCATCCGGAAACTCCTCACTGAGGCTCCCATCGAGCTCCAGCTTTCTTGCCGCTCTGATCTGGCAGGGGGTCCCCACCACGGCCAGCCTCTCCTTTCCGCTTCTGAGCGCCTCGAAAAGCTTCGGGATGACCGGCACCCGCAAATATTTCGTCCCCCTCGACTCCAGGACGGCTTCGACGTTCTCAGCTATGGTCGCCTCCGCTCTGTACTCCTCTCCCGGCAGGACTACGACGGCGGCGTCTATGGTCCCTCTTTCGATGGCTTTGGACAGCATGGAGGTGACAGCCCCGCCGTCTTGGCCTTCCCTGTGAGCCCTGCATGCGAGAATGTCGCTATATACGCCGATACCTTCATCCATCTCCCCCCGGAGAAAACGGCTCTCGATCTCTCTCGTCTCCTCTGAGGTCAGGGGGTAAATGTTCTTCATTTTTTTAACGGCGCTCGTCGGACAGATCAAAGCGCAGGCGCCACAGGCGATGCAGTCTTTCGAAAAGTCTCCGTATGGGGCGTCTATGGCCCGCTCGACGCCCCGGGAGACGGGGCTTATCGCTGAGACCCCCACCAGCTCCGAGCAGACTCGGGCGCACAGTCCGCAGAGGATGCAGCTTTCGTCCGCGAGCCTGAACCTGGGGGATGAGACGCCGTGTTCCTTTGCGAGGTTTGCGATCTTCAGCTCTTTGGGGCACCTGGCCAGCAGGAGCTCGAGGATCATGGCCCGGAGATGGAAGAGGTCGGGAGAGGAGGTCTTCACCTCCAGCCCTCCCTCGACGGGGTAGTTGCAGGAAGTTACGACCTTCTTTCTGCCATTTTTTTCGACCTCCACAGAACAGAGCCTGCACGCCCCGGTGGGAGCGAGGGCGGGGTGATGACAGAGAGTGGGTATATAAATGCCCGCATCCCTGGCAGCCTCGAGGAGGGTCTTCCCATCTTCGGTCTCTATATCTCTATCATCTATCCTCAGCGTCACCTTCGCCATTCCGAGTCACCTCCTCTCGCCTTCCTTTCCCGCATCGCGAGGTGAAGGGATCGAAGCTTTTGGGGCTGAGGAAGGAGACGATTTTCCAGAGACCCTCTCCACCGCCTTCACCTTCGGCGGACATACGTGGAAGCATATGCCGCACCGGGAGCATTTCGATTGATCTATGACCATGATGGCGCCGCTCTCGCCTTCTGCCCCCTCTCCTTCGTATATCGCTCCCTGGGGGCAGTTCTCCCTGCAGAGGCCGCACGCTATGCAGAGGTCTGGGCGGATGAAATACGATATCAGCTGCTCACATACCAGGGCGGGGCACCGTCGGTCCCGGATGTGAGCCTCATACTCATCTTCGAAATGACGGATGGTGCTCAACACCGGGTTTGACGCCGTCCGACCCAGAGCACAGAGCGAGGCCGACCTCATCAGACCCGCTATCTCCTGGAGGGTCTCGAGGTCCTCCTCCCTCCCCCTTCCCGCAACGATCTCGCTTAGTATATCCCTCATCTGCCTCAGCCCCTCTCGGCAGGGGACGCACTTTCCGCACGACTCGTCGCAGAGAAAGTCAACAAAATAGCGGGCCAGGTCCACGGCGCAGGTATCTTCATCCAAAACTATTATGCTTCCCGACCCCATCATGGAGCCAAGCCCTGTGAGCCGATCGAAGTCCACCGGTGTGTCAAGATGCTCTTGGGGGATTATCCCTCCAGAAGGCCCTCCGGTCTGGACCCCCTTGACCCTTTTTCCTCCGGGAATTCCGCCTCCTATGTCGCATATTATCTCTCTCAGGGTCATCCCCATGGGGACTTCCACAAGGCCTGTGTTGTTCACCTTTCCCACTAGAGAGAATATCTTCGTCCCCTTGCTCCCCTCGGTCCCGATGGAGCTGAACCAGCTGGATCCCCTGTTGATTATCAGGGGGATGTTGGCCCAGGTCTCCACGTTGTTCAGAAGGGTGGGGCGGTTCCATAAACCCCTCTCGGAGGTGTGGACGTACTTCGGCTTCGGCTCGCCTACCCTCCCCTCCAGAGCGTTGATCAGGGCAGTGGACTCGCCCGAGACGAAGGCTCCGGCCCCCCGATGCAACCTCACGTCAAAATTGAAACCCGACCCGAGGATATCCTCACCCAGAAGGCCGAGCTCTCGAGCCTGCGATATTGCGATCCTGGCGTTCTCAACCGCCAACGGATACTCCGCTCGGACGTAGATGAATCCCTCCGCCGATCCTGTGGCATAGGCCCCGATCACGAGCCCTTCGAGGACGCTGTGGGGGTTTCCCTCCATCAGCGCACGGTCCATGAACGCCCCCGGATCGCCCTCGTCGCAGTTCACGATCACGTATTTGGGGCTCCCCGAGGCCTTCCTCGTGGCGTCCCACTTCAATCCTGTAGGATACCCACCGCCCCCCCGACCCCGGAGGCCGGACCTCTTCACCTCTTCGACCACCTCCTGGGGCGTCATGCCGGATAAAGCCCGGGTGAGGGCGCTGTAACCCCCTTGAGCTATATAATCTTCTATATTCTTAGGATCTATCTTTATATTATTATTTATTAAAATCCTGGTCTGGTGCTTGTAGAAGGGGATCTCGTCTTCGTGGACGGCCCTGGCCCCTGTAGCCGGATCCACGTATAGGAGACGATCGATCAGCCTCTTCTTTAAAACCGTCTCCTCCAGGATCTCCGGCACGTCTCCTGGATTGACCTTTATATAGTGAACTCCCTGGGGATAAACCACGACGATGGGTCCCTTTTCGCAGAACCCAGGGCAACCGGTCTCCTTCAGCTCGATCTTCTTTGTAAGGCCCCTCTCGTCCAGCTCTTTCCTGAAGGCATCGATGACCTTTCGCGCTCCCAGTGCCAGACATCCCGTGCCTGCACAGACCGCTATCTTTGGCGGGCCCGACTCGTCGGGATCTCTTCGAGACCTCAACCTATCTCTCAAATCCTCGAGATCCTGAAATGAGGCAAGCTTTGGCATCTTTTTCCCTCAACTTCGCGTCTTCAGGATCTTCTTCACCCGTTCCAGGGTCACGCCGCCATGGTACTCGTCGTCCACAGTCAACACCGGACCCATCGAGCAGCATCCAAGACAGTTCACCTTCCTCAGGCTGAAGGCCAGGTCCGGCGTCGTCTCTTCCGGCCTTATATTCAGCCTCGATGCGGTATAGTCCAGCACCTTCTGGGCCCCCCGGACCTGACAGGCGGTGCCCATGCAGACCTGTATCATATGCCTGCCCACTGGGCTCAGGTTGATGGCCTTGTAGAAGCTGGCGATTCTGTAAATCTGACTGGTGGGAACTCTCAACCTCTCGCTCAAATGATCGATGACCTCTCTTGGTATCCAGTGGAGTTCGCTTTGAAGGTCCAAAAGCAGTTGAATCAAGACCCCTTCTTGACCGCGGTATCCGTCAATTATCTCGTCCACCTTCTTTAGATCTGCTGCATTCATTAATCAGCCCGCCTATATTTTTGTCAACCTTTCCTGCATATAGATAATCATAAAAGCGAATCAAGTCTATGTATTTACGTTGGATTACAGACCTCTTTATTAAACATATCTGTTCTTCTTTTGCATTTTGGCACTTAAACTCAATCCCATCGGCCTGATATTTTATGCACAGATATCTGGCGCTCTGGTGTGCTGCTATGAATATATTATAGCTATTTGAGAAATGATGGGAAATATTCATAATAATTATGAACATAGCCGGAAAACGCAGCTGATTTATTTAAAGAAATCGCCTGCATATGCAATCTCGATGGTCTCGCGACACTCTTGGGCTATAAGCTACTTTTCTGGTCGGAGGCCGGATATATCCAGAAAAAATTTACAGGATTCCGCCTACTAGTTCTTCAGGGCTTAGCCCGGACATCTTTAGGATGAGGTAGGCTCCCAGGACCGTCCCCACCACGCTCCCGACGTTGGCGAGGGCTGCGACCAGTATCACCCGGAAGAGGGGTATCGCCATCAGCTCCTTGAAGGTCTCAGCCTCGGCGAGCCGTTTGGTGTCAGCCATCGTTGGCTTTCTCTTCCACGCCTCCACGATCCCCGCAAACCAGCCCGCGGCCATCAGGGGGTTTAAGCTCGTCAGCCAGGCGATCATGAAGGCCGTCAGGGCCGATAGGGGGTGGCCCCGGGCCAGGACGACGCCTAGAGCGCTGAGGACGCCGTTAACCAAAAACCAGATCTTAAGGGCGGAAAATAGGTTCTCGCTGCTGCTGCCAGATATCAGGACGGCAGCGATGGTGACGACCACCAGAAGCATCAGGGCGGCTCCGAAGAGCTTGGGGACCGATACCCTCCTCTTGGAGATCCGGGCCATATTCTCGAAGGGAGGTATCTTCTCGGGGTGGGCGAGGTACTTCGTTATCCCCTCCCTGTGGCCTGCGCCCACCACGGCCACCACCCTTCCCTCCCGTTCGAGGCGGATCAGGTTCCGGGCGATGTAGGCGTCCCTCTCGTCGATCAGAACCTGGGCGGCCCCGGGCGATACCTCCCGGAACTCCTCGATGATCGCAGAGACGACGTCTTCCTCGGTGACCTTCTCGATATCGATCTCCTCGCCTTTCCCGAAGGCTGCAGGGATCATCGAGCCGACGAGCTTCGCCTTCTCCCAAAAGCTCATCGCCGACCAGAACCTCTGGATGGTGACGCCGATGTCTCTATCCACCAGGGCCACCCTTGCTCCCGTCCTCTCGGCGACCTCGATGGCGGCGATCATCTCGGAGCCGGGCTTGACCCCGAGGTCCGAGCCGATCTTTTTCTGGACGTAGGCGAGGAACCACTGGACCAGGAGGAGGTAGAGCTTACCGCCGCTCAGAATCTCCTTTATCTGGAGCTCTCCCGTCTCCTCCTGGCCCGTGAGGGCGCGGTACCTGCTGTTGCAGAGCTCCACGGCGACGACGTCCGGGTGCAGCTCCTCGATGGCCCGCGTCACCTCCTGGACGCTCTTTTCAGATACGTGAGCCGTTCCCACGATCACGATCTCGCCCTTTTTCCCCTCCTCCTGAGGGGTCTGGCGAAGCTCAGCCTCTCCGGCGCCCTTTGAATCCATATCTTCCAATTCGATTACCTCGCGGTGGGCCATCAAAGGACGACCAACTAAAAAAACCCTTTGTGGACGATGGAGCCGGATTCTGCGGGGGATCTCAATCGAGATCACCACCCAGAGCAGATCTCTATCGCCCTGAGGAGGTCTGACCGGGAGACGATGCCGACGAGCTGGCCGTCCTCCATCACTGGAAGCCTCCTGATCTGCCGCTCCATCATCTTCTTCATCGCCTCGGCGGCGTCGGCGTTCGGCTCGATGACGTATATCGACTTCACCATGACCTCCCCCACGGTGGTATTCTCCCTCTTCTCCTCGGGGACCTTCTGGACATCGGATATCGTCACGATCCCCCCCAGTTTCCCGTCCACGATCACGGGGTAGCCCCGATGCTTCTCGCGGAACATGAGGTTCATGATCTCGGGGAGGGACGTCTCTGGGGAGACAGTCTTGAGGTCCACCGACATAATGTCTCTCACCTTCACCCCCTCCAGGGGGACGACGATGGCCGTCGACCTCTCCTCGTCGCTGGCGGCGATATAGATGAAGAAGGCGATGAGGATCAAAAAGGGGCTCCCCATAATCCCCAGGATGCCCATGAGGATGGCGAAGAGCTTTCCTATTCCGGCAGCCCGTCTCGTGGCCTCGACGTAGGGCATCCGAGAGGCGAACCAGGCCCGGAGAATCCTGCCCCCGTCCATGGGGAAGGCCGGAAGGAGGTTGAATACCATGAGGACGATGTTGATCATCCCCAGGGTCCAGAGGAGGGTGGTGAGGGGATGGCCTCCGCCCAGAAGGAGGGCTGACTGAAAGCTCAGAAGGACCGATGCAACCCCGATGATCCCGCTGACGCTGGGACCAGCCACCGCCATCCTAGCCTCCATCCCGGGGTCTCGGGGGATGTCCTCCATCGAGGCGACGCCGCCGAAGATGTAGAGGGTGATGCTTCTGATCCTTATGCCGTACCGCATCGCGACGAAGGAGTGGCCCAGCTCGTGGAGGGCGACGCATAAAAAGAGGAGGATGGAGAAGGCGAAGGAGTAGGCCCATCTCGCCTCCGGGGGCTCGACGGCGTTGAACCCGTAGGAGAGACCGTAGACCTCGCCGAATAGGTCGACGCTGGTGGTCGCGGTGAAGGTTGAGAATATGTAGGCTACGATGGGTATGATCACGAGGAACGTGATGTGAAGCCTGATGGGGATTCCCGCGATCCTCCCGATCGAGAAGGCGGAGCTCATGATCACAAACTCGCCCTGCCCGTTAATATCTTTTTTGAGGGAAACGACGGAGAATCAGGCGCCCATCGTCAAATTCGAGTTTTCCTTGAGCCGGATTTTCCAGCCAAGGTTTTGATCTGTATGAATGGTCTTTCGATCAACCCACGTTAACCAGCCGCCGGACCATGGCGCTGTGCTCCACCATGCAGGCGACGATGTAGGCCTCCTCGAGGGTCGCGCCGATGGCGAAGACCCCGTGCCCCCGGACGATGCAGGCTCTGTGCTCTTTGAGAGCATTAGAGGCGTTCTTCGCGAGGCTGAGGCTTCCCATCTCCCCCTCGATGATGGGGACAGAACCGAGAAACTTGACACCCTCGCCGTCCATCGGCTCGAAGGGCCCCTCCTCCAGAATCGACGTGGCGACGGCGTAAGGAGAGTGGGTGTGGATGACGGCCCGGGCCTTCGTCTTCTCGTAGATGGCCCGGTGGACGACGGTCTCGCAGCTTGCGAGGGCATCCGCGGGGCACGGTCCCTGGCGGGTCACCTCGATCACCTCGTCGTCGCCGATCTCGTCGAGCATCAATCCTGTGGAGGTGATCAGGATCTTTCCTTCGGAAAGGAGGCTGATGTTCCCGAAGTGAGCATATGTGAGGCCTGATGCGACGACCTTTCGACCGAACTTCGAGATCTCTTTTTTGGGGTCCATTGGTCACCTCATCAGGCGAGGACGAAAGGGACGGCTTTCATCCCCACCCCGCCGAAATGGTCGGTTGCCTCCACCGCGATCGAATATTCTCCGGGGTCCCAGAACCTCGTCTCCCAGCGGCCGGTATAAACCCCATTTCCATCGAAGTCGCGCATGGGAATCTTGATATCCCTCATCTCGCCGATGACGTGGACCTCAACGCCGGTCGCGTCTCCAGAAACTCCCGCCTCGATCATGATGGGATCTCCGGACACGGCCTCCGACCGGCTCAGAGCGAGGCTGAATACCTCGAGATCGGTCGGGTCGGGCTCCTCCACAATAGATAGGGCGCGAGATAGATTCAGGGCACCGTAGCCGTAGGTGTTGTCGGGGCCCGAGAGGCCTATGTCGTCGGCGGACTTCAGGAGAACCCTCTTCACCCCGGCGGGGTCGAGGCTCGATTGCTTTTCGAGGATCACCGCCGCGGCTCCCGCCACCTGGGGCGCGGCCATGGAGGTCCCGTCCATGGTGCCCTCGCCCCGGAGGGTTCCGGACCTGGCGGAGGTGACGTTCACCCCCACCGCCACCAGGTCCGGCTTGACCCGGTTGTCGGGGGTCGGGCCCCGGGACGACCTCTGAAATATATCTCCGGCGGGGTCCATGGCGCCCACGGTGATCACCTTCTCCGCGGTCCCCGGCGTGACTATGGACCTTGCGGCGGGGCCGGAGTTACCCGCAGCGACGCACATGACGATCCCCTCGTCCACCATCCTGTCGCAGGCCGCGTCGAGGAGGGTGGACCCGTCGCTGGGCCCCTCGCCTCCGACACTGAAGGAGATCACGTCTATCCCCAGATCGCCCTGGTTTTCAAGACACCAGTCGAGAGCGGTGAGGGCGTCGGATAAGTAGCATGCTCCGTCCTTATCCATCACCTTGATCACGACCAGCTCGGCTCCAGGGGCGACCCCACCCTGATCCCCCGTCCCCGCGATGAGGCCAGCGCAGTGGGTGCCGTGGCCATGATCGTCGTATACCTCATCCCTGCCGTTGACGAAGTCTTTGAAGGCCACGATCTTGGGGTCGTCGGTGAATATGTCGTCGTCCATGTCGTCGAGAGATCGGTGGTTCGGGTCGGCTCCTGTGTCCAGAATCGCCACCGTCATGCCTCTTCCTACGTATCCATCGACGCCGAGTCGGGGGTCGGTCCTGGGGGTGTAACCTTCCGATGCCTCCCCCAGGATCGTGAGCTTCTGATCTTCGTAAACCCCCTTGACCCCCTCCGTCTCAGCGAGGCTTTCTAGCTCGTTGCCCCTGACCACCATCGAGGCTCCCGGGAGGACCCTGAATTCCTCATCTACCTTCTCCTGGATCTGGGGTTTTCCTTTCCTCAGGGAGACGTTCTCCTCATGGAGGACTATGACCCGGAGCTCCCGATCTTTCCGCTCTTCGAGGCTGTCCTCGATCCGGTTGGAGTTGAGGTCCCCGGGGTCGAGGACCTTGAGAACGGGGTCGTCGCGCATGGCGGCGTTTCCAGCCCGATCGACGGCGACGATGGCGATTTTGTGGTCGCCGGGCGGAAGGTTCGAGCTGCAGCGACCCTCGTACCTCCCGCTCCGGGTGAGGTCGATCAGAGGCACGTATCGGCCGCCCACCTCGGCGTAGACGGTCTCGACCGCCCCACCGTCTCTCACCCAGGCGGTGATCTCGACCCCGGCGACGTTCGGATCGCCCTGCTTCATGATCTCGGGAGCGATGTGGACGTTGAAGATGACGGGAGGCTCTCCGTCGTTGTCGGGGTTCAAGGCCGAGTCCACCCTATGGAGAAACCACCGCGGCGATGCCTCCTGAGGTTCGTGAAGGCTGACGGAGATGGCAGCGCCGCTGGAGGCGGTCAAGACGATCGCCACCAGGGCGACTGATAAAAATGGAGGGCTTGGGCGGCTCATCTCCGGAGTTTTTACTTATTCATCCGATTAATAACTTCCCAGCTTTCTGATCCCCGTGCTGGCTGGAGAGGGCGTCGCCTCTCCTGGATTACGTTTTCTTCGAGTACTCGATGGTGAAGAACCCCCCATTGGCGGCGGAGGTCGTCGCTTGGACCGGAGCCGAGCTGTCGATCTCGATCGTCAGGACATCCTCGAAGTAGGAGGTCTTTCCGCCAACAGCCGCCGCCAGGGTGACGGTGTAGATCCCGTCGGGGACGCCGGTGGCGTCCCAGGTGCCCACGTATTCGTCGCTCATGGTGGAGGCGAGCTCGATGGTGGCCATGACGTCGCCGTCCATGTTCTGGATCAGGGCGCCCGCGGCGGTGATCGGCGCCTGGGCATTGTTGGCGATAGAGCCGAGCTTGACGCCGCCGACCATCTCAGAGGGGGTCGAGCCCGAGGCGTAGAGGGTCACGGGATCGAAGCAGGCGACGCATCCCATCGTCTTCACTGTAGGCACCTCCATCGAGGCTGCCTCTGAGATCAGCTCCTCGATCTCGTTCTCGTTGACGATCGGTTCGTCTTCTTCATCGGATCCGTTATCGTCTCCGCCTACTTCCGCTACGACCTCAGCAACGGCAGCCGAATCTTCGACGACCGTATCCTCTGACGCGGCCTCTTCGACGACGGTCTCCGTCGCGAAGAGCTCTGTCTCAGAATCGACCTCGTCGGGGACGACCTCGAAGGCGGCGTATATCTTCACGGGCCCCGGCCTTGCGGGGTTGGGCTCGGCCCTGGCCTCTTTCAGGACCGCCTTCACCGGGGGCCTGTTGACCTCCCAGTCGTTCCAGGTGTAGATGCTCGATTCGTACCCCATCAGCTGGAGGGCGTACCAGACCATGGAGGCCCTGGCGCCGGCGTTGGAGTAGACGACGATCGGCTCGTCCTCGTCGAGGCCCGCAAAGACGTCCTCCAGGTCATCGCTGCTCTTCACCTGGCCGCCGGTCAGAACCTCATCATAATCTATGTGGACGGCGCCCTGGATCTTGTCCGCTGCGAACTCCTGGAGAGTCCGTGCATCGACGAGCTGATACTCTCCGCTGGCCACCCCCTCGTAGTCGGCCAATAAGCCCGACCTCGCCCGGGGCGAATAGGTCACTGCGGGCCTATCGTTTGCCGTCTTCTCCGTCGGCTTTCCGGCATCATTCCAATCGTCGAGACCGCCGTCCAAGACCTTGACGTCGTCGTGGCCGACGTATCGCATCGCCCAGAAGACAAAGGGTGCGACGGATATGCCATCACAGGTGGCGCAGCTGCCGTAGACCACCACAGAGTCGTCGGGAGATATGCCGGCCTCGCCGAAGATCTCGGCCATCTCGGCGACAGACTTGGGGTTGTTATTCTCGTCGAGAAGCTCGTCCCAGTAGAGGGGGATCGCCCCTTTGATGTGGGATGATGCGTAGTCGGACCCTACGTCCAGGATCACGTCTGAGCCTTCAGCCTCTTCGATAGAGGCGAGGAACTCGCCGTGGACGAAGCCCTCTTCGCCTCTTTCAGCCTCGCTCTCCATGGCGGCTCTCGCATCCTGGGGTCCCGGGGGCTTTTGAGCCTCGTTGGCGATCACCGTCGGATCGTGACCCAGGAAGTTGAAGATGTCCAGCTCAAAGGTCTCCTCGCCCTTGCAGGCGGGGCAGTCCCATCTGTCTTTGTGTTCGTCTGTAAGTTCCTCATAATTTTGGTTGTCAGCGGCATTTACACTGGCAACCAAACCGAATATCAGCGTCAAAGTCCAGGCGGTCATGATGATCCTGGATTTGCGCCCAGCCTTCGTGCCGGGCCGATCATTTGAAAACTTTACTTTTCTAACCCCTAACATGGCTTTTCCCCTAAAACGCAATTGTAAAGTGTGATCACCTTAAAGCTGCTGAGAGAGGGCTTCGTTGAAGTTCCATCCAGACCTCGGCAGAAGCTCCAGCTCTCCGATCTCCTCTTCCATCTCGTATCCTTTTGAGTCCTTCGCCGTCAGAACTATCTTGTACCTTCCCGCCCCCATCAGGGCGGTCTGGAGGGTGCCGACGTAAACGTTCTCTCCTGAACGGTCCATCCGGATGTACTGGTTTTGCACAGAAGACCTGAGGACGTCCTTGGTCCGGGCCGATATCGTAGCGACCCCGTACTTGGAGTCTATGACCGCCTCTACCGTCACCTGGGCGCCGATCTGGGCGCGGGCGGGATATATGGAGGCGTCGACGAGCTTGAGGGGGAGGACCGACTCTCCCATGACGGGATAGACGTCTCTCGCTCTATCGTTGATGACGTAGGGAAGGTCTGCAAAGCCGTCGCTTCCCGAGATGTTCTGGCCGGGGCCGCTCATATCGTCGGACCCGATGTAGCTGCCCCAGAAGTTTCCGCCCTCGGGATAGGCCGCATACCACTGGTTGACCCCTCTGTCCTCGGCCGGGATTACGCAGTCGAAGATCCTGTTCTTGTAGACGTGGTTTCCGTCGGTGTTGATGAAGATCCCCTTCTGGCTACCAGATACATTGTTCTCGAGGATGATGTTGTATCCGTCAGGGCCTTCCTGGATCTGGATTCCGAAGACAGGGTTGTCGACGATCTCGTTTCCTCTGATGAGGTTGTATCCCGAATCCCCCTGAAGGAATACGCCCACCACCTCGTTTTCAGAGATCTCGTTCTCGAGGATCTGGTTCTCTGAGCAGCCGTGGATCATCTTGATCCCGGAGATCTTGTTTCTTGAGAGCCTGTTCTTCTGGACCAGGTTATCATCGCAGTCGGTAAAGGTGTAGATGCCGTAATCGTTCTCCTCCGCCACGTTTTCACGGATCACGTTCCCGGTGCAGGTGGGAAAGAGGGCGATCCCGTACTCGCCGTTGTAGCTCGCGATGTTGTTTTGTATCAGGTTTCGGTTCGAGTTGGAGAGGTATATGCCGTACCAACCCTCACCGCCGAGGCCGTTGTAGTTCGCGACGTTATTCTCGATCCTGTTATCGTCGGAGAAGACGAGGCCGATCCCCCACTGGACAGATCCAGTCACGGTGTTGTTGGAGATGGTACAGTTTTTGGAGTTTACAAGATGTATACCATAAAACCCGCCCTCTACGGTGAAGCCTGAGACTTTCGCATCGTTTGCCTTGATGTGAATCCCTATCTCCCGCTCGCTGGCCCTGATCCTGGCGCCGTCGCCGATTAGGTTGACGCTCTTTGTTATCTCCACCTTCTCGTAGACGCCAGGCGCTGCGAGAATCGTGTCTCCCGGTTGTGCTCCGTTAATAGCCGCCTGGAGATCTGAGCCCGCCTGATAAGTCGTCGCCGAGGTCGTCATCATCAACAGGAGCGCCAAGATCGCCGTCGCGCCAAAGAAGCGGCGCAGATCCGCTGAAGTACTCAAGCTAACCCACCGAGCTTAAGGAGGAGCTTCAGTTAATAAAGCTAACGTGACCTCCTATCTGCAATAACCGGCATTATGCTCCCGAGATTTTCAGCCCCGACCACCTTGAGGCATTTATAGGGGTCATGTAGGCCAAAGATGAACACAAGTCTTTTTATTTATCCCGGTCCATGGGGCTTGAGGTGTTCAGTTTGAAATATTCGTTAAAATTGGGCTGCGCCCTGGCGTGCGCAGTCTTCCTGGCGGGGGCGACCTTTGCCATGAGCTGGTCTTATCCTAGCGAGCGTATCGGCGACACTTACGTCGACAAAGAGAATGAGGACGAGATATTCGGGACCGATGAGACCCTATGGGTCTCCTCCGAAGACGGCGACCCTGTTAGGGAATCGTGGATCACCTTCGAAACCGCACGCATAAAAGAGGCTCTTGGAATCGAATCTCCGGACGACGTCGCCTCTGCGACCCTGAAGGTGTATGTCGATGAGGTGGAGACCCCTGGAGAGGTGGAGCTTCACTTCTACAACGAGGGTTTCTTCGAAGAGGATCCCGATCTCACATGGGTGTACAAGCCCGACTACGATGATGAGGTCGATTGGGTCGAGGAGATCGACGACGCGGGATGGGTTGAGTTCGACGCCACCAAAGTTGTGAAAAAGGCGATCGAGGAGTGCCCAGACTGTCCCTTCTCCGTGGCTCTGGTGGCAGCAGGGGACGCTTCAGTCGGTTTCGCCTCCAAGGAGGACGCCGACGGGAACGCGCCGGTGCTGAAGGTCACCACCATTGAAGAGTAATCCTTTTGAATCCGAGAGTTATCGGAGCGGTCCGGGATCCCCGGCCGCCCCAAATTAAGTTTTTATATGCCCTTGATCCAGTTCCGTCTCTGATGCTTTGTCCCCCTCCCTGTTTCAAAACGTCGATGGGTACAAGGGCCTTCGTGCTCCTTCTGTCGATCTTAGCTCTCCTTTTCCCTCTGGCCGGGGCTTCCGACGACGTGATCCTGGTAGAATCTCCGGGCTGCACCAAGTGTGCCGCCGCGGAGAGGACTCTGGAAGAGGTCCTCGCCGACTATCCCGGCGTCGAGCTGGCCGTCTACGACGTCTACTCCGAGGAGGGTCGGGCAGCGATCAGAGAACGCCACCTCAAGGGCGGAGTTCCGGCGATGGCTGTGAGGAACCGGGCCATCGCCTACAAGGATTACGAAGGCGACCAGGACCTTCTGGAGAAGATGGTCCGCGAGGCCCTGGACTCAGAGGCTGGGATCGTATCAGGGAATGAGACGATTTCCAGCTCCCAGACCTCGGGCGCCAACGGCTCGCCTGAGGACGTGGTCGTCTCCTCACCGGGGGCGGCTCTTGAGGTGTCCGAAGAGGAGATCGACGTCTCCTCCCTCTCCATGATGACGGTATTTCTGGCGGGGCTTCTCGCCGGGTTCAACCCCTGCCTTCTGGGGATACTGGCGTTTTTAGCCACCGCCGTCATCTCCAGCACCGGCCGCCGCCGGGATCTGGTCCTCATGGTGGTCTTCTTCTCTTTGGGGATATTCGTCATGTACTACCTCTTCGGCGTCGGGATGCTTCGGACCCTCCACGCCGAGGCGGTGGCATCGAGGTTTCGGATCGCCCTCACCATCCTTCTCGTGGCCCTGGGGCTTGTTCACGTCGAGGATGCAAGGCGCCTGGCGGCCGGAGGCCATTCGCTCTTCAAGGCGAGCTGGTCTCAGAAGTACGTTGAAGGGGCCCTCTCGAAGGGCAAGTTCAGCTCTTACTTCCTTCTGGGGGCCCTCTTCTCCCTGGTGAAGGCTCCTTGCGTCGGTGCGGTCTACATCGCCATCCTCGGCCTAATCTCCGAGGAGGGGTACTCTTCGGGGGCGGCCTACCTCCTCTCCTACAACCTGGGGATCATATCGCCGATCCTCATCCTCGGAGGCGTCATCGCTCTCGGCATGAGCCCCGAGAAGGTCGACGACTTTCGGAAGGACCACCGGGCCGGGATCAGGCTGGCGACGGGCCTCACGCTCCTCGCCCTCGCCCCCCTCATCTACTGGCAGGTGATCTGAGGTCAATAGGATCGACGGTCGTCCCCTCTCCTCTGCCTGGCGGTGACGATTCGGACCTGTGCAAAAGGATTAATACCGGCGAGATGTTTTTCGCTTTCGAGGTGAACGCTTGTTTTTGATAGGAGAGGCGCTGATAGGGGACGAGCCCGAACTCGCTCATATCGATCTATTAATTGGTGACAAAGACGGTCCCGTGGGGATGGCCTTCGCGAACGGCCTCGCCCAGCTCTCGGCGGGTCACACCCCGCTTCTTTCCGTGATAAGGCCCAACCTGCCACCGAAGCCCGCCACCCTGATAGTGCCGAAGGTTACAGTGAAGAACATGGACCAGGCCGCTCAGATATTCGGCCCCGCCCAGACCGCCGTCGCCAAGGCGGTGGCTGACTCCGTCGCCGAGGGGATTATCCCTCGGGCCGAGGTCGAGAACCTGGTTTTGATCGTCAGCGTCTTCATCCACCCCCAGGCCCGGGATTACGACGCCATATACCGGTACAACTACGGCGCCACGAAGCTCGCGGTCAAGAGGGCGATGGAGAGCTTCCCGGACATCGACACCGTCCTCTACGAGAAGGACAGGTCCACCCACCCGATCATGGGCTTTCGGGTTATCAGGCTCTGGGACCCGCCCTACCTCCAGGTGGCTCTGGACCTGGTGGACCTCGCGGTCGTCCGCAGGGTTCTCTCGCAGCTTCCGGATAGCGACCACCTCCTCATCGAGGTGGGAACGCCCCTCGTCAAGAAGTTCGGGGCTCAGGTGGTGAAGGAGATCAGAAACGTCCGGCCCAGCTCCTTTGTGGTCCTCGACCTCAAGACCCTGGATACCGGAAACCTGGAGGTGAGGCTCGCCGCCGACGCCACCGCCGACGCCGTCGTGATCTCGGGGCTCGCCCCGAAGAAGACCCTGGAGCTGGCGATCAAGGAGGCGAGGAAGACCGGGATCTACTCGGTGATCGACATGCTGAACGTCCCCGATCCCCTGACGGTTCTCCGATCGCTTTCGGCATTGCCGGACGTGGTGGAGATGCACAGGGCGATCGACCAGGAGTCAGAGAAGCACAACTGGGAGGTCATCGCCGAGATCAAGAAGATGGCCGCCGACTCCGACCAGAAGATCCTGGTGGCCGTCGCTGGCGGGATCAGGGTCGATACCGTGGCCGCGGCCCTCAAGTCGGGGGCAGACATCATCGTCACCGGACGGGCGATCACTGCATCCAAGGACGTCAAGGACGCCGCCGAGCAGTTCCTCGCCGAGCTGAAGCAGACGGAGATAGACCAGTACAGGGTGATGACCGACTTCTGAGATGCGCTCCCTCTTCACCCTCCTCGTCCTCTTTCTCCTGGCAGGATCGGCCCGCCCCACCACCGAGGTTCTGGTGGGCGATGGCGCCGATCCTGCCGGGGCCGTCCTCCTCGTCGTCGACGGGATGGGGTCGGCTTACGTTTATCCCGAGCTTCGGGCCCGGGCCATCGACGAGAGCCCCCTCGGCTCCGCCCTCCTCTTCAACCTGACGGGGAAGGGCGCCCGAGTTCTGAACGTATCGGTTCCCATTCCGGAGACGGGCGCGAGCCACTCGGTTTTGGTTACGGGCTGCACCTGGGCCGATCCTGCAATTCTTGGTACACCTGGAGCGACGGTCTTCGATCTCGCAGGGCGAGAGGGGCTCGTCTGCCTCGCCCTCCTCCAGCGGGGCGACGCCATAGGCATGGTCCTGGAGCAGGACGGGATCCTCTTCTTCGACGACAACTCCCTCTGGGGCGCCGAGCCCCTTTTCGGCTCCAAGGCCGACCTTCCTTCGGACTTAGCCGACCTCCTCCAGGCCTGGAGAGATCGCTTCCCCCTCTACAACCAGGAGAGGGGCGTTCCCGGGTACGTGGGGTACAACGCCTGGGGGCTGGACGCCGCCGCCGACATTGTATCGGCGATGGGATCTCGCCCCTTCCTCCTGATGGTGAACGTCGGGGCCGTCGACAGCGCCGGACACAACCTCGGGCCCCAGGGGTACGTCGAGACGATCTCGGGCCTCGACGCCCCTCTGGGACGCCTGGTCGAGGCGTGTGAAGCAAACGACGTCATAATTCTGATCACCGCCGATCACGGCATGTCCTTTCCCTCTGACGAGGGCAAAGGCGGCCACTCCTCCGTCAAGTACTCGTCTCAGATGGAGTCGCTCCTTGTCCCGGCGGTCTTCATAGGGCCCGGAGTCGACGACATCATCCTCGCGGGGAGCTGGTCGGAGATGGACCTGGCCCCCACCCTTCTGGACCTAATGGGCCTCTGCCCTGATCTTCCCTTATCTGAAGGTCGGATCATCCCGGTCTCGAACCGCTTTGACCTGGTCGTCGACGCCGGTAAGGTGGCTGATGTAGAGGTCCGCAAAAATGGTGACCACGTGGCCCGGGCCACCGGCGACTCCCGATACGTCTTCAGGAACCTGGAACGGGGCTCGTACACGGTGAAGTCGGCCGGGAGGGTGGCTTTCGTGCACCTAAACGGCGACCATTTCCTGGATCTGACCGGCGGGTCTGTTGGGGGCTCGGAGGAGATGGTGCCTTCGATCTTCGACCGAAAGAACCGCAAGCTAATCGCAGCGGTCCTGATCGTGGCGATCAACTTCATCGGCGCCCTACTGATCTTCAGGATCGTCAGGAGAAGCTGATCATATACATATAATATATATTTTTTAGTTAATCAGGTGATCCGGCCAACTTTAAATATGACTTTTTCAGGACAAATCTGAGGTGACGATTCATGGGACTTATCGAAGATGCAAAAGCCGGTCGGATAACAGCTGAGATGGAGATCGTGGCAAAAGACGAGGGTGTGACCCCCGAGTTCATAAGGCGTGGGATCGCAAACGGGACGATAGTCATCCCCGTCAGCCCCTATCGAGACGTTCGATTCTGTGGGATAGGAAAGGGGCTCAAAACGAAGGTGAACGCCACCGTCGGCACCAGCAGCGACATCGTCGACGTCGAGATGGAGATAAAAAAGGCGAGGGCCGCCGAGGAGGCCGGGGCCGACACTTTGATGGAGCTCTCGACCGGGGGCGACTTCTTTGAGATCAGAAAGAGGGTCGTCGAGAACACGAGCCTATCCGTCGGGTCCGTCCCCCTCTACCAGGCCTTCATCGAGGCGATAAGAAAACACGGTGCTGGTGTCGATATGACCGAGGACGACCTCTTTCGGATCACCGAGGAGCAGGCGAAGCTCGGCACGAACTTCATGGCCATCCACACCGGGATCAACAGGATCTGTATCGAGAGGATCAAGCGGCAGGGAGGCCGATACGGCGGCCTATGCAGCCGGGGCGGGGCCTTCATGGTCGCCTGGATGCTCCACAACGACAAGGAGAACCCCCTCTACAGCCAGTTCGACTACCTTTTGGAGATCCTGAAGGAGCACGACGTAACTTTGAGCATGGGGAACGGCATGAGGGCGGGGGCGGTCCACGACGCCACCGACCGGGCCCAGATCCAGGAGCTGATCATCAACAGCGAGC
>DAOSXX010000036.1:0-26417 GCA_035380685.1 Methanothrix sp. | reverse complement strand
GTTTTCGAACCTCGGGGTCGTCGGGATTGTCGGCGCCGAGGCGGCGGAGCTCTTCGAGGCACCTTTCTATCTTAACGAGGTCGCCCGCAGTCCTGTAATAGCTCGTCGCGTTGTACAACCCCATGGCGAGCCGTTTTCGGACCTCCGGATCATCGGGATGGCCGGCGCTGAGGCGGCGGAGCTCTTCGAGACACACTTCCATCTTGACGAGGTCGCCCGCAGTCCCGTAATAGGTCGAGGCGTTGTATAACCCAATGGCTAGCGGTTTTCGAACCTCGGGGTCGTCGGGATTGTCGGCGCCGAGGCGGCGGAGCTCTTCGAGGCACCTTTCTATCTTAACGAGGTCGCCCGCAGTCCTGTAATAGCTCGTCGCGTTGTACAACCCCATGGCGAGCCGTTTTCGGACCTCCGGATCATCGGGATGGCCGGCGCTGAGGCGGCGGAGCTCCTCGATGCAGCCTTCCATCTTATCGAAATCCTCCGCCGTCCCGTAATGGCTCGATGCGTTGAACAACGCTATGGCGAGATTTACTCGAACCTCCGGGTCGCCGGGATGGACTTCACCAATAATCCTATAACATTCGAGCCATTTCTTCAAATTCAATTCATCTAAATTAAAAAATGGCATGCTACTGAAGTTTCCGGTAAATAAAACAAGGGCCGAGAGATATTCAGGTGTTTTTCCTCCCGAAGTGTTCATCTCATGCCATATTTCGCCGAGTATTTTGAATAAATGATCCTTGCTAACGTCGTTCGACTCAGGAATGGTAATGACATTTAGCGAAAGCCTCAGCGGCATATATGGGATAAGTTGTCTTATCCAGCTCCCACATAGCTCCTCTTTTAAAAACTCTGATTTCAGATAGTCGGCAACTGGATCCGGCTTTATTAAAAACCCACTTGGATTATGATGAGAATAGAATAAAAATTCAGTAGGGAAGTTGTAAGCAGTGTTTAATATTTCGTCAATCAATTCATATTTGCTCTTGAATCCAAACGCCTTTTCGAGATATTCCCGGTCCTTGTTGAACCAATCGATAGGGGTAACCAGGGAAATCTGACAGATGGCGTTTTTAATGACTTCCTGTTCCTCACCGATCTTGTCCTTCAAATCCTCTATGTACATCTCTATTCTTTGGGCAAGGACCTCCTTTAGATCGCCTACCTCGCCCTTCTCCCGGAGGTGCTCGGCGAAGAATGAAGCATATACGAAGCTGCCCTCACACTTCTCAACTACGGCTCTGATTTCATCCTCGCCGATCTCATTGAAATTCTCCCTCAAAAACAGAGCTATATCGCCCTTTCCCAATTCGATGGGATCAATATGCACATTTTTTCTCTTTAAATCGCTTATAATCGACCCCTTAGAGATGGGCCGATCGATCATCACCAGCTTTGTCCCCTCTCCGGCTGATCTATTTAATACAAAATCAATTATTTTCTCTTTATCTTTGTACCCCCATGCCTCATCGAGAATTAGCAGAGTCTTGTCGTTTAACGTGATCGGATGAAAGTCCACATGACGGTTTACGAAATAGACTTCCCACTCTCCTAACGCTTTCACCTGTTCTGCAAATTCGAGGGCGAGCTTAGTCTTGCCCACGCCACCCCGTCCCACTATGAATCCTATTTTGTCTTCGCCCTTCAGGAAATCTTGAAGTTCCTGGAGTTCGTCATCTCGGCCGATGAAACTCTTATATTTCAATAAGAATTTATTCTCTTGTATTCTCTCGAATTCATCTGGAATGAGGAAAGGATACTCCTCATGGGCGCGGATATACTCTTTTATTTCTTCTATTTGAGCTTTGATCTCGTTAATGTCTTTTGAACTTATTTCAGACCTTAATAGCTCCCTATACTCCTGGAGAGATATCCCAACAGTCTTCTCCACCATCTCCTCAATCTTTTTCTCATCGATCTTTGTCCAAGTATCTGGGTCCGGATCTATCTTGACCTCGCCCAATGAGAACTCAACCACGCCAAAGAGCGATACTGCTGGGGTGATCGCCGTTTCGATTTTATGACTCTTTAAGTAATCGTCTATTTTCTTACGAGCCGAACCGATCTTCTCACCCATCGTCAAGTTTAACCCCTCTGTTCAAGTCTTAACATATCACTCTATATAAAATAAATTTCGTCTTGATTCCTTGGGGCTAGAGCCGATCTACCTTTATGAGCAAGATGAAAAATCCCGGAAACGACTGGGAGAATTTGATGTTGATATATCACGAATCTCGAAATATGCCCCTCTGTCATCACAGCTCCTCAGCTCCATCAGCTCACATTCGGCGGAAATCCTGATATAAACAGCCGGAAAAGATGCGCTCATGGTCGATCCCTACGTCCACGGCTACCACCCAAAAGAGAGCACGCGGCTCCAGGACCAGGCCGCAACCCTCGTCGCCCTCCTCCACTCCGACACCTCCTACCCGCCGGAGTCTCTCGTCCTGGAGGCCGGCTGCGGCGTCGGAGCCCAGACCGTCCCGCTCGCCAAAAACAGCCCTGGAGCAAAGATCATCGCCCTCGACATCTCCCGATCCTCTGCCGCCGAGGCGAAGAGGAAGGCCGAGGAGGAGGGCCTTTCAAACGTCCGGGTCCTCCAGGGGGACATCTTCCACCTCCCCTTCCGAAAGGGGACCTTCGACCAGCTCTTCGTCTGCTTCGTTTTGGAGCATTTGCCGAGGCCCGTCGAAACCCTATCGATCCTCAAGGAGTTCATAAAGCCGGGCGGGACGATCACGGCGATCGAGGGCGACCACGGCTCTGCTTACTTCCACCCCGATAGCTCCGCCGCCCGGCGGGCGATCGACTGCCAGGTGAGGCTCCAGGAGCGGGCGGGCGGAAACGCCATGATCGGGCGGGAGCTTTACCCGCTCCTTAGCCGGGCGGGCTTCTCCGAGGTCTCCGTCTCACCCCGGATGGTCTACGCCGACGGCAGCCGGCCTGCGATGGCGGAGGGGTTCACGAGGAGGACCTTCACCGCCATGATCGAGGGGGTCCGGGATGCGGCGCTGGCGGAGGGAATGATGGCGGCGGCGGAGTTCGACGAGGGGGTCGGTGACCTGTACCGGACGTCTGAGGAGGACGGAGTCTTCTGCTACACCTTCTTCAAGGCGACCGGAAGGAAGGGCTGAAAGTCGGAATGGCAGGCCGATCTTTTGCGTTAAAGGAGACGGAAGTCGAAAAGGTAAATATCCAGCAATCCCACCCCAAAGACATGATTCGAAACTCTCGCCTCATCCTCGCCCTCGACGTCCTCGATAGAGGGCGGGCCACTGACCTCGTCTCGGTCCTGAAGGACAAGATCGACTATGTCAAGGTCGGATACCCCCTGATCCTGGCGACGGGGCTCGGCATCGTCGAGGAGATCTCATCGATGGCGCCGGTCATCGCAGACCTCAAGATCGCCGACATTCCCAACACCAACACCCTCATCTCCGAGCAGGTCCTGGCGGCGGGAGCGAGCGGGATCATCGCCCACGCCTTCGTGGGGCGCGACAGCCTCTCTGCCTGCGTCAATGTTGCCAGGGAGCGCGGCGCCCTCGCGTTTGCAGTGACGGAGATGAGCCACCCCGGAGCTGTCGACTTCATGGCACCCGTCGCCGAGGAGCTGGCGAGGCTGGCGGCGGAGTGCGGTGTAGACGGCGTCGTCGCCCCAGCCACTCGGCCCGAGCGGATAAGGCTGATCAGGTCGATCGTGGGCGGGCGGGCGATCATCTCGCCGGGGGTCGGGGCCCAGGGTGGATCTCCACGGGCGGCCCTGGAGGCGGGGGCCGACTACCTGATCGTCGGAAGATCGATCACCGACTCGCCGAACCCAGCGGCTTCGGCCGACGCGATCCTGAGGGAGATCCGGTGATCCGCCGAAATCTCTAACTGGAGGCTGGGTCCATGACCGAGATCTTCAAGGCAGTGGAAAAAGCCGACGAGGTCCCGGCGGGGATTGGGGGGGGTCGAAAGGATCATAACATCGGTGAAGATCGACCACCGGCTGGACAAGGAGATATCCATCGAGACGAAGATGGGGGCGATCGAGGGATTAGAAAAGTGTGCCGAATTGAACAAAGGGATACAGAATTGGACGAATGTATACAGAACTGGACTGAAATGAACAGATCCGAACAGAACTAAAAGTGGCGATCTCTGAGGGGCCGGGCCTCAGGTCCGGTCCTTCTCACTGGACCGCGCCCTTCACCTCGTCGACGATCTTGCCGAGAAAACCCTTCTCCTTCTTCTCGCTGGGCTTCTCCTTCTTTTTCTCGCCCTCGGCCTCTTTCGCCTTCGCCTCACCCTTCGTTTCGCCGAACTCGGCGGCCAGCTCCTCGAGAAGCTCCCTCTGCCTTCCTGAGAGGCTCGTGGGCGTCTTGACGTTCACCCTCACGTGCATGTCGCCGGTGCCGCCGAAGCCGTGAAGCCTCGGGACCCCCTTCCCCTTCAGCCGAAATACCGATCCGCTCTGGGTCCCGGCCGGGATCTTCACCCTCGCCCGATTCCCGTCCAGGGTCGGAACCTCAAGGTCGGTCCCCAGGACCGCCTGGGTGATCGATAGAGGGGACTCGTAGAGGAGGTCGTCGTCGGCCCTCTTGAAGAGGGGATGGGGCCTGACGTTCACAAAGACGTACAGATCGCCGGTCTCGCCTCCGAGGTCGGGGCTCGCCTCACCCTGCCCTCCGAGCCGGAGGTGCTGGCCGGTCTCGACCCCTGCCGGGATCTTGACGCTGATCGTCCTTGTTTTCCTGACCCGGCCCGACCCCCTGCACTCGCTACACGGATCGGATACAATCTGGCCTCTTCCTCCGCACTTCGAGCAGGTGGTGGAGGTCATCATCTGACCGAATGGGGTGTTCTGGACCCGGGTCGTCTGGCCGGTCCCGCCGCACTGATCGCAGGTCTGAGGACTGGTTCCGGGCTTCGCCCCGGTCCCGTCGCAGGTGGGGCACTTCTCCATCCTCGGAACCTCGATGGAGGTCTCAAGGCCCGTCGCCACCTCTTCGAGGGTCATGGTGAGGTCGTATCTCAGGTCGCGGCCCCGAGCGGGGCCTCGCCTCCCGCCCCGACCACCTCCAAAGAACATGTCGAAGATGCTGCCTCCGCCAAACCCGCCGCCTCCACCACCGCCTCCGAACCCGAAGCCGAAGCCCCGGAGTAGGTCCTCGAAGTCGACGCCCCTGAATATGTCCTCCTGGGAGTAGCGGCCGTCAATCCCGGCGTGACCGAACTGGTCGTACTGCTTTCTCTTGTCAGGGTCGGAGAGGACGGCGTAGGCTTCAGAGATCTCCTTGAACTTCTCCTCGGCATCGGGCTCCTGGGACCGATCGGGATGATACTTCAGAGCCAGCTTTCGATAAGCGCTCTTGATCTCCTTTGGGTCCGCCTCTTTTCCGACACCGAGAACCTCGTAGTAGTCTCTTTTATTGCCCGCCACCGATCATCCTCTCCGGCATCCTCACAACAGGATCTTCAGGGTCCTTCGACCTTCATCGACCTTATTTCTTGTCGTTCACGACCTCGAAATCGGCGTCGATCGTCTCGCCGGAGGTGGGGCCTGAACCGCCCTGCTGGCTTTGTTGATGCTGTTGTTGCTCTTGCTCTCGCTGTTGCTGCTCGGCCGCCCTTTGGTACATCGCCGTAGAAAGCTCGTAGATGGCGTTCTGGAGCAATTCTGCCTTCTCCTTGATCTTCTCGATCTCTCCGCTGGCCAGCGCCTCTTTCGTCTCCTCGATCGCCTTTTCGATCTTCTCCCTCTGGTCGGCGGTGGCGACGTCCCCGGCCTCCTTGAGGGTCTTCTCAGCGGTGTAGACGAGGGTCTCGGCCTGGTTTTTCGCCTCGATCTCCTCTTTCCTCAAGGTGTCCTCGTAGGCGTGCTGCTCGGCCTCTTTCACCTTCCGCTCGATCTCGTTCTGAGAGAGCTTGTTCGGGGCAGAGATGGTGATCGCCTGCTGCTTTCCTGTGGCCAGATCCTTCGCATTGACGTTGAGGATCCCGTTGGCGTCGATGTCGAAGGTGACCTCGATCTGGGGTATGCCTCGGGGCGCGGGCGGAATTCCGGTCAGGGTGAACCGGCCGAGAGAGGTATTGTCTTTGGCCATGGGCCTTTCGCCCTGGAGGATGTGGATCTCAACGGTCGTCTGGTTGTCGGCGGCGGTGGTGAATATCTGGCTCTTTTTGGTGGGAATGGTGGTGTTCCTCTCGATCAGCTTAGTGTCGACGCCGCCGAGGGTCTCAATCCCGAGGCTGAGGGGGGTCACGTCCAGAAGGAGGATGTCCTTCACCTCGCCGCCGAGAACTCCGCCCTGGACCGCCGCTCCGATGGCGACGCACTCCATCGGATCGACGCCCCGCTCGGCCTCCTTTCCCATGAAGTCGCTGACGAACTTTCTGACCGCAGGCATCCGAGTGGGGCCGCCGACGAGGACGATCTTGTCGATCCCGCTCTTATCGAGCTTCGCGTCCTGGAGCGCCTGCCTCATGGGTCCGCGGCACCGCTCCAAAACGTCTTTTATCAGCTCCTCCAGCTTCGCCCGGGTTAAAGTCATGTCAAGGTGCTTCGGGCCGGTCTGGTCGGCGGTGATGTAGGGGAGATTGATCGTCGTCTGGAGGACGCTGGATAGCTCGATCTTCGCGATCTCGACCGCTTCCTTCAGCCTCTGAATCGCCATCCGGTCGCCTTTGAGGTTGACGCCAGAATCCAGCCTGAACTTTTCGACGACGTAGTCAGTCAGGATATCGTCCATGTCCCGGCCCCCCAGCTGGGTGTCGCCGCTCGTCGACTTGACCTCGAAGACCCCCTCGCCCGCCTCCATGATGGTGACGTCGAGAGTTCCTCCACCGAAGTCGAAGACCATGAGGGTCGCTTCACCCTCCTTGTCCATCCCGTAGGCTAGGGCCGCGGCTGTAGGCTCGTTTATTATCCTGACCACATCGAGGCCTGCGATGGTGCCAGCGTCTTTTGTGGCCTGCCTCTGGTTGTCGTTGAAGTAGGCGGGAACGGTGATGACGGCCTTCTCGACCTTCTCGCCCAGGTAGGACTCGGCGTCATCTTTGATCTTTCGCAGGATGTAGGAGGATACGTCCTGGGGGGTGTAGGACTTGCCGTAGGCCTCCACCCTGTAGTCCTGACCCATCTTTCGCTTGATTCCCGTTATGGTGCCGTCGGGGTTGGTCGCCGCCTGTCTTCGGGCCGGCTCACCCACGAGCCTCTGGCCGTCTTTGGTGAAGGCGACGTAAGAGGGAAACGCCTTTCCCCCGGCGACGATGCTCGTCCCTTCTGCGCTTGGGATCATGGTGGGCTTTCCGCCGATGAGGACGGCGGCGGCTGAGTTGCTGGTTCCCAGGTCTATGCCTATGATCTTGGACACGTTATCACCTTCTCAAAATCGAACTTTTGAATATTTACCGTTTTTTGGAGACGAGGACCTTGGAGAAGCGGATCACCTTGGAGTTCAGGGCGTAGCCGCGCTGGACCTCCTCGGTCACCGTCCCCTCGTCGTATTCGTCGGACTCGACCATCATCAGAGCCTCGTGCCGATAGGGGTCGAACTTCTCGCCTTGCGCCTCGATCGGCGAAAGGCCCTCGGTTTTGAGGACGTCCAAAAGCTGCTTTCTGACCCTATCCATCCCTTCGACTTGCTTTGCGGCCTGGTCGAGGCTGTCTAAGACCGGCAAAAGCTTTGATATCAGCTTCTCTGAGGCGTACCGAGAGAGGGACTCCTTCTCCCGAGCGGCTCGCTTGATGGTGTTGTCAAGCTCCGCCCTGCACCGCAGAAGCTGGTCAGTCCGCTCTTCTGCCACCCACATCGCCTCTTCAAGCAGCTTTTTCAGCTCTTGGGGGTCAAGGTCCAGGCCGGCCGTTTCTTCGACCATCGGCTCGTCGGATTTTCCAACGCCAGCTTCGGCCTCAGTGCCCTTCTCAGGCGGTGCGGCCTTCCCCTCGAAGGTCTTGTTTGCTTTTTCGCTACGCTTTGCCTTCATAAACCACCCCATCTCGCCAGGGGCGACAAAGTTACTCGACGAAAAGTTCTGCTCGGATCGGGACCGGAGGGCAAAATCTGCCCTTCCTGCCCGAATCCTTCGATGGGCCCCTCTACATCATGGGGGACATCATCGGCCTTCGAGTGTAGTCGTGGGGGCTCTGGCCTGGCTTTGGCTTGAGGCCCTCGACCTTGGCCGCTATCACGTCGTCGACCCTTAGCACTAAAGTGGCGGCGGCGGTGCCGGACTTGATCGCCTGGGTCTTGACCTTGAGAGGCTCGACGACCCCCTGCTCTACCATGTCGGCGGCCTTGCCGGTCTTCATGTCGAGGCCGTAGCTCTTCTTTCCGGCACCGTGGCTGGACCGGAGGTTCACAAGGACGTCGATCGAGTCGAAACCGGCGTTCTCGGCCAGGTTCACGGGGACCTCCTCGACGGCGTCGGCGAAGGACTTGACGGCGAGCTGGTCTCTGCCGGTCATGGTGGATGCGTACTGCCGAAGCTTCTCTGCCACCTCGATCTCGGGGGCGCCGCCGCCGGGAACTATCTTCTTCGACTCCAGGACCGTCGCCACCGACCAGAGGGCGTCCTCGAGAGCCCTCTCGATGTTATCCCGGAGCTGTTCGCTCGACCCGTGGATGACCACGGTCACCGCCTTGGCGCCGTGACAACCCTCGACGAAGATCATCTTCTTATCCTTTCCGACCTTCTTCTCCTTTACGAGGTCGGCAGATCCCAGATCCTCCTCGGTCATCTCCAGGGGGTCAGTGACGATCTTTCCGCCAGTGGCCAGAGCCAAGAACTTCATGTCCTCGTCGCTGACCCTTCTTGCGGCGATAATCCCGAAGTTTGCGAGGTACCGTGAGGCGTAAGCTCCTATACCCTGCTTACAGAAGACGACGTTCGCCCCGACCTTGGCCATGGCGTCGACCTTCTCCCTCAAGACCTCGTCTTCGCCCTCTCTGAAGCTGCTGAGGCTTTCAGGGCTTGAGATGGTGATCTTGGCGTCGGTGGATAGCTTTTTCAGCTCCAGGGTGCTGTCCAGAAGAACGATCTTCGCTCCTGCCACCTTCTTCGGCATGTCGGGGTTGAGCCTCTCCTTGTCCAGGACCACGCCGTGCTCAAGCTCCGTATCCTTCACCGAGCCGCTGCCGATCTTGACGAAGTTGACCCTCTCCTCGACGTCCACCTTCCCATCGTCCTCGATGGCAGCGGCGGCGTCGACGCAGATCTCGGTGAGCTTCTCCTTGAAGATCTCGATCCCCTTCCCGGTCATGGCGGTCTCGGCGATCTTCTTCAGGATCTCGCGATCCTCCTTTGAGACGGCCATCGCCATCTCCTCCAGGAACTCATAGGCCTTCTTCTGAGCTGCCTTGTACCCCTGGACGATCACCGTGGGATGGACGCCGATGTTGATCAGCTCCTCGGCATTTTCGAGAAGCCCACCGGCGATGACGACGGCGGTGGTGGTCCCGTCCCCCACCTCGTCCTCCTGGGCCCGGGCCACTTCGACGATCATCTTCGCCACGGGATGCTCTATGTCCATCTCCCGGAGGATGGTGGCCCCGTCGTTGGTTATGACTATGTCCCCTGTGCCGTCCACCAACATCTTGTCCATCCCTTTGGGGCCGAGGGTCGTCTTTACGGCCTCAGCTACGGCCTTTGCTGCCATTATGTTTCTGCGCTGAGCGTCCTTTCCGGTCTCGCGCTTATGTCCTTCTTTTAGGATCAGTATAGGAGCGTTTGTTAAGCCAGCCAAATCGAGTCCTCCCCTTTCGTTCTGGTCATCAGCAGTTTGAAGTTCTATATAAATATTGCGTGGAGCCCGCCCAGCGTTGAATCCCGGAGAATATAGACTAAATATAGACTAAATAGGAAAACGCTATATATATTGGTACGATGACCTTCGACCAATTGAACGAACCTGCCGCATTACGAAGTATTCAGCTTCTTAAGGTTGCATTCCCGGTCCTCGCATCGGTCGGACGCGTTGAGGAGGTCGCAAGAGAGAACCAGGTCGTCACCGGCTCGACAACTCCTCTTCCCGCCTCGGAGAGGCGAGCGAAAGTATTCAACCAAAATCAGGACCGTGATATCAGCGTCCAGGTGAAGAGTGGCTATGGAGGAAAAATTAGGGACGCGAGTTTGGAGGTTGACGACATCGGCACGCTCCACCAAGAGACGAAGAGGGCCGAGGCCCAGCAGTTCGAAGACCATTTCGTCGAATATCTCGCCAGCTACGATGCCGTCGCTGATCTGGTCAGCAGGATTTGCTATGCCGGCATGAGGGTCTTCATCTTCCCGAAGACAAATTTTTGGGAGGTCGATGATCAAAGCGATCTCGACGGCCACGGCGAGACGATGACGCCCGCCGCCGAAGTTCGCGGGTCGGGGACCGGCGATGCCTTCAAGGATGCGATCATGGGCAGTAGCAGAGCCGAGGATGTATTGAAATATTTCGTTTACGGGCCGGAAGGTCAAAGGATATTTGAGGAGGAGGGCTTATTTTTCGGCCGCAACTCCCGATCTGGAAGGTCTGCATGAGTTCCGGCGAAGGATTTTGGCCAAATTTTGTTTATGGGGTCTTACCATGTCTTTCAAGATTGAGTCGAGGAACCTGAACCTTTGGTACGGTGATAACCACGCCCTCAAGGATGTATCGTTTGGCATGCCGGAGAACAAGGTTACTGCACTGATAGGCCCTTCAGGATGCGGGAAGTCCACCTTCATCCGCTGTCTCAACCGGATGAACGACCTCGTCGACATCGCCAGGATCGAGGGCGAGATCCTTTACAATGGGGAGAACATATACGACAAGGAGACGGACGTGGTGGAGCTTCGAAAGAACATAGGCATGGTATTTCAGAAGCCGAACCCCTTTCCCATGTCCATCTTCGACAACATAGCCTATGGTCCTAGAATTCATGGGGTTAAGAACGTTGACAAGATCGTTGAAGAGAGCCTCAAAAGAGCCGCCCTCTGGGACGAGGTCTCTGACCGTCTCGACAAGCCCGCCATGGGGCTGTCCGGTGGTCAGCAGCAGAGGCTCTGCATAGCAAGGGCTCTCGCCATGAAGCCGGACGTCATCCTCTTCGACGAGCCCTGCAGCGCTCTGGACCCCCTATCCACGGCGAAGATCGAGGAGCTTATGGACGAGCTGAGGGGTTCGTACACCCAGGTGATCGTGACCCACAACATGCAGCAGGCAGCCCGGGTCTCCGATTACACGGCCTACTTCCTCCTCGGCGAGCTGATCGAGTTCGGCGAGACAAAAGAGATCTTCGAAAACCCCAGGGAGAAGAGCACCGAGGATTACATAACTGGAAGGTTCGGATGAGGTCTTCGACGAAGAAGGGGGAGAGATGAGTCCTTATAGAGAGCGTTATCACAAGGAGCTTGAAGAGCTCAAGGTGGATGCGGAGATGCTGGTGGATCAGGTCGGTCTGGCGGTGGCCAAGTCGGTGGAGGCTCTTCGCGAGTACGACGTAGAGAAGGCACGAGAGGTCATAAGAGACGACCAGATCATAAACGATCTTAATCTGAGGATAGAGAAGCGGTGCATGCAGCTTTTGGCGCTTCAGCAGCCCATGGCAAAAGACCTTCGACTGATCGTCACAACCCTGAAGATCGGGATCGATCTCGAGCGGATCGGCGACCTGGCGGTGGATATAGCGAGGATCGTCGTCCACTCCAAAAACAAGGTCCACGTCAAGAGCCTGAAGAACATACCAAGGATGGCGGAGATCGCAGTAGAGATGCTGGCTCAGGCCAATCGGGCCTTCAAGGAGAACGACACGAGCCTCGCCCGGGAGACGACCAAGTGGGATTACGAGGTGGACGCCCTCTACCAGAAGGTGAGGGATACGCTCCTCAAGATCATAGGTGGAAACCCCGACCTGATAGAAGACGCGACCCCACTTCTCCTGGTGAACAAGCATCTGGAGAGGATCGCAGATCACGTATGCAACATATGCGAGAGCATCATATACATGGTCGAGGCGAAACGAGAACATCTCAACTAAAAAATGCAGGATTTTTATGGAGACCAGGAAAGTACAGCGGACGGGAAAGTCGACCTTCATAGTATCCCTGCCCAAAGTCTGGGCCGTGAAAAATGACATCCAACCCGGATCGCTGATCTACATAACCCAGAGCGACAATGGTGCCTTGGTCCTCTCCCCTGACAGGTCCGAGAGGGATCTCGCCACACGGCTTGAGATAGGCGAGAAGGTGGGCGATGCCCTGGTGAGGGACATCATAGGCTGCTACGTCTCGGGGTACAGGACGATGGAGGTCACGTCAACTCACATGACAGCAGACCAGAAGAGGGACATCCACCAGATCGTCCAGAAGCTGATCGGCCCCGAGATCCTGGAGGAGACGGTCAACAAGGTATTGATACAGGATCTGATCGATCCGGAAGAGCTCCAGTCCGAACGGGCCCTTCGGAGGATAAAGACGGTGGTCCGGTCGATGATCCAGGACGCCCTCAGCGCTCTGGTGACCAACGACCGGGATATGGCCGCCGACGTCATCCAGAGGGACGACGACGTCGACAGGCTCTACCTCCTGGTATCCCGCCAGTTCACCGAGATCTTGCGGTCCGGCTCGGTCAAGCAGGAGTCCCTCGATCCCATCACCGCCTTCAACTACACCAGGGCCGCCACAAACCTCGAGCGGATGGCAGACCACGCCGCCAGGGTCGCAGCTATGATCCTCAAGTGCGACTGCACGCTGCCCACCAACATCGCAGAGGAGATGAGCAATGTAACGCCGCAGCTTCTGGATCTCGTCGAGGACTCGATATCTTCCCTTCTTTCGCTCAACTCCGGAAAGGCGAACGAGGCGATCGAATCGAGCCGGCAGCTCCGAAGGCAGATTAACCAGGTAGTGACCACCACCAGCTTCTCGGACGAGCACGAAGACGCCCTCCTGAGGATGGCAGTCTCCAGCATCGAGCGTATGCTCGACTACATCAAGAACATAGGGGAGCTCGCCATCAACCTCAGCCAGACCGTCCCCCTCTCCGAGGCGAAGTAGGTGCCGCCATCTCCCCTCCCCACCCCTGAGGAGAGGAAGCGGCTGATTTCGCTGCAGGAAGAGATCGCATCCAGAATCGACCTTGAGGACCGGTTCTCAGAGGCGGCGGTGGCCGGGGTCGACCAGGCCTTCATATCGAGGGAAGACGGCAGGGAGATGGTGGTCAGCGGGGCCGTGGCTCTCGACTCATCCTTTCGGCCCTTATCCAAGTCCTGGGCCCTCCTCGAAACGACTTTTCCTTACATTCCAGGCCTTCTCTCCTTCCGGGAGGGGCCGGCGGCTGGAGAGGCTGTGAGGCGGCTTCTTACAAGGCCCACAGTCCTCTTCGTCGACGGCTGCGGGATCAACCATCCCCGAAGGGCGGGCCTCGCAAGCCACTTAGGCGTCGCTCTGGACATACCTACCGTGGGCGTCAGCAAGAACGTCCTCTGCGGCACCTTCGACCCACCCCGCCGGGTGGGGGACGCCTCACCTCTGGCCTACCGAGGGGAAAGGGCAGGTTACGTCCTCCTCTCCAAAAAGAGGTGCAGGCCGATCGTGGTGGCACCGGGACATCGGGTCTCCGTCGAGTCCGCCCTGGACCTCGCTCGGCGGTACCACCAGGACCACAAGCTTCCTGTGCCGTGCTTTTTGGCCCATCAGCATGTAAATCAAGTGAAGCATCGAATTTTGAGCGGCGAGCTTTCTTTAATCTCAAAGTAGATTCAAATGGCAAATCTCCTTCTCGACGTCCAGAATCCTCCTTTTCAGGTCCGGGCCGGAGCTGTAGCCTCCAAGGCCCTTCGATCCCACCACCCGGTGGCAGGGTATGATCAGGGGGAATGGATTTGCCTTCAGGGCCTGGCCCACAGCCCTGGCGGCGCCGGCCTTTCCGAGCCTTTCGGCCACCTGGCCGTAGGTCAGGGTCTCACCTAGGGGGATGGTGGCGACGAAGCTCAGAACCACCCTCTGAAAATCGGTGAGGTCCGAAAGGTCGAGAAGCTCCCAGGGGACCTCCCCCGCTTCAAGCCAGCATTTCAGCAGGAATTCCTTCTCCTCCGGAGGCATGGGAACCTTCGGCCTCTCCGTGGAGAAGCCGATCCTGCCGATTCGGCCTCTGCGCCTCTCCACCAGGAGGTAGAGGCCGAGGGGCTCAAGAAAGATACCTTCCGTCATGCTCTTCGTCACGCCCTCCTTCATATCGGCGATGATCCCCTCCTGTTTACCGATCACGGTTGCTTTCCGGTCATCTCGACGATCGAGGGTCGGCTTCCCATCTCGACGATCTCCGTCGCGAGGGACTCCGTGTCCAGGATCGCCACCGTCTTTCGGCCGGTGAAGTGGCCCCAGACCTCACCGGGGTTGATCATCAGGGCATCTCCGGGGACGACCCTAACGTGGTGGTCGTGTCCCCGGACCACAACGTCGTAGCGACCCGACCCGACCAGCCCCCTCACCAGGGGCTCGTAGGTTCCGTGGAGGAGGGCGAGCCTCCTGCCGTCAGCCTCGATCTCGCCGAAGTCCTCGAGAAACTCGCCCCCCACCCGGGCGAAGTCGCGCTTGAGCCCCGTTCTATCGCCATCGTTGTTCCCGTAGACGAGGTAGAGCTCACCATCCCATCCCTCGAAGGCGTAGCACATCCCGGGAGCGACGACGTCTCCCGCATGCAGTATCATCTCCACGTTCCGTTTCTTGAAGATCTCCACGGCCTCCAGGAGGCCGGGAAAGTTGTCGTGAGAGTCAGACATTAGACCTATGAGCATCGATATCACAAACCATCCCGAAGCGTTACGGGCCGAGACGGCCCGGAGAGAGAGCGTGATTATCATTTATAGCTTTTGACACCAGATTTTCAGAAACGGATATGCGTCACGCTATTATGAATCGAAAGGGCTAAATACGAGAATGGCTTTGCATCGTTGGACCCGCCTTAACTCAGCCTGGTAGAGTGCGCGGCTGTAGTAGGTTTCGCACCTTAAGGTGCACCGTGCGGCTACCGCGATGTCCCCGGTTCGAATCTGGGAGGCGGGACCTAGCTTTGAGTCCGGATAGTGTAGAGGCCTATCATGAAGCCCTGTCGAGGCTTCGACCCGGGTTCGACTCCCGGTCCGGGCGCTAATAAACGAGGGCGCAAGGTTCGATGCCTTGCGCCCTCTGCTCTTCTATCTCAGGTCCCTCTCGAAGGGGGGCGCCTTTTCATCGGAGTTCTCGTAGCCTTTCGATCGAAAAGTTTATTACTAGATAATACGACCTTAGCGTGTCGTGTAAAGCACTTCCGTCAATCCATAAAAGGACCGCAACTCTTCGAGACTCTCTCGCTGTGAGATGCACGACCTCACAGCCTTAGGCAAAGGAGATGCCCGGCCCAACCGTTGGGGATCGGGCATCCTCACCTCACTTTTGGGGCCTGACTCTCATTTCATCGGACCCGATGGGCCGAATTTTGACTCCAGCTCCCCTATCCTCCTTTCCAGCTCCCCTATCCTCTCTTCTAAGAGCTCTCGATCGACTGTGCGCTTGTTCGTGAGGGTTGCTAATAGCTCGATCATCTCTTGGGTGGACTCGTCCTCTGAAAACCAGGGATGGGTTGTTGACAGCCGCTCCAGCCTATCCTCTAAAGCCTCATAATTCTCGATCAGGCGGTTCCCTGGAGATTCCCTGTTCTCCTGGAGGAGGACCAGGGGCTTCATCAGGCTCTCAAGACATCGGTAGTAATCGAGAAGGTTATCTCTGGTAAGTATTGGAGGAGCCATGCCCCTTTCGAGACATTCGTAGGGCTTCGTGATCTGCTGAAGTTTCTCGTTCCACCTTGCCCAATAATCATCCATACGCAGAAATCCTCCAGCAATTAAGTAAGGTCGTAAGGTACTTAGTTTTATCGGGGATCTTACATCACGACCAGATCACCCTCACGATATCGGGACTGAAAAGGGCGAAATAAACGAGCCTAAAGCCAGACGGGTCGATCCTTCACGGGAACTGGCGGGCGCAGGTCCTGTTCTTGCTGGCGCAGCGGCTCGACCAGAGCGGTCCCTCCTTTGGGACCGGCCCGTGCTCTTTGAGGTTGTAGAGACGCCAGCCGATCCTCATGCCGTCTGAGACCTCAAGGTCGTCGGGCATCTCTTTTGGGATCCGCCAGCCAGCATCGCCCCGCTCGAAGACGTAGTAGAGCCAGGCGTGGTCGACGTCATTAGAAAAACCGTCTATGGCCGTCACCATCGAGCCAGGATGGCCGGTGGCGCTCTCGTCTGTAACCTCGACCTCGGCGGCGGCCTCCAGGGCACTGAGGACGGTCGTCCCAACGGGAACCTTCACCGCCTCGTGCCTGATCTGGTCTCGTCCATAGTTTATGTAGACGAAGACTTTGATCCCGTCCCCCCTGCCCTTGCTCCGGCCAAAGAACATCTGCCGGATGGGTGGGCCCGAAGATACAAGACCTTGTCGCCTCCCTTCTTGTAGGCCTGTTTCTTATCAGCGCCCTTTATGCCCTCCCTCCGAAGAGGGGCAGGCCCGCCACGGTGGGAAAAATTTGGTGGACCTAGAGGACGTTTTGGGCCCTCGGGTCAGGCCCTGATGTACCTGTTCTTGAAGTAGGAGTACTCCGCGAGGGCCTTTCGGATCGTCTCCCTCGCCCTCTCCCTCTCCGCCTCGTTGGCGCAGCAACGGGACGCCATCTCGGCGAGACCCTCTTCCGGCTCGTAGTTGAAGAACCGGAGGAGCTTCTCGCAGGCGTCCCCCTCGACGACCTTCGATATCCTCCAGCCTCCGTCATCCTCCACGGTGACGTGAACCTCGTTGGCGCAGCCGAGAAGGTTGTGAAAGTCCCCCAGGGTGTCCTGGTACGCCCCCAGGAGGAAGGTGCCCAGGTAGTAGTCCTCGTCGGCAAGGAGGTCGTGGAGGGCGAGAAAGTCGCTGTTCTCCCCGGCGAAGCTCCTGATCTCGCCGTCGGAGTCGCAGGTGATGTCCGCGATCGTACCCCTCACCGTCGGCTCCTCTCCGAGCCTGTGAAGCGGCATGGTGGGGAATATCTGCTGGACCCCCCACATGTCGGGGACCGACTGGAAGAGGGAGAAGTTTCCGATGTACTTCTTGCTCAAAAGCCGCTTGAGACTCTCGAACTCATCGGAGTCGTTCTCGTCGGCCTTGGCGAAGGAGGCCGCCTTCTGGCAGACCTTCCAGAATAGGAGGTCGCCCTTGGACCTCTCCTCAAGGCCGATGTTCCCCAGGTTGAAGGCGTCGAAGAGCTCCTCCCGGTAGTGGAGGGCGTCGTGATAGAACTCGGCGTAGTTCTCCAGGTCCATGTTATCGAGGGCCTGGCGCATGTCCTCTATCTGGACAGGATCGTCCTCGTCGGGGACGACATCGAGGCCGTCCTTGGAGTTCTTCTTTCCGATCACCTTGAAGGCGAGAAACGAGTGGTAGGCGGCGATCGCCCGGCCGCTCTCCGAGACGATCGTCGGGCACGGCACCTCCTCCTCGTCGCAGGTTCTCTGGAGGGTGTAGACGACGTCGTTGGAGTACTCCTGGAGGGTGTAGTTGGCGCTGGCGGGGGTCGCGGTCTGGGTCCCGTCGTAGTCGACGGAGAGGCCGCCGCCGACGTTGAAGTACTCGACCTCGGCCACCTTTCTCACCTTGGCGTAGATCCTGGCGGCCTCGTTCATGGCGATCTTGATCTTCCGGATGTCCGTTATCTGGGAGCCTATGTGAAAGTGGAGCATCTTCAGGCAGTCGATCATCCCCTTATCCGAGAGGATCCGGATCGACTCCAGGATCTCGGCGGTGGATAGGCCGAACTTGGACAGTTCCCCCCCCGACTCCTCCCACCGACCGCTGCCTCTCGAAAATAGCTTCGTCCGAAGGCCCAGCCTAGGCTTTGCGCCAAGCTCCCTCGAACAACGAAGAAGGTCGAAGATCTCCTCGAAGATGTCGATGACGATGACGATGTTCTTCGCCTCTCCGAACTTGAGGGCGAGCTTGAGGTAATCCTGGTCCTTGTATCCGTTGCAGACGATCAGGGCGTCGGGGCCGAGGCCGAGAGAGAGGGCCGCGAGAAGCTCCGCCTTCGTTCCCACCTCCAGGCCTACGTTCAGCTTCTTTCCGCCGCTGACGATGTAATCCACCACTTCCCGTCTCTGGTTAACCTTCATGGGGAATACGAGCCTGTAGCCGCCCTGGTACTCCAGCTCCTCCATCGAGGCGAGGAAGGCCCCGTTGATCTCTTCGAGCCTGTCCTCGAGGATCTGGGGAAACCGAAAGAGGATCGGAAACGAGGCCGCATCGGCCTCGTTGATACGATCGACGATCTCCATCACGTCGACGGTCCCTCCGGCCTCCTTTCGGGGGGATACCGCCAAGTTTCCGGCATCGTTTATGGTGAAGTAGCCGTTGCCCCAGCCGTCCACGCCGTAGAGGTTGACGGAATCGTCAATCGTCCACATCCATCCTCCTCCTGCAGATCTCCGTCTCTCTGAGCTGCTCTCTTTTTATGTCGCCTTCTCTGTTAATCCCGTTATAAGCGCCTAATTTCGCCATAGTGTCATCAACCCCTTCCGCTGCGAACCTGGATACGCGATCATCCGCCGTCCAAATCTCTCATGCCTTCGATACGAGAACTTGAGCTTGGCATTGAGGGCGATCGCGGTATATATAACTTCGATATCGACTTTTTTTATAAAATAGTTTGCTGGCCGGTGACAACGTTTAATAGTCCTGGAGGCGTAACCCACGCGCCACGGGATGAAAATGAAGGATAACGATCACGACCACCGTTCCAGCGACCTCGAAGAGCTCGCCACCACCATGGGGATGGAGGACCGGAGCGTCAGCAAGCTCGCGAAAGATATGGCAAAGCTCGGGTTTCAGGCGGGCCAGCTCGGCCGTTCGGTGGAGGCCTGGGAGAGGATGCTCGCCGAGGAGGAGATCACCATATTCCTGGGTCTCGCGGGGGCGATGGTCCCGGCAGGCCTCCGAAAGCTCCTCGCCTTCATGATCTCCGAACGGCTGGTGGACTGCGTCGTCAGCACCGGGGCGAACCTCTTTCACGACCTCTGCGAGGGGCTCGGCGTCGTCCACTATCGGGGCGACCCTCTAGCCGACGACGCCAGCCTCAGAGAGGAGGGGATCGATCGGATATACGACGTCTACGTCTCCGAGGCCGGCCTCCAGAGGGGGGACCGGTACATAGCCGAGTTCGTCAAGACCCTCGATCCCGGCAGAAGTTATTCCTCAAGGGAGTTGATGGAGATGCTCGGCAAAAAGATGCCGGCCACCACACTCCTCGGCAGCGCCAGCCGGGCCAGAGTTCCCGTCTTCGTTCCCGCCCTCTCCGACAGCTCCATCGGGATAGGGATGGTCCTCGCCTGGAGGGAGGGGCATAAGATCGTGGTCGACCAGATCAGGGACATCGACGAGATCAGCCAGATCACGGAGAAGTCCTCTCAGACCGGCGTCGTCTTCGTAGGTGGAGGCGTCCCCAAGAACTTCATCCAGCAGACGAAGGTTGTCGCAGACCTCTGTGGCAAGTACCGCGGCGGCCACAACTACGCCATCCAGTACACCATCGATTCGCCCCACTTCGGGGGCCTCTCCGGCTGCACCTTCAGCGAGGGGGTCTCCTGGGGAAAGATAGCGAAAGAGGCGAGGATGATCCAGGTCTTCGTCGACGCCACCATCGCCCTTCCCCTAGTCGTCCACGCCCTGGACGAGACCGGGACCCGGCGGAAAAAACCGCCCAGTTACTCCTGGAAGGAGGGCGAGCTCTCCCTCGCCTACGATGGAAGGAGATAAAGAGAAAAGAGGACGGAAGGAAGAAAACAGAACCGAAGACAGAAAAGGACGTAAGAAGACAGAAGTGGATCAAAAGAAAAGGAGGGACGAGGCCTCAGAGCCCCGTCGCGCTCGCCAGCTGGAGGCTCTCGGCCCGGTCGCCGTTCCCCTCCACCAGCACCACTCGGCTGCCGTCGTTCCAGATGTATATGTACTTCAGCTCCTTTCCGACCTTGTCCCTGATCTCGGTGACATGGTGGCCGTTGACGACGGCGGTGCTGAACCGGTCAACTCCCACGAAGGGGGGCTTCTCAAAATCCGGCTGGGCCTTGTAGTTTGCGATGGCGGCCTCGGCCTTCGCCTCGCTCCCGCAGTCCATCACCGTTATCCTCGCGTCGTAGTCCTTGCCGATCTCGCCCCACTGGTACTTGCCCACGGTGGCCTTGACGGCGCCGATATCCTCATCTCCCCTGAAATCGGCGATCTCATCCTCCATGTTTATGCCCGGGGTCGAGTCGTCGACGACGGCGATGAGGGAGAACCCCTCGGGCAGGTTCTCGGTGGGCACGCTGGCGGCCTTTTCGCCGCCCGCCTTCTCCGAGCTGATGCAGCCGGCGGCGAGAACCAATCCGGCGATGAGCAGCATGCAAACCGCGTACTTCAGGTTCATGAGAGCTAAATGACCTGCTACAGCCTGATAAAGGCTTTGCTGAAATTCGAGGCTGCACCTTTTGAAGATCTCAGGTGATGCACCCGGAAAAGTATTTATTATCAGTCTGGTGGGATATGGCCGAAGGTGAACTGCATGTTCAAAAAGATCTTTCTCCTCGTCGTGCTGATCGCGAGCACCGCGGCGGTCAGCGCCCAGTCCTGCCCAGCAGTATCTCAAGACTCGTCGGAGATCGATGAGTCCGTCGACACCTCAGGCGCCATCGGCCTTTCCGATCTCGGTGAGATGCTGCTGTACGAAAACTCTCAGTACGGATTCAGCGTTTCCTACCCCTCCGACTGGTCCGCAGAAGAGCCGGACCCGAACGAGCTGGGGATCGTGACGGGCTTTCTTGCGCCGGGCGAGAGCATAGACGACCCCATGAATTACGTCACTGTCCAGATCGAAGATCTGCCCGCCGGAACGACCCTGAGCGGGTACACCCAAGCGGTGCTGACCAACCTCAGAAGCTCCTACCCCGACTTTCAGCTTCTGGCCGAAGGCGAGATGATCATCTCTGAGGAGCCTGCTCACGTCATCGCCTACGCCGTGAGCGTCGACGGGACGGCCTACCAGGTGCTTTTAGCTTACACCATAAAGGACGACAGAGCCTACATCGTCACATACTACGCCCTGGCAGATAGCTACGCCGAGTTCGAAGACGCCGCCAAAATGATGATCAACTCGTTCAGTTTGGTCTGAACCTATCGTCCCCCGCGGCTCTTCTTATCGCCTCTTTTTTTTAATTCAGCATAGTTTCAGCATCAAAGTGGTCATCGTATCATCAGGTTCCCGAGGGCCACCAGGAAGAGGGCGAGCATCAGCCAACCGAGGACCCCCTCGACGATGACCAGGTACTTGTACCTCCCCAGAGCGAGGTAGTCTGCTGGGGCCTGGGCGATGAAGACGAGGGAGCTGAAGTACATCGCCTCACCGAGGGTCGGACGCTCCGGGATCGAGGGGATGTTTACAAAATCCTGCTGAGTTTCGCTATCAAATTCCACGTGAGTTTCACTTTCCTGCGAGGATGCTACGTTCTTGATCCTGGCATGAAGATCGGTTTCATCGGCCTCGGAGCCTTCCCCTAACTCTTCGGGCTTCGCATCAGGCCTCTCGTACTGGAGGAGCCCACCCCCCAGGTGGAAGATGATCCCAAAGACGAGGACGATCGAGAGGGACCAGGCGAGGGTGTAGTCGGGGCGGACGCCGTAGCCGCAGGAGAGCCAGGCGAGGTAGTCGATCGCCTTCGACCAGCTGATATCCTTTCTCTCTTGGGCGAGCTTCCGATAGTGGTAGTAGCAGTCGTCGGCGTCCTGGAACCACCCGAGCCGCTTGTAGTTCTCGACGAGCCCCATGTAGACCTCGTCCCTGAAGACGAGGTGGTCCTCCATCGTCCTCCAGGGTATGACGAACCCCTCGATCTCGGTGTTGTTGAGGTGGACCTGGGATTTCTCGCCGAAGGTGGTGCCGTTCAGCTTCATGTAGGAGATCGTCGAGCCGTAGAGGAAAAAGTCCCCCTCGAATCGGGAGTCCTCAAACTCCGCAAAGCTCATGAACTCGACGCCGGCGAAGCTGGCGTCCCCCTCGAAGGTGACGTTGGCGATGAAGCTCCTCCCCGGAAAGGTGGCCAGAAGAAAGTCCGCCACCCCCGAGAAGGTGGAGCCGTAAAAGTTCGTCCACCTCCCGAACTCGGCGTCCTCGAAGTGGGCGTCCCCGAGGAAGCGGACGCCGTCGAAGAGGACGTACTCCTCGGCGAACCGGGTGAAGTTGAAGTCACAGCTTCCGGTGAAGACGGCGTTCGAGAAGTATGCGTCGCGGCCGAACCTGGTTCCGCAGAACTCGGCCTCTCTCTCGAAGATGGCCAGGTCGAAGAAGACGGTATCCTCGAATACAGCAAAGGAGAAGTCTGCGGAGTCGTTGAACCGGGCCTCGCTGAAGAGGACCATATTCTCGAAGACCGTCTCCTCGAAGCTGACGGGAGCCTCGAAGATCGCACCCTCCATCCGGACCGGGTCCTGGAGCTCGCAGTCGACGATGGAGATCGGCGACCTCACCGGCCCCTCCAGCTCCCTGAGGTCGAGTTTTCCGATGATCCTCACGTGACGCCGCTCGACGGCCTTTCCGTCCCGGATCTCATCGAGGATCTCGGCGGCGTCCACCACCGCCAGATCCTCATCAGCCGATCCGAGACCGGCTAGGACTCCGCCACCGACGGCGAAGACCGCCAGAAGCAACAACAGGAAGACGGCTCGGGAGAGCATGGCTGGACGGATCACCTTCTCTGGGCCATGCTCGAGTACTCCGCAGCATACTGGTTATTCGGGTCCAAGGCGAGGATGGCGTCAAACTCCCCCCTCGCCTCCGAGCGGCTCCCGTTCCAGTAAAGCTCAAAGCCCCTCTCGAAGGCTTTGGTCGCCTCGCTCGGGGTGGTGTCGATGTTCAGCTCCGAGATGAAGCTCTTGGCGACGTTTATCGGGATCAGAAAGTTGTAGCCCTGAATGTCGAGCCATTCTCCGGAGACCAGGGTCCTGCCCGAGCCGAAGGTGGCGATCCCGATCACCTCGCCGTCCGCGTTGAAGGCGGGCCCGCCGCTGTTACCGTGGTAGATAGCGGCGTCGGTCTGGAACGCCTCCGACCTATCGGGGAGCTTTTTCTTCGCGCTTATGATCCCAGAGGTGACCGAGGGGACGTATTCGGTCTCAGGGGAGAGGAGCTGGTTCTGCCAGGAGGCGGTGGCCCCCGGATAGCCGATCACCACAGCCTTGTCGCCCACCTCTACATCATTAGAGTCTCCGAGGTTCGCCGTCGGCAGCTCGTCGGATGTCTCGATCTTTATGATCGCCAGGTCCTTTCCAGACCGATACTTGTAGTCGCCGGAGGAATACCAAAACTCCTGGGGGCTGATCTTCCTGATCTCGGCGGGATAACCCACGGGCGAACGGGAAAGGCTGCTGGGGGCTCCGAAGTATACCAGGATCTCCCGTTTGTAGTCGAGGTTGCAAGATAGGAATACGTCGTACATATCCCAATAATCCTCCTCGGTCGCTGGATACGGCTCATAGCCGTTGGAGACGAAGATGGCTGGCAATTCTTCTGTCGCCCAATCCGCGGCTTGGAGGGCGAACTCCGCCAAGATCTCCTCTTCCGTCTCCTGGACGACGTGGGCGTTGGTCACTATGTATCCGTCTGAACTCACCACAAATCCCGACCCCATACTCGACATGGAAAACGAGGGTATCGTTACCATCTCAAATATTTCGTCATAGTCATCGAATAGGCCGATGACTGGCTCTCCATCTAATTCAAGGTTTCCGACATACGTTGATATTATCATCACTACGGCAGGCCTTCCCAGATAGCTCACCCGCTTTTCGGCAGAGATTTCATCGCTTGCAAAGGCGGCAGAGATTATCAACCCAGCAAATAAGAGCGAATATACGATCTTCAAAGAGATATCGATTCCTTTGGATGCCATGATCTACCTCAGATAAAATCGGGTCTCTTAGGTCTTTAATTTTTCCGGCCGAAGATCAGGGCGGCAAGATTCGTCTATCTGAAATTCCTCTGAATTCAATAGGATCACAAAATTTATACCATTAATGGCCCATTTTTGTGGGAGGGATAATAGTTGTATAAATATCTGCATATACTGTTGGTTGTATTCTTCTGTATGATTTCTTTGCCGAGTGGCATAGACGCATCTGAAAATGTATCTGCCTCGATGGACGAGGAGAAGGCCGACGATATCGCAGCGGAAGACATCAGAGCCTTCCGATCTGCGTTGGAAGAGGATGGGTTTATCGTACAAGAAGGGATCTTGAGCTACTTCGACATCATCGGCCTGTACAATAAAGGCCTCATCCAGAGCTGCTTCGGCAATAACCCCGCCACTCCCTACGTCGCGTTCTGGTTGCCGCCGGGGCCGGGACAGACGGGAAGAAGCATCCTCGAAACTCCCGGAGGGCTGGCGGTGGACTGGCACCTCAGGCCGGATGAAGCGGTGGTTTACATCGGCAAAACTCCCCCCGAGTGCAGCTACTTCAGCTATCGAAGCTACGTATTTGACAAGTTCTATCCCAACGAGGGCGTATATAAACGGATCTTCGGTGATCTCGGCGACGCGCTGAACCTGAGGACGATAAAGACGGAAGGTACGCCGGATGGCACCGATGGCGATCCGTTCGACGAGACTGCCCTCATCATATCAACAGCCGACAGGGGCATCGATGAACGCGTAAGAACGGCGGCTGAATTGGCGGGGTATCCATCGTCCATCATGAACACCGACGTGATCCCCTCATCGATATTGAATATGGGCCTTGACAACAGCTCTGACACCTTCGCCTTCGTCATCCGCGTGAACTTCTTCAAAGACGAGGCTGCAGGCGATGCGTACGTAAACGATCCCCCGGGCACCGTCCTCCGCATAACTCCATCAGAGCCAGCAACGCTCGACCCCTACAAAGTGCCCGAGCTGAGGGTCCGTGGCACCGGGAACGCCAGCGAGCTTGATCTGATGCCGGACCTGAACGAGTTGAGAAGGGCCATCCTCGACAGGTATGGCGATTTGAGGGCGACAGAGCTTGAAACCCATGTCTGGCTTTACACCCCTGCACAAGGATACGACGGCATTCAGAGAGGGGCGAACGTCTTCGGCTCCAATCGAGATACGTTCTATCTCAACACCACACCCTTCACCCTGGGCGACGATCCCGACGAGTTTTTGATAGTTTACGGCGTCAACCACGCGGCGACGGGAAAGGCCACCTATTCGAACTTCGCCCTCTACGGCGCGGACATCCTGAACGGCGTCGGCTGCGTCAACAGCCAGGACCTCTCGAGCACCGCGAAAGAATACCTGCCAGAGAATCCCGACGCTGAGCTCTTCTACGTTTGGAAGGTGGCTCGCAACTGCAGCGGAGATCCTCACTGCCTGGAGATACCGTGGGGCGTCAAGGCCTATGGGATCGAGCTTGATCAGCCGGCATATGTGGGGTTCAGAGGGTATCTGGAGCAAAATATGACGGTGAGTTCGAGCTACGACGAGATCCTCTACGACAGGGTGATCAAGTTCAGCCCGACAAAATAGGCGCCTTCTAAATGGCGGGGCGTTTAAAAACGCCCTACCCCCCTTCTTTTCTAAAACCAGGAGCTTCTGAGGTGCAAAGCCCGGGAGATGGTGTTTCGTCCCTGAGGCGCGCCTTCTAAGCCGGCTCCAAAAACGCCTTCTGGCTCGTGATGTTAACCTCGACGATCCTGCCGGTGGCTTCCTTCGTCCTGCCCAATATGTCCTCCATCAGGACTTTGTCGCCTTTGGTCACGAGGACGACGACGCCCTCCATCAGGCTCTCTTTCTCGCCCTTCATGTAAACGGATAGCTCGCACATTTTTAGTCCCCTCGAAAAACTCCTGGATATCTTGAAAATTTAAGTAGCAGGCGGACCCGGTGGGATTCGAACCCACGACCCCCGGGTTAGAAGCCCGGTGCTATATCCTGGCTAAGCCACGGGCCCGCTACATGACCGAAATGGAATTCAGGCCGCCTCTGGAACCTTCTGGCCCAAAGACGTCTTGAGCTGATCCTGGAGCTGAGTGAACCGCTTCTGAATCCGCTCCTCCTGCTTTGCGAGGGTCTTCAGCCGCAGGTCCAAGACGTCCTTCTTGTCCTTGAACTCTTCGATCAGCTTCTCCCGATCGGCCTTGAAGAGCACCTCGCCCACGCTCTTATAAATAACCGCACCCTCGGGGCTCGCCTCCAGCTCCTTGACCGCAGACTCCGTCTCCCGGAGGATCATCTCTATCTGGCTTTTCTGGCTCAGCAGCGCCTGAGCCTGCTGCTGGAGCTGCTGGAGCTGTGCTATCTGGTTCTGTACCTGGGGTGGCAATTCGCCGCTCATACCAACACCATTTCCATTGCTATCTTGACCAATCTGATCCACGTGTTCAGGGCGGC
>DAOSXX010000035.1:0-27353 GCA_035380685.1 Methanothrix sp. | reverse complement strand
TCATATCTTCACAGACCCAGTAGTCGCCGGGCTCAAGACCGCAGAACGAGTACCACCCGGTAGCGTTAGTCGATGTGCGATCGACCTCGCCCGTCCCGTTGTTCAGAATGACGGTCCAGCCGGGGATGCCAGAATCGTTGCAGTCGTTGATCTTGAAACCTTCGATACAGAGCAAAGGCGTGTTGGTGAAGTTCTGGTCGGTGACGTTATCGCAGACCAGGGTCACGTTGATGCAGGCGTCGGTGACGTTCGTCCAGCCCGCTTTCATATCTTCACAGACCCAGTAGTCGCCGGGCTCAAGACCGCAGAACGAGTACCACCCGGTAGCGTTAGTCGATGTGCGGTCGACCTCGCCCGTCCCGTTGTTCAGAATGACGGTCCAGCCGGGGATGCCGGAATCGTTGCAGTCGTTGATCTTGAAACCTTCGATACACAACAACGGCGTGTTGGTGAAGTTCTGGTCGGTGACGTTATCGCAGACCAGGGTCACGTTGATGCAGGCGTCGGTGACGTTCATCCAGCCTGCCTTCATATCTTCACAGACCCAGTAGTCGCCGGGCTCAAGACCGCAGAACGAGTACCACCCGGTAGCGTTAGTCGATGTGCGATCGACCTCGCCCGTCCCGTTGTTCAGAATGACGGTCCAGCCGGGGATGCCGGAATCGTTGCAGTCGTTGATCTTGTAACCTTCGATACACAACAACGGCGTGTTGGTGAAGTTCTGGTCGGTGACGTTATCGCAGACCAGGGTCACGTTGATGCAGGCGTCGGTGACGTTCATCCAGCCTGCCTTCATATCTTCACAGACCCAGTAGTCGCCGGGCTCAAGACCGCAGAACGAGTACCACCCGGTAGCGTTAGTCGATGTGCGATCGACCTCACCCGTCCCGTTGTTCAGGATGACGGTCCAGCCGGGGATGCCGGAATCGTTACAGTAGTTGATCTTAAAACCGGATATGCAGGGGAGCAGTGCGTTACCGAAGTCGATGCCTGTAATATTCGAATCGGTGAGGTTGACGGAATGGTTGCCATCACCGGGAGGGTAGGTCTGGCGCCAGCCCGATTTCAGCACCTCACTCACCGTATAGTTGCCGGGGCACATCGGATCAAATCTGTAGGACCCGTCGATGCTCGTGTTGGTGGCTCCGATGAGGCTCCCGTTGGCGTAAGAGAGGACTATGGTCCAGTTATCGAGCCCCGGCTCTCCGGGGTCCTTGGCACCGTTGCAGTTGAGATCATCGAACTTCGTACCATTGATGGAAAGATATGTTACGTTCACCTGGGCGTCATCAGTATCCCAGTACAGATCATCGAACTTGTCCCTTCCCGTGGCGTTGCCGGTGTTCTTCATGCTGAACGAGATGTAGTAGCCCGTCACGCTGAAGTTCCAGGTCTCGTTTGGGTCCAGGACGTTGTCGCCGTCCAGGTCACCACCGTCGTATTGGCCCACCGCAGGCGGTACCGCCGTATTTGTGCCGTTGAGGGTTATGTTTCCAAGCTTGTCGTCGACGAGCGTGATCTGGTAGAGGGTGATGTTGGTAGGATTGGAGATGTTGTAGGTATACGTCACCGGACCGCCACAGATCACGGTGCTCCTGTTAACTTCCTTGACCAGCTCTATATCTGGAAGGTAATCTACGATCACCGACGAGCCAGCCGTGGCTTGGACGAGTTCGCCATTTAGATCATCGCCCTCAATGGTTGCTGCGTCTCTAACACCGACGTAAACTACACTATTTTTTAAGAACTTGGTGAGGTTCTCTTCTGTGATGGCGTTATCAAAATATGCAAATATTTGTTCGCCCGGCGCTATCTCGGTTTTGGGCAGCTTACTGGTGAGGTCTACCTCAACATCGCCACCAAGTTGATAGATTTTGTCGGTCAGTTGTAGATTTGATACGTTAGTTCTGCCTGTATTGGTTATCTGGTAGGTGTAGTTGATCACCTCGCCGATTTTGGCGCCAACCCCCTTGCTCGGAATCTTGAGGATGGCAACGGCGGCGGCGGGATTGACGGTCACTCCAGCCATATCTTCGTCATAGACGAAGGGGCCCGACTCCCGGTATCCGCTGGCGTTACCGATGTTCACGAGAATGGGAATGTCGATCTCTTGCGTCCTATAATCGTAAGTCACCTCTACGAACTCTCCGGGCTGAAGGGTCGAATTGGCGGGAGGAATGGGAATGTATCCAAAAATGTCGTCGCTCAGGTTGAGGTTTGTGACGTTATCTGGCCCGATATTCGTGATGTTGTAGGTATAAGTCACGTTATCGAAAACCAGAACTGTAGTCCTATTCGCCACTTTATCTAAAGACAGCTGAGCCCCGGCCAACGGGCTCAGCGATAAGATCAGAATGATGACCGCCAAGGCAGAACTTCGCACCAGAGTTATCCCTCCTCAAGATGGGCTACCTACAGAAGGTCATTGGTATTAAAGTTTTTCATAAGCCAGACGAAAAACGTTCCATCACATGCCCGATATTAATCGGAGTCTTGGATCTATATATAAAAAATGGAGGCCGAAAAAGCAGATCCAACCGAGATCGAAATTCTCATGAAGCTGCCAGGAGACGGTTGAACCGGCATTCCGCAGTAAGGCTATGCAAAACTGAGAATTTTTGACCTATCTTGATGTGCACAAATTCAAATCATATTCCTAATCTTTGATAACAATAATAATTTTAATTAAATTTGTAAATACGATATTAAAAATTCAATATTTTATAAAATTGTGTGCATTATACTCTTTATCATTGTGGCGCGGATCTATCCAAACACAACATAGCTTCGGAGGATATCGATTCTCAAAAAAACGATAGCCGGAAAAATGGTGAGCGTTCAAACCGTTAATGCGAAATGCCGGGTTGAAGGCAGGTCGATGATTATAGCCATTATGGTCGAACGGCTCTACAAGTATCGCATCGTGTCGGATGGTCTAAAAATTGAACGCCACCAGCTTCTCTACAGCCCACATAATGCGAATTTATTATTATGAGTTTAAGATTTCCGATCGCCCCTCCGCCGGAGATTATCTTTTGTTGCAAATGCTGACAGATTCTGGAGTCCAAAATAGCTTCAGTCGGGGAGGCTGGATCGGAGCTTCCCCGACCGGATTTGTTCACCAAAAGAGGTGATCTTGATTAGTTCAGCGCTAACTCAGCAGTATGGAACATCCCGCGGTCGCAGCTGCCGTCCGACAGCCATTTTCGCAGTCGTAGCCGGTCGCGCTGATCCAGTTCGACAGATACGGCAACTTTCGGTCCTCCGGCGTCAGCTCGTACTCCGCGGTTCGGGTCGCATTCTCGCCCGGCTTCAAGTCGAAGGGCTCTACGAACTCCACACCTGAGATGGAGTTGTTTATGGTGATGTTGCAAAGATAGGCCGTGCCCCCGTTGACGACGTTGTACGTGAAAGTGACGAAATCTACGTCCATCGCCTCAACCGGAGTGACGTAAACGATGACCGAAATTGCGCTAATGCTCCCATTTGACTGATCGCTGGCCCCCTCCACCGACTCCGTCGGGTAAGACTGCACCGCACATATTGCGGAGACCAAAATGACAGATAAGGCCAAAGTAGATCGGAGATTGCTCACACCGGACACCTCTGCCGCTCTTAAGCATTCATGGTAAATAAAGTTTTTTATGATAAATTATGATGTCGATGAACTATGCCGAGACCATTTTAGAGGAGAATTTGAAACATTTGCCCCATAAATTCACCATATTTCCGCATTTGATGAGATAAACTTGTTAGATGGCAAAATATGACAAAATAGAGCAAAAAGGAGCTGGCGAAGACTTTATGAACGGAGATCGGCCATTACGGTCGAAATCCCTCCACTATGAAAAGAAGGAACCTAAGCGCCCGACCCCCCTGCAAACCTTTACGTATCTCTCCTGATTAATCCGTCCGGAAAACCTTCGTCAGAACCAGACCGCAAGGGCCCTGATCTCTGAAACCCGCCACTGGCCGGGGCCGAAGGTCCCACCCTGGCTCCTCTTGAAAACGTCTTTGGTCTGGGGCTCGATCAGGGTCATCTCGATGCCGCCCCCAAAATCGCCTCGGAGAGCATCGCCTCCATTTTTCTGGACGACGCCGAGACGACCAGATAATCGCTCCTCCGCGTACTCCGCCAAATCGTCGCTCAGGACGCAGTCGTCCAGGCCTGCAGAATTCGCGCTTGATTCTGCGAACAGGTCGTCGGTGGTCACAACCCCCACGACATCCCGGACGAGAGGCTGAGTAAGCCTGACCATCCCGCAGGCGCACCGGCTGTCCGTCTCCTTGAAGGCGTACCAGAGCCTGCGAGCCTGATGATCTGCATCCTCCTTCTCGCCGTTCCCGGTGCCGGGACCGAAGGACTGAACCACCTCCCACACCTCCGCCAGGGATAAGGCCATGTAACAGCGATCGTTAGGATAAATCGACTCGAAGGGCGCACTGGTGGCAGCATGGACCGATTCCAAAAGCTCTTGGTGGGAAATGACCCGTTTGGGCATAGCGAGAAGTTATACAAGCAGGATATAAAATATTTTGGTGGGGATCAACCGTCTAAAGCTGAAAACGAGCCCGAGAGGTGGGAGATCATCTCCTCCACCGACCGGCGGAGCACAGCCCTGTTGTCGTAGCTGGCGAGAAGAGACTCCAGATCGGCATCGTCCAGGCCGGCCATCTCGTCCACGAGGTTGATCAGGTTCGGCAGAGCCCTCACCACGTTGTCGACGATCGTCACCGTCGAGGTCCTGGCGGTCCGAGAGAGGGGGTTCAGATCGACGGTGATCACCCTCTTTCCCATCTTAATCAGCGCCTCGCACCGGTCCCCGTCCTCCAGGGGGACGAAGACGACGTCGGCATCGTATATCCCGCCTCTAGCGGCCTTGGCCCGAGCGTGGTCGAGCCCCGGGATCACGGCATCGGGAGCCTCGCCATAGACCGTCTCGGCTCCGAGGCTCCGGAGGAGGTCTGCGATCTTTTTCACCCGCTCCTCGGTCCGATAGAATATGTTCACCTCCAGCGGTGCGTCGATCTTTCTTGCGAGAGCAACCATCTCTTCGGGGACGAGGGCTGCGGCGTTTCCGTTGACGCTGAGAACGGGCCTTTCGGCCAGAAGGAGCATCGCCGCTGCCGCCCGCTCAGCCTCTTCGGCTGTAGGCGTCGTCTTTTCACCGATGAGGTAGTCGAGGGCCTCGCCCCTTCCTTGCGCGATCAGGCCGTTCAGCCCCGTGATGCCCCGCTCGACGCCCACCACCACCTTCTCACGGGTCTTGAGGGAGGCGTACCTCGGATGCGATCGTGGAACGTCACTCAAGCCCGGCACCCCCGAGGCTGACCCTCACCGATATGACCTCTCCAAACTCCGCCAGCGCGTCCCTCCCGTTGAGGGAGAAGATCGCATCTCCCAGCATCACCATGCTCGCCATTCCTCCAGAAGCCTCCACCGCCTCCACTGCATCTTCCATCCAACCCCTCGCGAGGCCCGACCTTTTTGCAAACTCCCAGGACAAAGATACGAACCGCTCTAGGGTCGGCATCTTGATAAGCTCCTTGAGTGCCCGCTCCCCCTCCCGGTTCACCTCCCTCATCGTCCCCGGATCGGAGAGGACCTTCTCCGTCGAGAGGGAGCCTCTCACCAGGCAGTCCACCACGAGGGGCGGGACCGGTATCCTGTCTACGACCCCAAGACCCGGCGCCCCCGGCGAGAGCCGGACCACGAGACCGCCGGTGTTCTGGGCGATGACATCGCCGAGGCCGGTGCCGGAGACGACCTCCGCCACGTGGGCCGCCTCCCCGACAGAGCTTGCAAAAAGGCCCAGGCCGAAGGCCTGGTTGAGGGCGTAGGCACAGCTTAGAGCCCCGGCCCCGCTCGCCCCGAACCCCGATCCGAGAGGCATCATAAGCTCGGTCTCGACCATGACGGGCAAGGGCGCCAGCCTCTCGACGACCTTTCTTGTGACGGGCGCCTCCGACTCGACCCCGTTCAGAAAGACGACTGTCTCCTCCGACCGCAAAACGGTGGTCTTGGCTCCCAGATCCAGGTTGAGGCCGCAACCGACAGACCCCGCCCGTCTCGGGTCGGGGTCGCGCCGGGCGGCGAAAAAGCCCGTTATGTGGGCGGGGGCCGCGGCCTTCAGGAGAACTCCTCCACCAGGGCGTCGATGACGGCCTTTGCGATCAGGCTCTTCTTCCCAGAGACCTCGCCCTTCGCTCCAGAACGCCTCAGGATCAGGACCCTGTTCTCCTCGGTTCCCATCCCGCCCCTTCCGACGTCGTTGGCGACGACCAGGTCGAGCCGGTTCTTCTCCATCGACTCCGTGGCCCTGGATATCAGGTCGTCGTCGGAGAGGAAGGTCTCGGCCTTGAACCCCACCATCTTCAGCTCGGGGTGGAGGGACCGGACGTTCTTTATTATCTTTGAGGTGGGCCTGAGCCTGAGGACGAATTCGCCTCCGGACTTTATCTTCTCGGCCGAGGCGTCAAGAGTATAGTCGGAGACGGCGGCGGCGGCGACCATGGCGTCGTATCCGCCCCCGTCAAGCTCGGCCAGGACGGCGGCGAGCATCTCTTCGGCGCTCTCGACGTAAACCTCCTTCACGGGCAGGCCGAGGCGGCCCCGATGGACAATAGTCACATCAGCCCCCCTCCTCCGGGCCTCGAGGGCGATCTTTGTCCCGGTCTTCCCCGAAGCCCTGTTAGTCAAAATCCTGATGGGGTCGACCCTCTCAGCGGTCGCCCCGCTCGTCACCAGTATTTTCCGGCCTTCGAGGTCGGCGGGGCCCAGGAGCCGTTCTGCCTCCATCACCACCGTGCTGTTCTCGGCGATCTTGGCCTTCTCCTCCTCGATCCGGGGGTCGACGACCACGACCCCCATCGACATGAGAAGGTCCAGGTTCTTCAACACTGCAGGGTGGCGGTACATCGCCTCGTGCATCGCGGGGACGACCATCACGGAGACGCCGGACCCGAGGGCCGTGGTGGCGTAGGTGGTGACGGGGGTGTCGTCGATCCCCTGGGCGATCTTGCCGATGGTGTTGGCGGTGGCGGGAGCTATCAGGAGGAGGTCAGCCCGCCCCCCAACGCCGCAGAACTCGACGTGCTCGACTCTTCCCGTGATCCTCGTCACCACGGGGTTCTCGCTTGCGTACTCCAGGGCGTAAGGATGGATGATCTCCTGAGCGGCTCCGCTCATTACGCAGTGAACCTCGGCACCCCGTCGGATCAAGTCGCGGACCAAGTCGACGGTCCGCACCGCGGCGATGCTCCCCGTGACCGCGAGGACGATCAGCTTTCCCGATAGGGAATCGCTCACCGTGCCGGATATGATCGAAGACATGTTGATCTCGCGGCCATTATCCCGGCACCTCTTAGAAATAAGTTCTCATCTCCGGCCTTGCAGCCGATGAGCACAACGTTTATGTAACAAATCCCCCTAGGAGGTCTGCTGTGCCGGGGTGGCCTAGCTGGTTAGGGCGCCAGACTCATAGGGAAGCGAAAATTAGGCGCTCGTGTCCTGAGGCATCTGGAAGTCACGGGTTCGGATCCCGTTCCCGGCACCTAACTTTTACGGGTCGTCGTTAGCAAGGTTTCAATTGATCTCGCCATCAATTGTGCGGCAACAGATGAGAATATCCAGTCCTTGAGCCCTGTCACTCCAACGCCACTGTAAACTCTTGCGATGAAGAAAAAGTTGCAGGCTGATTTGCCATATTCAATCACTTTTCACCTTACAGGTACCTTTAAGTTGAAGGATTTCAAATGACAGCCCGGAGTCCTGTCGATGCGAATTGGAGTCTACGTATGTCACTGTGGCCTGAACATTGCAGGGGTCCTGGAGCCCTCAAGCCTCACCGAGTTTGCCAAAACCCTTCCGGGCGTCGAGGTCGCCCGGGACCTCCAGTTCACCTGCTCTGACACCGGCCAGGAGACGATCAAGGAGGACATCGCCGAGCACAAGCTGGAGAGCATCGTGGTGGCCGCCTGCTCGCCTCGGCTCCACGAGCCGACCTTTCGGCGGGTGATCTCCGAGGCGGGGATGAACCCGTTCATGCTGGAGATGGCGAACATCCGGGAGCAGTGCTCCTGGGTCCACATGGACGAGCCACCCCAGGCCCAGGAGAAGGCAAAAGACCTGATCAGGATGGCCGTGGCAAAGGCCGCCCTCTTAAACCCGCTCCAGGGCGAGACGATGCCCGTCAGCCGGGGCGTTATGGTCGTCGGCGGCGGGGTCGCCGGAATCCAGGCGGCCCTCGACCTCGCCGACTGCGGCCTTCACGTCTACCTCGTCGAGAGGAGGCCGACGATCGGGGGGTACATGGCCCTCCTCACCGACGTATTTCCGACGAACGACTGCTCGATCTGCGTTTTGGCACCGAAGATGACCGACGTATACAACCACCCCCTCATCACCCTCGTAACCTACGCCGAGATCCTGAACATCGAGGGGTCCGTCGGCAGGTTCACGGTCTCAGGCGTCAGGAAGGCGAGGTTCGTCGACGAGAAGCTCTGCAAGGGCTGTCTCAACGAGTGCGCCGGGGTCTGTCCCGTCGAGGTCCCCGACGAGTACGAGTTCGGCCTGGGGAAGAGAAAGGCGATCTACATGCCGATACCCCAGTCGGTCCCCCTCGTCGCCTGCATCGATCCCGCGGCCTGCATCGGCTGCGGCCTATGCGCCGAGGCCTGTCCCGTCGACGCCGTCAAGTACGACCAGACCCAGGAGAGCTTCAGGTTCGACGTCGGGGCGATAATCGTCGCCACCGGATGGCAGTCCTTCGATCCGGCCAGAAAGGAGGAGTACGGATTTGGAAGGTACAGAGACGTCATCACCGGCCTCCAGGTCGAGAGGCTACTCAACGCCGCCGGGCCCACCGGCGGCGAGGTGGTACGCCCCTCGACGGGCGAGGTGGCACGGTCCATCGCCTTCCTCCAGTGCGTCGGATCGAGGGACGAGACGGTCGGAAACCCCTACTGCTCCCGGGTCTGCTGCATGTACGCCCTCAAAAACGCCCAGCTTATCAAGGAGAAGTACCCTGACGCCGAGGTCTCGATCCACTACATCGACCTTCGGGCCGGGGGCGAGGGGTACGAGGAGTTTTACATGCGGGCCCAGAGGCTCGGGATCAACTTCATCCGGGGCCGGGTCTCCGAGGTGGAAGAGGTCGATGGCCAGCTTCGGGTCAACTACGAGGACACCCTCCTCGGCAGGTTCAGATCGAAGCCCTACGACCTCGTCGTCTTATCGGCGGGCCTGGAGGCGAACAAAGACGCCGACGTCATCGGAAACCTGCTCGGCCTATCGAAGCGGCCCGACGGGTTCTTTGAGATCGCCCATCCGAAGATGAGGCCCGTAGAGGCCCACATCGACGGCGTCTTCATAGCGGGATGCGCTTCTGGTCCCAAAGAGATCCAGGTCTCCATCGCCCAGGGGGAGGCCGCAGCTGCCAAGGCGATGAGGCTTCTGGTGAGAGGGGAGCTGACCCTCGATCCCGTCGTCGCCATGGTCGATACGGAGAAGTGCATCGGCTGCAGGCTATGCGTTGAGACCTGCCCCAGCAAGGCGATCTCCGTCGACGAGACCGCCCTCGTAGACGAGGCGTCCTGCAAGGGGTGCGGAACCTGTGCCGCCGCCTGTCCCGTCGACGCCATCGAGATGACCCTCTTCTCCGACGAGCAGATCATGGCCCAGGTGAGGGCGGCGACGGCCGTAAAGGGGCAGTACCCCTTCATCGTCGGGTTCCTCTGCAACTGGTGCAGCTACGCTGGGGCGGATCTCGCGGGGACCTCGCGGATCCAGTATCCGACGAACATGAGGGCGATACGGGTGATGTGCGCCGGCAGGGTCGATCCCGCCTTCGTCATCGAGGCTCTGAAGGGCGGGGCCGACGGGGTTCTCATATCCGGGTGCCGCCTCGGAGAGTGCCACTACAGCAAAGGGAACTACCAGGCCTACCAGCGCGTCCAGGTCCTGAGGGGCGTCCTGGAGAAGGTGGGGATCAACCCCGGCAGGGTCAAGATCGTCTGGTGTGCCGCCAGCGAAGGGGAGATTCTGGCAAAAGAGGTGAGGAGGTTCGTCCGGGAGCTGAAGGATATGGGGCCGGTGGGAACGGAGCTTCGTGCCCTTCGGGCGCCAGAGCCCCAGGGAGGCGATAGCTGATGGCGATGGAGATCGAAAAGGAGATGGAGGTCGAGGGGTCTCACATCAAGTCGATCCAGAGGTCGGAGGACTCGGTAAAGGTCCTGGACTACGACTACAAGAAGTGCAACGGCTGCGGTATCTGTGTCGCCCTCTGTCCGACGAAGGCACTCTCCCTCGGCCCCGTCATCGAGATCGCCACGGGCCTGGACGCGCCGCCGGTTCTGATCGACCTCGATCTCTGCGTCTTCTGCGGGATGTGTGCCGCCTTCTGCCCCGTCGACGCCTACAGGATGACCGCTAACGACAGAGACTACAGGGAGATGGAGGAGTATCCCCACCTCGTCTCCAAAGCCGAGCCGAACGAGAGGTGCCTCCCCTGCGCCCTCTGCGAGCCGGTCTGCCCCACCGAGGCGATCACCGTCGTATTCTATCCGACCCGGGACGTCTTCGGCCCCCTCCGGGAGGAGGAGAGGGGGGAAGGGAAGGGGAAGATCGAGGTCGATCCCGAGAAGTGCAACCTCTGCGGGAAATGCGCTCGGTTCTGCGAGGCCTTCCTCCTCCAGGAGAAAGAGCCCACACCGACGAACCTGGTCCCCTTCGAGCAGCTTCTCGTCGACGAGGATCTCTGCGACCACTGCGGCCTCTGCGTCGGGATATGTCCCGAGGAGGCGATCAAGGTTGAGGGAAATCCCCTGGAGCTGGAGGAGGAGTTCCGTTTTCTCGGCGAGATCGAGGTCGACCAGGACAAGTGCATCGGGTGTGGCAGGTGTCTTCTCGTCTGCCCCTACGACGCCATGAATATCACCAAGCCCTTCGAGGGCGATATAAGGCTCATTGAACGCCAGCTTCCCCTCTGCGACCCCATGGGCTGTCACGCCTGCTTCAACGTCTGTCCCGCCGACTGCTGGTATGTAGGCGAGGACGGCAAAATAAAGGTCGAACGTGATCAGTGCATCTTCTGCGGGGCCTGCGCCAACGCCTGCCACTGCTTCGCGGTGGAGGTGGACCGGACCGGCGTCACCACCACGCCTGTGAAGGAGACTCCCTGGGCGGAGGAGTGGAAGGAGGCGATATCCTCCATCGTCTCGAAGTCGAGGAAGAGGCCGGACCTCTCCGGGATCGTCCTGCCCCCAGAGATCGAGAAGGTCCCGATACCCGAGATCGAGGCGCCCGAGAGGGACCCAGACCTCCTCTCGAAGATCAACGAGGCCCTCGCGGGGGTCGAGGCGGTGATCAACAAGCCGAAGGTGAGGTTCGTCTGGGAGAGGGACGAGATCGATGAGGCGAGCGAGAAGATAGGAGATAGGATAAAGAAGTCGAAAGCGAAGGCTGCAACCGAAGCCGAGGGGGGTGAGAAGAAATGACGGAGAAGACGACGATGGCGACAACGACGCCCGAGGGAGAGGAGTTCAGAGAAAAGGTCCTCGCCCTCGCCGGAGACGAGGTCAAGACCTGCATCCAGTGCGGGACATGCTCCGCCAGCTGCCCCACCGCCTCCCTGATGGATGTCCCCATCCGAAAGCTCGTCAAGCTCGTCCTTGAAGGTGAGAAGGAGAGGGCTCTATCGAGCAGGTCGATCTGGCTCTGCACGTCCTGTCTCTTATGCACCGTCCGCTGCCCGAGGAGTATCAGGCCGATGGCGGTCGTCGCCGCCCTCAAGAGCATATACGAGGAGGAGGAGGGGATGAGGTGCAAGGACTCGGTCTTCGAGGGAATCTTCGCCCGGCAGATACGGGATTACGGCCGGATATCGGAGTTCCTCCTCTCGGCCGAGTACATGATTCGTAGCCCCAGCTCTGCGGCCCAGATCATGGCCTTCGGCGCAGAGCTGATACCGAAGGGTAAGATCGAGCTGAGCTTCGAGGCGGCGAGAGGCGAGAGGATCGAAGGGACCGAGGAGATGAGGCGGATCTTTGAGCTTCTCGGAGACGAAGGAAAGTCAAAGAAGGCCGAAGAAACAAAGGAGGCCACTATATGAAGCTCGCATACTACCCCGGATGCGTCGCCCGGTCGACGGGAAGGGAGTACGAGATCTCGACCCTGGCGGTCTGCAGGGCTCTCGGCGTCGAGCTTGAGGAGATCGACGACTGGAACTGCTGCGGCGCCACCCACGTCTCGAACGAGATCGTCTCGACGGCCCTCGCCGCAAGAAACCTGGTGAGGACCGAGCTTCCGGTGATGGCCTCCTGCTCGATCTGCTACAGCAGGCTCCGAGCGGCGATGATCCGCCTCAAAGACCGCAAACTCAGGGAGAGGGTGAACGAGGCGCTGGAGAAAAAGTACGAGGGAGAAAAAGAGGTCGAGCACGTCATCGAGACGATCACAGGAGCCCTCAACGAGGCCAAGGACCCCGAGGACATCGTCGTCCGGCCCCTGGCGGGGTTGAAGGCCGCTCCCTACTACGGCTGTCTTCTGACAAGACCCGGCGGGGGGATCGACAGCCCCGAAAACCCCTCGATCCTCGAAAACCTCATCCGGACCCTGGGCGCCGAGCCGACGGACTTCCGGCTGAAGATGAAGTGCTGCTGCGGCCCTATATTCATGCCCGAGGAGGAGGCCGCCGCCGAGACCCTCATCCGAATCCTCCGGAACGCCAAGGAGTCGGGCGCAGACTTCGTCGTCGCATTGTGCCCGCTCTGCCACCTGATGCTCGACGCAAACCAGCCGCTTCTGGAGAAGAAGTTCGGCGAAAAGATCGAACTGCCGATCTTATACGTCACCCAGATGACGGGGCTCGCCCTCGGCCTCGGCGCGGAAGAGCTGGGGCTTGAGATGAACTCCGTCTCCACGAGGCCGGTGCTGGAGAAGCTCGCGGCGGCGGAGGGGGAGGAGGAGGAGGTCTGCTGAGGCCGGCGCCCCGAAATAGTAGTCGAGGCTGGTGGAGTCATGGAGTACACAGTTCGGATACATCAGGCGGAGGAGGGCGGCTTCTGGTCCGAGGTGCCCGAGCTTCCTGGCTGCTACTCTCAGGGAGAGACAATCGAGGAGACCCTGTGCAACAGCAAGGTGGCGATCGAGGCGCACCTCATGGCATTATGTGAGGTTGAAGTGACAGCTCCTGTCGAAGAGAGCACCGCCAACACCATCGAGAGGGGGGGCATAGAGAGGAGTGACGTTGGAAGCTCTGCAAATATGGAATATACTGTCCACTAAGTTGTATCGGGTTCATACTCTATGAGAAGGTAATATGTAAAACTCCATTTAATTATCTCGTCATTCCAATATCCACCATTCCAGCTCCACATCTCCAAGAATCTCTCATTATCCCCCCTACAGTCATTTGGTTCTGAACCGCTCCAATGTGTCCAAGACCAAGGCTCTCCAGTTACCCAACACCAGCCTTCCGACAGCTTACCTTCATAACCGTCTTTTTGGTATCCGCCAAGCCAAATAGCGTTACCTTCCGCAATTATAGGTGATACAAGATTCCCAAATATCCAGTCATGCTCTTCTGGACTGGTAATGGTGGCTAAATGTCCCTTATATCTCTGCATAGTATTTGGTTCAACAAATTGTTGGGCATCAGCATACTGATTCGCTTCCTCCCAGTTCATATCATTTTTAACTAATTCATAATAGTGTCCATTTGTGTCCCACCTTAATGCAGAGATTTCTCGATTCAGTTTATCAAAGTTAAGAATAAGATTTCCATCACCATTAAATTTAAGATGAGCTTTAGGGCTAAGATATGGAAAATCGGTATCAACAGATATTCCCTCATAGGATTGTTCCACATTATATCCTTCAAAAATTTTATCATAAAACTTGTTTGTTCCGTCATACGTATCTACGATTCCAATAAGGTGGTATACCAGATCCCACAAATCATCTGTGATAAAAGAAACTCTGTTGTCGTATCCAACATATGCTCCAGCCCCCTTACATTTAAAGGCTTCCGCCATATTATCATCATTGCCGATATTGCAGCCTTCAAAAAAAATTAGAGGATATGCTGGCTGTGGCCCGCAGCGAGCACGTATAAATATGTGGTTTATATAAATAACAAACTTATTGGTACTTGTCCCCGTCTTACCCAACATTAATTCAACTTGGTCTTCTGTGTATCCTTTATCAATGTATATATTCTTTAGTGAGTTATACGCACTATCGCGTGAGGTAGCATCGTCATAAGACTCAATTGCTACAAGATCGCTTGATCCGTGCGTGGATATATGTATCAGTCCATATTCATCATCTAACCACTCATCTAAAAGATCAATCTTTACATCACAATCTTTTTTATAAACAATGTCCTCTGGATTAAATCCCATGTCGATTAATCTGCTATACAAATCGTCGCAATAACTTTTTGATGATTCGCTATTAAAGGGGTCTAATATTAGTGCCTTTTTAGGTCTAGGCGTGCATGAATTCTTCGGGTCGCGAGGATAGCATTCGATAGTCAATATGTTAAATGCTATATTCTCCTCGTTTTCTTCCTTGCCCTCATTAATTAAATCATCGCCATCCAATCTTACATAAATTTCACGATTTCCTGGATATAGAGTCCACTTTGATTCTATCTCAACATTCCGAGACTCAGCTTCATTTAGAAATGGTACACTTTTCTTACCAAGCAGAACTGATCCTTCAAGTCCAGGATACCCATCCCAAAATTCTATTATAATTGGCTGATCCCCTGTGCCAATATCACCTCGGTTGCGTATTCTGGCAGTTATGGTTACAGTTTCTCCAATTGGTATGTTTTGCCTGGAAAAACCTATGTCATCCGAACTGATGTACAAATCTGGATATTTCTCAGAAGAATCCTCGAATATATGGGGTAAAGCCACTATAGGAGTTTGACCAAAATCTTCGCCATCGCTACAATAAATGTTGAAGAAGTTCTGGCCTGCTGAGAGGAGGTCTTGATACTGATTTGGCGTCACTGTAACCTCATATCGAGCCTTGTAATATGCACCAAGGTTATACACCTCTGCCAATACCATATCGAAGGCATTATCTCCACTGGATTCTTCTCCGAGGTTCACCCAGATCTGCGTTGGCTCGTCTCCATCCTCGTCTTCGTAGACGACTGAATACGTGAGATCTACTAAGTTCTCAGGCCACAGCTCTTCGGGGCTGACCATCGGATCAGAAAGCTTTGGCGGGTGGTTCTCCACATCAATTACTATTGAGAATTGGTTGTCTTTTGTTCTGCGATCCAATTCTCCATACAAAGTGCCATCTTCGTAATTTCGATTTTCCCAGACGGCTATGGTAACGTCATAATATCCTTCTAAGGCGCTTGAAGGTACCAACCACGTGAACATATCCAGGATCTCCTCGCCTGGTTCGAGTTCGCGGGTTTCACTGTACGGCAAATCGATCCAGTCGTCATCTGGACCTCGAACTGACGCACCCATGCAGAACTTGTGGTTTTGAGTTCCTGTGTTTTTGATGGTGTACTGGACGCCAACCCAATCCCCAGGTAGGTAGCTACCTTTTGGCCAAAAGATGGGATCGACGATCTCAGCGTTGACATCACCTCCAACCGGCTCTCTGGATTCGATCTGGAACTGATCCTCTCTCGTCTCACGATCGAGCTCACCTACAAGCTTCTCTCCGTCAGGAGTCTTACCTTCCCAGACAGCTATGGTAACGTCATAATATCCTTCTAAGGCGCTTGCAGGCACCAACCACGTAAACATATCCAGGATCTCCTCGCCTGGTTCGAGTTCGCGAGTTTCACTGTACCGCAAATCGATCCAGTCGTCGTCATCTGGACCTCGAACTGATGCACCCATGCAGAACTTGTGATTTTCAGTTCCTGTGTTTTTGATGGTATAATGGACGTCAACCCAATCTCCGGATTGGTAGCTGCCCTTCGGCCAAAAGATAGGCTCGACGATCTCAGCATTAATCTTGATGTTTTTGGGTAATGAATTAACAGAGATCTCGTAGACTGGCCATCCCTGCTGGTCCACTGGTCCGGATATGGGGTCTCGGACGAAATCGTGGCCATCGCCAATCGTATCGAACGCGGCCCGATATCGTATCCATTGCTGACCCGCTTCAGCCGTCTCGTCGCCAGTTGGTTCAACCGTGATCGTGATGGTATTTGACTCGCCCAAGGAGTAAGCCTCATAAGCGTCCAGAAGTTCGTGTTCTGAGTTCATCTCCAAGTTATCGGAGGTCCATATCTTGGAACCAACTTGGCTGTGTTTGAATCTCATTTCGTCGGATGAGCATTTGTACTCCTTTATGTGGAGCCCAGGTGAGACACTCACGCTAATGTAAGATTCGATGTCTGAGTCAGCTCCTTCATCGGTCACGGTGAAGGCGACATCCCCTGTCTCTCCAGGCTTAATCGAAAGGGATTCGACGTCAGCTGAGACCTTGGGAGATGGTCGGGTCTTATCAGCCCGTATATCATCTGTTATGTTGAAGGCCTTATCGATAGATACCGAATCGGCCAACTTCCAGCCATCTGGGCCAGTTGTGGTATAGTATAGATCAATCTGCGCATCGTACCAGCCATTTGGAGCATCTTCGGGGAGATTTATCTGCAAGTGCAATCCGTTGCTATTGGATCTGCATCCTCCAAAACATTCGTAACAATAGCCCTTTTCCCGCAATGCACAACCTAGGATCTTCTCTTCACTTGCGCTAAAGCATTCATTTTCAGAATCTTCTTGCCATACTTTAAGAGTTACCAGCGATCTCTTGGATTTAGAAGTTGATCCAATGGAGATGTTGTGTTTGTAGTATACATCAGCAGTGATGATAGGAGTAGGCAGAGAATACAAAGCAGGCCCTTCAGGAGGATATAAAGTCATGCTATGCCTCCAAGGCGCCTCTTCTCCTTTGGCGTTACGGCCAGCCAGGTACGTAAATTCAGGCACGATTTTGACAATTTCGTCAGAGGTCACTGTCACAGGGATCTCGTAAACCGGCCATCTCTGCTGGTCCACCGGTCCGGATGTGGGGTCTCGGACGTAATCTTTGCCCTCGCCAATTGTATCGAACGCGGCCCGGTACCTTATCCACTGCGGACCCGCTTCTGCTGCCTCGTCATCGCTTGGCTCAATCGTGACCGTGATGGTATTTGACTCGCCAGAGGCGTAGGCCTTGTAAGCGTCCAGAAGTTCGTGTGTCGAGTTCATCTTCCTGCCATCAGAGTTCCATATCTGTGAACCGATGATGCTATTTTTGAACACCATTTCATCGGAGGAGGATCTGTACACCGCTATGTCCAGCCCAGGCGAGACGCTCACGCTGAGGTAAGATTCAACGTCTGAGTCAGCACCTTCATTGGTCACGGTGAAGGTTATATTCTTGGTTTCGCCTGGTTTGATCGAGAGGGCTTCGACGTCTGCTGAGATCCCGGGCGAAGGTCGAGGGAGTTCTTCTTCAACGATATAGCAGCTACATTTGCCATCAGAACAGCTACATTCGGTATAATTCCAATAATGTTTACCGTCATCTTTTATATAAGGCATGTCTACTGGCTTGCTTTGAGCTTTACAGTATTCTTGATCGCAATGCTGGACCACTATGGGTATTACGGACTCAGTGAATAAATCCGAATCTAGTGTAACTTTAGCTGATATTGTGCTACCTTTAGGAACATCGAAATATTTTTCTCCATCAAGTAGGGGAAGTTCTTTCCCTACTTGATCCTCATATATTACAGTGGCCCGCCCATCCATATTACCGGTATTTGTTAGTGTTATATCACAATATTCAACGAATCCAATAAAAATAATATAATCCCATTTGTGTGTAAATGAAGTAACTTCAATATTTGGTTCAACGACATAACAATTGGATGAATTTAAACTGGATGACACAATACCAACACATATAAATTGGCATAACAGCGCCATTAAAAAAATCAATAGTATTGAACACTTGAATTTCATTTACTATGATCCCCCCACATAATCAGTATTGTCGAGGATTCGCATGTCTAGGCCCCATCGAATGGAGCCTTTACTTAGCAAGGGTGTTATCATCACTAGGATCAGGACCGGTCTCGTAAGAATTCCCTCCAGTTCCATTCACTCTCTCTAATATGATAAAAAATCTGCGGTGTCATATTACCGGTCTTCGCTGTCGCATGGATCTAGTAAAATATGTTTCACTCTTTCATGTCAGATGGTTGAGGCGTTTTTTTAGGAATTTACCCATGTGCGTGAGGGTATCTCCTCATAAAATTCTGAGCTAAATCACCTGGCACCCCCGCTACGTCATCACCCCCGCCATAGCCTGGGGCCTGATAGAGATCGTGGCGGCCGGGCGGTGGTGGAGGAGACACCACACCCCTTTGCAGCCGAGGCGAAAGCTCCGCCGCCGGGCCCGCCTCCGATAGAAAACCAGCCCTCCGAATCGAGGGACACAAGCTCGCCCTCGCCTATCCAGAAACTCCGTGAAAGATTGCCGAAAGGACACCGGAAACGAGAAGATGGATGACGACGAAATATAATCAAAAAGATCCCACGGGGGTGGTTTCGAATGGCCGGTGCCCAGAAGCAGGTAGTGAAAGAGAGGGAAGAAGACGAAGGTGGAGAGGAAGAGGAGGTTGAGGAGGAAAAAGAGGCGGGGCATAAGGTCTCTTTGCCTCGGGCGGTATGGTCGGGGAGCATCACCATCGGGCTCGTCAACATCCCGGTGAAGATGATCCCCCTGACGAGAGATAAAAGGGTCAAGCTGAGGATGATCCACCAAAAATGCAATACCCCCATCCATTACAAGAAATACTGCGATGAGGGCGAGGAGGTGCCCAATAGCGAGATCGTCCACGGCTACCAGCTGAAGAAGGACAGGTACGTGATCTTCAACGACGAAGAGCTGGAGGCGGCACAGCCCGAATCCAGCGACGATATACGCCTGGACCGGTTTGTGAACTTTTTTGCGGCAGACCCCCACTACTTCGACAAAACTTACCTCCTGGTCCCCGACGGCTCAGAGAGTTCTTACTCCCTTTTGAGGAGGGTGATGGAGAGGACCGGGAAGGCGGCCATCGGAAAGATGACGATGCACTCGAAGGAGCGAGTCGTTCTGGTCCACTACTACCAGGACGCCTTGGTCGCCACCACCCTGCGGTACTTCGATGAGCTTCTCGACCCTGCCGGGGTGGAGGAGCTGAAGGAGCTGCCCCAGCCAACTGAGGAGGAGATGGAGCTGGCGAGGGAGATCGTGGACAAGCTCTCCGGCGATCTCGACCTGAGCCTCTACAAGGACGAGTACCGGGAGAGGGTCGAGGAGATGGTCCGCGCCAAGCTCAGCGGCGAGGCTATCAAGATCGAGAAGAGGGAAGGAAAGGCGGCGGCCAAAAGCCTGATGGAGGCGCTGAAGAAGACCGCTGAGTCGATCAAATATATCGGATCACCTCAGCTTCGCTCTTACGTCCGGCGTTCGAGATTATGAGACCGATAAGACCGATGCTCGCCGTCTCCGGCGACCCCTTCTCCTCCAAAGACTGGATCTTCGAGCCGAAGATAGACGGCACCAGGTGCATCGCCCACATCTCGGAAGGAAGGGCGGAGCTACAGAACAGACGACTGAGATGGATCACCCCTCGCTACCCGGAGATATCAGATCCCCTGGCCAGGACGGCGAAGGACTCCGTTCTGGACGGGGAGATCGCCGTATTCAAAGAGGGGTTGCCGGACTTCTCCGCCCTGGCCCAGAGGGAGCACCAGACCGACAGCCTCAGGATAGACTACCTCACGAGGACGATGCCAGCCACCTACGTCGTCTTCGACGTCCTCACTTGGGAAGGGGAGAGCATGATGGACCGCCCTCTGATGGAAAGGAAACTAATTCTCGAGGAGCTCCAAGAGACCGATTCGGTGACCGTCATCGATTATCTTCCTGAGAGGGGGGAGACGTATTTTCAGGCGGCGGTCAAGCTGGGTCTGGAGGGGATAATGGCGAAGCGGAAGTCCTCTCTGTACCTGCCGGGCACCAGGAGCCCCGACTGGGTGAAGGTCAAAAAGAAGCTGTCAGCAGACCTGGTGGTGGGCGGCTACATCCCAGGCAAGGGCCACCGGGAGCCCACCTTCGGCGGGCTGCTCCTGGGAGGCTACAACACCCGGGGGGAGCTGATCTACGTGGGGAGGGTGGGCACCGGCTTCTCCAAAGGGGAGCTTGTGGAGATCTCCAGAGGCTTCCAGCCGTCCCGAGAGCCGCCCTTCTCCGAGCCGCCATCTCCGCCTCCCCCCGGTGTTCGATGGCTTGTGCCGGAGCTGGTGGTGGAGGTGGAGGCCCTGGAGCTGACCCCCGACCGCCACCTCAGGGCGCCGGTCTTTCTGAGGGTCCGGGAGGACAAACCAGCCGACGACTGTTCGATCGATCAGCTGGGCTGATAGGAGAGAGGATCAGCATCGTTCGGCCCAAGATCCGATTCGTATCGAAATTCGAACCTTCAGATATAAATCGGAACTTCCCACTTATTCTGCCCGTCCTTCGGCGCGTTCTTCTTCGACCAGGCAGGATAGACGAGAACGTTCCCATATTCATCCACCTCTCGGACGACCTGTTCTTCTTCCTCATCGCTCAATCGAATCTGCCCCTGGAATTTGGTGGCTTTTTGACCCTTACCTTGCGAAAGGTCGCAATTTTTCTATATAAATTCCACGTCGCCCTCAACGAACTCAGCTCCGAGCCAACTCCGATCAGATGGAAGGGCGCTCCTAAATAGATCTAAGACGGTCTCTCGCAGCTGGTGGAGGATGGGCCCAAGTTAAGTCGACTTGGAACATTTCGTACCCTTCCAGCAAGAAAACGGTTATACCGAGAAGAACATACAAACTTGCGTTGAGGTGAATCTCTTGGGCGCTGCAGAACAGTATGTGGTCGATGCGAACGGCCAGAAAGTAGCGGCCATCCTCCCCTTGGCTGAGTACGAACGGCTTCAGGAGGATCTTCACGATCTATCGGTGATCGCTGACCGGAAAGACGAGGAGTGCATTAGCTCAGAAGAGATGAAGAAACGGCTGTGACGAGATAATTCTTCATCGGCAACGTATCGGCAGTTTATCGGCAACGTCCGAGGACGAATGTAATCCAGGAGAGAAACGATTGGCCAGCGAAGAAGATTCTGTCAAAAGAGAGATGAAGATCCACGGCCAGCGGTGGGAGAGCTTTCACCACCGCTACTTCTCTGACCCCGAGGTGGCAGAGCCCCTGACCGCTGCCACCCTCTCAGCCGTCGACGCCACCCGCCCCGACGTCATCGCTGACCTGGGCGGCGGGACCGGCTTTCTCCTCAGAGAGCTTCTGAGGCGGCATCCCCTCGAAGGCGTCCGGCTGGTGGACGTGGACGTATCCGATCGGCAGCTCTCGGCCTGCAACGACGGGAGGATCGAGCGGCTCGCAGCCTCGGCATCGACCGTCGCCCGACAGGATCTCGTGGCCGAAGACCAGCGCCTCCTCCTGGTGGCAAGATCCCTCCTCCACTACTTCGGCTGCGATGGCCTTCTCCCCCTCCTCCGACACCTGCGGAGCCAGCTCCACGAGGGGGAATTATTCGTCCATCAGTCCGCCTGCTTCAAAGACTCGGAGGACGCCGCCCGCCTCAACCGGGTCTACGAGATGATGAAAACCGAGAAATGGTACTTCACCGTCGACGAGCTGGAGGCGGCGCTTAAAGAGGCAGGCTTCTCCCTCAGCGAGGTCCGGGCGGCGCCGCCGCTTCAGCTCGACTCCTGCGACCTCGCCGAAAGGTACGGCCTCGGGGCCGAAGAGGTCGCCTCGATCCGGGAGAAGGTGGGGCAAAAGTTCGGCGAGAGGCCTGGGGTCTTTACCACTTCAGGAAAGGGGTTCACCGCGTGGCTTCACTACAGCATATTCACCTGCCGGGCGGAGTAAGCGGATTTTTAGAGAAGTTGTAAAATAAAATAGGTCGAATGCCTTCCGGCGGCGCGGGATCAGAACTGGCTCCCCAGAAGGCCCTGTCCAGCACCGACGGGAGGAGCACGTCCAGCTCCTCCGTCGTCCGGATCTTGGTGTCTCTTGAGTCCGTCGACTTGGCCTGGAGCTCGTCGAGGCGGGCGACGATGCGGCGCTGGAGAAGGTCGCGGAGATGGAAGGTTACCGGGAGAAATGATGACGACATCGATCAAATCGCGGGCCTCTGCGCCGCCAGTCATATATATTTTTAACATAAAATTCGCTTGAACATTTGCTGCCTCGATGCCCATCACCCCACGTCTCTCGCCACCACCGAGAGGATCACCGCCAGAACGGAGAACCCCGCCCCCACCAGAAAAGCGTCGTGAAACCCGAGGGTGAGCGGCGCAATCGATGCCCCGCCCTGGACCGCCCCGTCAGAGATACCCGCCATCTGGACCCGAGCGGCGAAGACCATCTCGAAGACGGCGATCCCTATCACCGTCCCCACGTTCCGTGCGGTCATCATCAGGGAGGAAGCGATGCCGCACTTCTCGGCGGGGCTCTGGGCCATCACCAAGTTGCTGTTGGGCGGGAGGAACATCCCCAGGCTCAGCCCCAGGATTACGAGGGTGACGAATATGAAGGCCCTGGAGCTTTCAGCGTCCAGGAAGCTGAGGAGGTAGAACCCCGCCACGCAGAGGATTGTGGCAACAACGCAGATCTTCCTAGATCCTATTTTGTCGGACAAGGCGCCTGCGCGCGGGGCGACGATCATGGTGGCGACGGAGGGAACCATCAGGATCAGACCGGCAACGTCGGTCCCCAGACCTTTGACGAGCTCCAGGTAAAAGGGGAAGAGGAAAACCGCCCCGCCGTAGACGAGCATCACCAGGAGGACGGCGCCGTTGGCGGAGGTGAAGCTTCCGTTTCTGAAGAGCTTAAGATCCACGAGCGGCTCGGAGAACCTCGACTCCCTAAAGATGAAGACCGCAGCCAGGACGAGGGACCCGATGATGCTCCCCGTGATGGGGGGGGAGGTCCATCCCAATTCTTGGCCCATGTTCATCCCGAAGATCAGGCCGAAGAGGGTGAGGAATACGAGGGCGGCTCCCAAAAGGTCGAACCGCGCCTTTTGGCCTGGCCTAGGTCCGGCCTCGGGGAGGACCAACCTTCCGATCAGGATGGCGACGATCCCCACAGGTATGTTGATGAAAAATATCCACCTCCAGCTGAGAAAGGAGGTGAGAAGGCCGCCGATCGGCGGGCCCATGGCGATCCCCAGGGACGCGAAGGTCGCCACGATCCCGAGGGCCTTCCCCCTGACCTCCTGGGGCAGAAAGACCGTGACCATGGCGGGACCTATGGCCGTCAGCATGGCGGCTCCGAGGGCCTGGAGCATCCTGAAGGCTATGAGGAGCTTTATGGAGGGGGCGACGGCGCAGAGGAAGGACCCGGCCACGAAGACGGCAAACCCCGCCAGAAATACGCGCTTGAAGCCCTTCAGATCCCCGATCTTCCCGAAGGCCAAAAGAAAGCTGCTCATCACCAGAAGATAGGCCAGAACTATCCAGGAGACCATCCCGGTGCCCACGTCGAAGTATCTGGATATGGTGGGCAGAGAGATGTTCACGATGGTGACGTCCAAGGAACCCATGAATGCCGCAAGAGCTATGGTGAAGATGGTCAGCCTCTGAGATCCCGGCCCTGCTCCGCTCTCAACCTTCATGAAGGTACTTTGGACTGATGATACTTTAAAATTCTCCAGCCGAAAGAGCCCACAGGCCGTCTTCGATCATCTCCAACCAGGCAGCATTTTCAAACTCCTGAAATCTTCAGGTAAATGTTTATACTATGGTCGGATAGAACGTCGACGGAAAATCATAACCGTTTATTGTGGTGGATTGAAACGGGAGGAATTTGTGATGAAGGTCGTCGCCATAAACTCAAGCCCCCGGATGGAGAAGGGAAACACCGCCCTCATCCTCGACCCCCTCCTTGAGGGTATGAAGGAGGCAGGCGCAAAAGTCGAGCTCTTCTACACGAGCAAGCTAGAGGTGAAGCCCTGCCTCGGATGCTTCGGCTGCTGGTTGAAGACTCCAGGAATATGCGTCCAAAGAGACGATATGGACTGGCTTCTTCCGAAGATGAACGAGGCCGACATCTGGGTATTTGCAACGCCCCTCTACGTCGACGGCGTGACGGGCCCGCTGAAGTGCCTGATGGACAGGATTCTCCCGAGGGTCCAGCCCTTCTTCGAGATCAGAAAAGATCGGTGCCGGCATCCCCTCAGGGAGGGGGCGAAGGCCGGAAAGTTCATTCTAGTCTCCAACTGCGGCTTCTGGGAGATGGAGAACTTCGACCCCCTCCTGGTTCACATGATGGCACTCTGTGAGAACGCTTCGCTGGACTTTGCAGGAGCCCTCCTCAGGCCTCATGGAGAGGCCCTTCAGGAGATGGCGGAGCAGGGCGCGCCAGCCGTCGGTGAGGTCTTCCAGGCCGCCCGAAAGGCGGGCCGCGAGATCGTCGAGCTGGGATCCATCGGAGAGAAGACGCTTCAGACCGTGGGCCAGGAGCTTATGCCAAAAGAGGCTTACTTTCAGATGGCAAACGCCCATTTCCAGGAATGTTTGGACGCCCTTGAGAAGTGACCTGGTCCGTCTTGTCGAACCTGCTGCCAGAGAGCGTTTTGAGATGTCACGCGCTGGTAATGGGGGTTGGGATTTGAGGATTTAAAGCGATCTCTCGCCTTGCATCCCTAGCAATTACTGATAATATTTAGAGCCACAATGGAAATCCCCACACACACCAGGAAGGCGTCGTGAACCCGTGGTTGAGCGCAACGAGCGAAGCTCCGCCCTGGACCGCCCCGTCGGAGGGTCCCGCCCTCTGTAACCGCGCTGAGAAGGCCGTTGCGAAGATGGCTACGGCTTGGAGACCATGCGTCGCCATCATCATCACCTATTGCCATGGTCCCCACAAACAGCCACCCACCAAACGCGTCCGAAGCGCCGACAGATCCCCCCCAAGGTTATGGAGGCGTTCTTCCTTCCTATCTGACCAGCACCACGGACCCAAATGCGGGTTAGGCTATCCCCCCCCAGCGGAAGTGATGGCAGGACTTCTGGTTCTGTATTTATAGGGAGGATCAGATTTCGTGGACAGAGCCTCCAAAAACTATGAATGCCAAAAGATTCATAGACATCTGGTGAAGTTGATAATCTGTGATGGAAGTCGTCTAAATCTCTTTGAGTTCTGGGTGGTCATGATGATCTTTGGGAAATTCTGGATGGTATTGATCCTGGCGCTAGTTTCCGCGCCGACGATCTCGGCCCAGAGCTGCGACTGGACCGGCGTATGGAATACCACCTACGGGAGGCTGGAGCTCCGCCAGGCCGGCCAGGATGTCGTCGGATCTTACGACTACGACCAGGGCCGTCTCGTCGGAACGGTCACGGAGACGGGCCTTGTGGGCACCTGGTCTGAGGCGCCTACCTACCTTCCGCCCGACGACGCCGGGGACTTCGAGCTGAACTTCACAGACGACTGCAACGGCTTTGAGGGACGGTGGAGGTACGGGTCGTCCGGTCCCTGGTGGACGGACTGGAATGGATCAAAAGGACCAGGTCCGATCTCGTTCATCCCGGCAAGGGGCGAGCCCGAGATCGCAGGCTCGAACATCGTCGCCGACGTCTGCGGTCTCGGCCGGTTTATAGGTGTGGTAAAAGGTGGCGAGTTTGTGATCCTCGATCCGCCAAGCCCCGCAGGCAGAACCGCGAGGCTGACCCGGATCCCGATCCAGGCCGCCCGGTCGCCCGAGAGCGACGAGATCGATCTCGTCGGGTACGAGGGGAGGACGATTATGGTCTGCGGCCAGGAGGATAGCGGCTGGATCTACTCGGCAAAAATAGTCGACCAGGCCGGGCCGATCGTCACGGCCCTCGTCGAGAAGGTCTTCGGCCAGGAGTGATCGTCATCTGCAGACGAAGATGTGTCTTGTGAGGCTACGGTGGACCCTCTCGGCGTGAGATTCCAGGATCTCAAAACCGGCATCCTCAATGAAGCCGCCGACGGGCCGATCGTCAACGTAGATCATCCTTCTGCCGGGTACGAGAACCCGCCGGAGCTCCGAGAGGCTTCCGGCCAACAGCTCGTCCCTCGACCCCGCCTGGATCAGGGCCGACCTGCCGTAGGGGGCGTCCGAGACGGCGCCCTCGATGGACTTGTCTTTCAGAGGCAGCCTCATGGCGTCTCCCACCAAGAGGGTGCAGTCGAGCCCTTCGAGGTTCGATTTTGAGCCCAAAACGATCTCCTCCTGGACGTCCGTCCCCAGGCCTCTGATCCCCAGAAGGCCCGCCTCCACCAGAAACCCGCCGGTGCCGGAGAATGGGTCCAGGAGCCTCTCCCCCTCCCTGACCATGGCTAAGTTGACGAGGGCCCGGGAGAGCTTCGGCAGCATCGTTCCGGGATGGAAGAAGGGTTTCAGATGGGGGCGTCGGGCTCGAAACCCTAACCTGTCAGCTCTGGCCACATCCCGACCGAGAAAGATCCTCTCTTTTGCGACGATCGCCCTGATCTCGATCTCGGGGCTTTTCATGTCGGCCTTGTATCCCCTTTTCCACAAAACTGAGCCGACCATCTTCTCGACCTCATCGCTCATCAAAGGCGCGTCCCCCAGCCGCTTTGCCCTGACCCGATAGGTCTTCAGAGGAATGTCCAGGTCCTTTGCGGCCTCGGCCACCCCCTCCGGGGTCGGCTCGGATTCGGCTGCGACCTCGACGACCCGGTGGGTCATCGCCATCCTCTTTCCGAGAGTGGATAGGTCGAGGTTTTGGGCCTCGACCACAAGGCAGCGGTCGAGGTCGGAGACGACCCGGTACCCCGAGGAGCAGATCTCCAGGAGGGCGCAAGCCTCGCTCTTCGGGATCGTCGGGTGCTCCCCCGAGAGCTCGAGGACGTATCGGGTCTCCATCTCAGATCCGAGGCGTTTCGAGGTAGCTGTTCACCTTCTTGTAGTCGAACTTCTCGGCGTCGAGGACGTTCTCCAGGAAGTTGAAGAGGGTCCTTCGGACATCGCCCGAAAGGAGCGGGTACCAGGTGGGGCTTGCCACCACCATCATCCTGAAGGCGAAGAAGGGGGCTATCACCTCAAAAAGCTCCTCGTCTCCCGTTTTATCGAGATAGTTCTCGAAGAATAGCTCGAAGAGGTCTTTCAAGCCGCCTTCAAGCCGCAGGCTCTTCTGAACCGAGTAGAAGATGTAGTTGGTCGTCATGGCAGTGATGTCGTCAGTGGCCTCGCCCCACTCGCCCCGGGACCTGTCCAGGACTGTGAAGTCCGTCCCCGACCGGAACATCACGTTCCAGGGGTGAAAGTCGCCGTGGG
>DAOSXX010000034.1:0-27373 GCA_035380685.1 Methanothrix sp. | reverse complement strand
TTCTTCGACTTCCCCTCGGTCCGGGGGAGGCTCCCCTTCTCCACCAGCTCGATCCGGGACCTGATCTTCATCACCGACTTCAGCTCGTTCTCCACCTTCTTCTGCAGCAGTGCCAAATCGCTAAGCTCTCCGGTGAATGCGGAATCGCTCATCTCGACCTTGATCGCGATCTCGTCGAGGCCGTGCCTCTTTCTATCGACGATCACCTGGAAGTAGTCCCCGATCTCAGGCATCTTGAGGAGGACGTCCTCGATCTGGCTGGGGAAGACGTTGATCCCTCTTACGACCAGCATGTCGTCGGCCCTTCCCAGGAACCGGTGGAGCTTGACGCTGGTCCTCCCGCAGGGGCAGTCCTCCTCCATCATGTAGGTGACGTCTCCCGTATGGTACCTGATGAGGGGCATCGCCTCCTTGGTGAGGGATGTGAGGACCAGCTCCCCCCGCTCGCCGGGGGCGCAAACCTCACCCTCAGGATCGAGGATCTCCACCAGGAAGTGGTCCTCCCAGATGTGAAGGCCGTTCTGCTCCTGGCATTCGAAGGCGACCCCCGGCCCGAACATCTCCGAGAGGCCGTAGGAGTCGTAGGCCTTGATGTTCAGCATATCTTGAAGCTCCGACCGTGCTCTGTCAGACCAGGGCTCGGCCCCGAAGCAGCCTATCTTGAGGTTCAGGTCGTCAACGACCCCCATATCGATCACCGTCTCGGCGACGTAGAGGGCGTAAGAGGGAGTGCAGTGGAGGGCCGTGACCCCGAAGTCGATCATGATCTCGATCTGGCGTTTGGTGCTCCCGGTGCCGCTGGGGACCGCCATCGCCCCCATCCTTTCGATCCCGTAATGGATTCCGAGGCCGCCGGTGAAAAAACCGTAGTTGACGGCGTTCTGGAATATGTCCTCTTTTGAACAGCCGACCATCACCAGGTCTCGGGCCACCATATCAGACCAGGTCTCTATATCCTTCGCGGTGTAGCCAACGACCGTCGGCTTTCCCGTCGTCCCCGAAGAGGCGTGAACCCTCACGACCTCGCTCTTGGGTACGGCGAAGAGGCCGAAGGGGTAGTTGTCCCGGAGATCTCCCTTCCTCGTCTCCGGAAGGGATCTTGCGTCTCCTAAACTCGTCATGTCCCCGGGGGTCATGCCGAGGTCTTTCATCTTCTGGTGGTAGAAGGGCACGTTATCGTAGGCCCTCTTCACCGTATCCTTCAGGCGTCTTTGCTGCAGATCCTGAAGATCTGACTTTTTCATAGTCTCGATCTTGGGTTGCCAGAAGTTCATGGGAATCGCGATCCTGAAATTTTAGTCGGCCGAAACCGATATGCCACACGGTGTCGTGAGAGACACCGTTACGCTATATCAATCATTCCCTGGAAGGTTATGTCGAGTTTTTGAACTGGAGTTCTTCCCAGATCGATTTTTTCTGGACCTTTATAGAACGCCGATCTTCTTCAGAAATGGTGCCGATGGGATGGGAGCTACTCAGGCAGAATAATTGTCTTGCGACCCGTCCCCCTTTGGGGGGCCGCATGCCAGAAGCTCCCCATCGCCTGCGGGACGATCTCCTCGAAGGGCCTTTTTCGCCCTCAACTAAAGCGCTTCGAGACGCTCTTCCAGCGATCGCCGATTTTTTTTGACAATGACTCTTCAGCAGGAATAGCATCCCTTTGACCCTCGATTCTACCGTGACACTTTTTGAACTTCAGCCCGCTTCCACAGGGGCAGGGATCGTTACGACCCGGCTTTGCGAACGCTTTTATCACCTTTCCCTCGCAAGATCCCGTGTAGCTCATGATGTTGGCCGGAGCTCTGCCCCGTCGGAGCTCGTCTGCCATGAACCGCATCGAGCCGTCGATGTGCCTGAAGAACTCCTTGTACCCTGAACAGAGATAGTTGAGACCCGGCTCGCCGTCGGGGGTTTTGATGAAGCGGTTCTTGGGGCATTCGCCGTTACAGACGAAACGCACCTCACACTTTCGGCAGTATTCGGGGAGAAGATCCAGCTTATCTCGGCCGAACTTCCGCTGCTTTGCGGAGCTGGCGATCTTTGAGAGCGGCCTCTCATTGATGTTGCCCAAAAGGTATTTCGGCTCAACAAAGTGGTCGCATGAGTAGACATCACCGTTGTGCTCCATGACCATCGCCGTCCCACAGGTCTCCGAGAAGGCGCATATCCCCGCTGGGACCCCCGACCAGGCGGCCAAGGCCACGTCGAAGATCTGAACGAAGGTCTTTCCGACGTCTCTTTTGACCCATTCGTCGAAGACGGAGATGAGAAAGCGGCCGTACTTCTCAGGATCGACCGAGCGGTCCGTGACCGTATCCCCCTCCTGATAGCCCGTATCGTTATCCCTCTCCACGATGGGTATGAACTGGATGAAGTCGGTCTTCACCTCGTCTCGAAGAAAGCGGTAAACCTCCAGGGGATGGTCCTGATTGGCTGCATGGACCGTCGTCAGGATGTTGAAATCGACCTCGTGCTTTTTGAGGAGCCGAGCAGCCTTCATGACTCGGTCGAAGGTCGGCCCGCCCAATTTGTCCACCCGGTAGGCGTCGTGAAGCTCTCTCGGCCCGTCGAGGCTCAGGCCGATGAGGAAGTTCGTCTCGCGAAAGAATTCGCACCATTCATCGTCGAGAAGGGTGCCGTTCGTCTGCATGGTGTTCTGAAATGTCATTCCCGGGCGTCGATACTTCTCTTCGAGCTCGATCGACCGCCTGAAAAAGTCCAAGCCCATCAGGGTCGGCTCGCCCCCCTGCCAGGCGATGGTGACCGAGGGGCTCCTTTGGGATTCGACGTACTGGCGGATATAAGTCTCCAGAAGCTCATCGGACATTCGAAAGCTGCTTTTTGGATAGAGGTTCTTCTTGGATAGAAAGAAGCAGTATTTGCAGCCGAGATTGCACGCCGCCCCCGTGGGCTTTGCCATGAGGTGAAAGCCGGGCAGTGCATCCTTCTTGCTCATCGGTTGTTATTATCTCTTAGGGGTTCATTAATCTTCTTATCTGTCAAAAATCTGATTTTAAAAATATGAAACAATCTACCTACCTCGCCTGGATATATTGAGGTTCGGCAAAAAGAGTTTCTATTATGACAATCCTTGAAAAAATGAAAGAAGGAAGATATATGAAATGAAAAAAAGATAGTGCTCCCTAGCATTAATTTTGTATTCATAATTATTGTATAATAGTTAGAAAAATTGATCGAGGGGCACATTGGCGGACATGCGCGTGAATTGTTGAGGTGTTTCTCATGCTAAAGCATATTCCGAGATGACATTATCCTTCAATGTCTCGGCCATCGGAGTCGGAAAGGGCACCAACGGAATTTCAAGATGCTCCAGCAAGAATGCATTCAGCTCGGCGAAGGCCTCATACGATTCAGGAGCATTCAAGACTACGAGATAATCTGCATGTGACTGGCCTTCATAGATGTTCAGATCTACTTCTACTCCAGCTCTTTGCAATGCCCGGTGCACCCGAACTGTATCGCTCAGCAAAAGATCCCTCGTTCCACTGATCAGATAAGTTGGGGGAAAATGCGTAAAATTACCGTAAATCGGCGAGACATAGGGATTCTTTAGATCGTAATTACTGGCATACAGTTTCAACGCTTCATAGGGTATCCCCTCCCACGCGACAAGGTTACGGTCGATACCCTCATTGATATAACGGCTATCACCAACTTTATTCACGTCCGAGGCTGGTGTACCCAGGAAAAGTGCACCTGGCAGCGGCAATCCAAGCTCTTTGAAACGTTGCACCGATGTCATGGTCAGGCCTCCTCCCGCAGAAGTGCCCCCCATCGCCATCGAGGTTGCAGAACGATCCTCTAATAATTGCTTCCATACGGCAACAACATCATCCATTGCAGCAGGTGCAGGGAACTTTGGCGGCATGCGATAGTCAATGGAAATGACGGGCATTTTCAGGCGACTGGCAAGCAATACAGCCTCAGTCGTGCCAGCTTCGCCACCGTTAAAAACGTATGCTCCACCATGCAGGTGAACGAAAAGTTGGTTTTTATGCTCCGGAGCGATTTCGGGCGGTGTTACGTAATAGACATTAACCCCGGCAATGGTATATGGTTCAACAGTAACTGAGAGCACTTCAGCAAGTTTCCGCGCATTCGCTGCACTTGGAGCATCCCTATCTTTAATAAACTCTTCCCATTGTTCAGTCGTATTAAAGACTAAGCTCTTGGCTGCTTCTGCATCAGGCGTCGGTGTTTCCAATAGCGACTCCCGCATGACATCACTCACATCAACAGAAACAGGCAGTATACGCGGACCGATTTCCCACGCAGTCTCTTGAGCATTTACCGATGAAATCCCAATGGTAAACATGAGAAAAATTACCATCGTTACAGGTATGTATCCGATTTTTTTCATAGTCAAGTTGCGGCGGCGCAACCCGCAGCAAGCTGCGGGGTATTCGATAAAAGTAAAAGGGGTGTTAGTCCTCCCGCAAAATACCCGACCACAATTGCGACATATATACTTGTGGACCTTCCCGCTCTTGGTCATATAGGTACCATTACCGATTATGTTTCCTTCTCCAGTTACACCGTGCGAGGTACAATCTTTGTTGGGACACGCCACATCTACAAACTTTGGCTTTGGACCTCTCCTTGTAATCTTGCTACCTCCTCAATATAGAGGGACAAGTACAAGTATATAAATCAACCTATTATTAGGTCACAACCCGAAAAATTAATAACGCAGTTTGTCCAGTTTCAAATAAAATAAAGGAGGAATCTACATCAAAACGTATTTTCAGCAACTTGCGGCCCTCTTCCTGGGCACTGTAATATTAGCAGGGTTGTGTCTCGCTGAGACCACAACCACGGGAACGACCGACGATACCTCAGTCACCCTCCAGGAGATCGAGGAAAATGTTGTGAGAGTAAAATCTATGAACTTCACCTGGCTCAACGGCAAATCCCCTCAAGATGATATGGCCCGAGGCAATGTGAGTGGTGGCGATATCCTCGCCTTCCAGGCGGCGCTGGAGAGGGATGGATTTACAGTACAGCTGGGAGAGCTGAAAACCCAGAATATTTTTGAACTGGTAGATCAGGGTATATCGCCCCAGTGTAACGGCAACAACCTCGGAGGTTTTTACGAGGCCTATGTCCTGCCTCGCGCACCAGGACAGATCGCGCCTAACCCCTTCGAAGATAAGATGAACATGTCCACAGTCTACAGGTTAAGGCCAGATGAAGCCATCGTTTACATAGGGAAGACTCCGCCAAACTGTACCTACTTCAGCTATCAGACCTTCCTGTACTACCGTTATTATCCGACGGAGGGCAAGTTCAGGAAGATATTTGGGAACGTCGGAGACACCATCAATCTCCTGACCGCCAATACCAGCGGGGAATCGCAAAGCGATCCCTTCGATAAGGCCATAATGATCGTGAGCACTGCTGACATGGAAATCGATAACAGGATTAGAACCGCAGCCTTGTCCTCCGGTTATTCACCCGATATTTTCAATACCGAGATCCTACCATCAAATATCTTGAGGATGGGCGTCGATGCCGAGTCGGATAGTTTCGTTTTCCTTCAAAGGATGGCCTACTTCCAAAATCAGACTTCGGAAATGGATTACTTCAATGAAACACCAGGAGTAGTTCTTCGCATAACTCCCAACCAACCAACCGAGTTGAATCCTTACCCAACGCCAAAGATCAGGGTAAGGGGAAATGGCAATGCCAGCGAGCTTGATCTGATGCCTGCGCTCTCTGATCTGAGGGCGGCGATACTCGAGAAGTACGGGATGGAAAACGCCACGGAGTTTGTCACCAGCATCAGGGGAATCGAGGGCTATGACGCCATGCAGAGAGGGATAGACATATTAGGCGCCACCCGTGATACGACCTACCTGAACAACACGACGCCCTTTACACTGGGTGATGATCCCAGCCAGTTCCTGATAATCTATGGTGTCAACCACGCATCAACTGGCAAGGCCTCTTATTCTAACCTGGGCATCTTTGGAGCAAAATTGAATAACGGCGTTGCTTCTGTCGATAACAAGAGATTCGAAGGAACAGCAGAGGAATATATCCCCGGAAATCCGGCTGCCAAATACCTTTACGTATGGAAGGTGGCCCGAGACTGCAACGGCGATGGAAACTGCACAGAGGTTCCAACAGGTCCTGGATCTAGCGGCATAGGGCTGAACGAAACTGCATTCGTGGTGTTCAGGGCATATTTAGAGAAGGAGACTAAGGTAGGCCCATCTTACACCGAGTTAGCATACGACAGGGTCATCAAGTTCGGCAGCGTTTAATGGGAGAGGGCGTACCTTAACGCCCTCTATAAACGAGAAGGGTATGCTTTAACGGCTCTGGTCTGTCGGGATACAGGCGAAATATGCCTTTTACCAAATCTATAGACCAGACCATTCATTTTTGGTAATCTGTGAAGCAGAGCTGCAATAGCGTCCAGATCGAAGATGTCGAGCTAAAGTCCTGAAAAGACGGTAATTTGCCTGATGATCGAAATCCAATCTATTTTATGACATATAGTTGTGAAAAAAAATGAAGATGAGGACGACCTCGTCTCCGTCAACTCGCTCCGGCCGCGATCGGATACGCCCTCGAAGGCGTATTCGGATATTCGATCATGCTGGCCACGAGCTGCCGGTAGATCTTCGTGTATGCGCTGATGACGAAATCGTGCTCCCCAGCGATGTTGTGCTCCTCACGGGGGTCCATCTCGATGTTGTAGACCGCGGGGATCTGGCCATAGTAGCTCTCAGGTCCCTGGAACGAATCGTACGCCTTGGTGTGGACTTTGAACTGATGCCAGCGGACGGCCGCAGGGATGGTGTTTGCCTCGCTGTCAATTCCAATGTACCATACCACCCATTCCCTGTTCGAGTCGTCCTGTCTTCCGAGTAGGAAGTCCGACTGGTCTACGCCGTCGATGGGCCTGTCGGTGGGGATCTCACCGCCTCCGAGAGTGGCAAAGGTGGTGAAAAGGTCGAGGGTGCACATGATCCCGTCAGACTTCGTATCGGCCTCGATCATCCCAGGCCACCAGAATATACAGGGAACCCGGACGCCGCCTTCGTAGGCTGTGCCTATGCCGCCCCGGAACGGCGAGAAGCCAGAGTCGGGCCACTGATCTAGGGTCGGGCCGTTATCGCTCGTCAGGACGACAATGGTGTTGTTCTCGATCCCCGCCTCTCTAAGGGTGTCAAGAATCATGCCGACGTAAGAGTCCATCTCCATCAGCCCGTCGCCGTAGGGACCTTTGCTGGACTTCCCCGCACACTTCGGGTTCTGAACGCTGGGGAAGTGAGTCCGGACGAAGGGTAGGTAGACGAAGAAGGGCTCGGAGGAGTTTGCCTGATTTTTGATGTATGCGATGGCCCTCTCTGTGCACTGCTCATCAATGAACGCCAGGGACGATACGTTCAACGTAGCCACCTCGGTGAGGTTTTCGCCCTTCTTTGCCTCTACCAGTCCCAGGGGCTCTCCCGCCTCCCATCTGGGATCAAAGCCGATACGCTGACTCTGGGTATAGGAGTTTAGGTGATACAAGACCCCAAAGTATTCGTCAAAGCCCATGTTCTGAGGCTCACTTTCGCAGATGTCCCCCAGATGCCACTTGCCGAACATTGCCGTGTTGTAACCGGCATCTGAAAGCACTTTCGCCAGGGTGACCTCATCAGGAGATATGCCGGCATTAGATCCCGTCTCCGAGGCCAGGGCCATGCCGGTTCGAATGGGGAGCCTTCCTGTCAGCATCGCCGCCCTCGTGGGGGTGCACTGGGTCTCAGAGTAGAAGGACGTCAGCCTCAGGCCCTCTTTTGCCATCTGGTCCATCCTGGGGGTCGATGCACCCAATACGGCGCCGCCGCCGTAGCATCCGGGGTCCATGTACCCCATGTTATCGGCCATCATGATTATGATGTTCGGCCTCGGGGCTGGAGCGACGTCCTCGTGCATCGCCTGCTGGAGGCTGGAATCGTTGGAGAGAACGGTCTTTCTATTCGTTACAACGTCTGCACCCATATCCTCTGGCGTATCTGCCGGATAATCGCTCGTACCTTGATCATTTGAGCCACCGGCCTTCAGATCCATCGGTATGACCGACAGGCCGGTGTTTCCTGAATCAAGGCTGCTACACGCGATCGAAATTAAAAAAATTATGGCGATCGCTAATTTATATAGAAGCCCAATTTTAATTCAGACTCCTCCGCTATTGGAAATGTATTTTTTCCCTATATAACTATTTTCATTGTGTATTGGCATTACCTGACGCCTATAATTGCAGATCATTTCCACCATCCTGTCAAAGAACGGAATGCAGATGACTGTGAACTCGCTACCTTGGCGGGCGATGGTTGCACAAGTGAACTGGCTGACGTACGACTTGAGGAGGACGTCGGACATGTAAATCCTGCTACACGATATCGACGAATGGTCTTGGAAAAACGTAGAAATCTTGTAACCAAGATTTCAGAACGACGGATACTTTAACCAATTTATAAAAACTGGGAAGAGCTTTGGCGTTTTTATTTAAACCCCTCTATCAGGTCGGTATATTCAACTGCCAATGAAGAACGTCTTTTAGCACGGACCATCTGGGCTCGATCTCTTCGATGTTCTTTCCGAGTATCCAGTAATCATATTTTTTATTGAGACTTCCAGTTTCTTTTTCCACCTGGAGCCAGTAGTTCACCGTTTTAAGGAAATTATCATCACCTTTGGCCACGGGATAGGTATACAGGACCTGGAATTCGTCGCTAGGCTCGAAGATAGCGACATCGTAGAAGGGATAAAGGAGGGTCATGCTAAATCCTTCCTCTGCAGTGGTCATCAGGGCATCGGCATCATCCTCTCGGAAAAAGTCGTGGAACGACTCTATTTTGACGATTGTGGCGCTGGGAAAGAGGCGAGGAGCCACTTCAAGGAATGCGGTTCGATTTAGAACGGCTATTTTCAAGTTATTCATTTTCTGAATATCTTGGAGCTTCACAAACTCATCCTTTCTCTGGTCCCTAACTACGAAGGCCATGTGGGCTGTTATATAGGGATCAGATAGCTCTAGCTTTCTCAGCCGGTCTGCAGTGAATAATACCGATGACATAGCGATGTCAATCCTGCCGCTGTTCAGAGAATCGATCAAGTTATCTCCATCGATGGGGATGAACTCGATTTTGGGAACGACCAGGAACTGAGCCAGATCATACGCCATCTCCACGTCGTATCCAACTAAATTCCCATTTTTATTAAAGAATACAAAGGGAATGCAGTTGGCATTGTAACCTACCTTGAGGGTTTTTCTGATATTAATTTTATCTACAGTGCTTTCATCCATAAGGCCAGTTCTTAAAGCACCATCTTCTACCTCAGTTTTCATCAAAGCTGCATTAGCGCTTTTGGGAACCTCCTCCTGGCTCAGATACACCTTAGTTTCTATTATCTCATTTAGGCGCTTGCCATCGGCCTGCTTTGGCAGATCCATGCTTGAGATGATATCACCACCATGATAGGTATCCCCTAAGAGAAGGGTGAAGCCAGCCTTCATTCCGATGATGGCAATGGCAAAAATCGCGATGATAACGACAATTGATATTATCATTCGCCTCAGCTTCATCTTGAAAGATCCGGTTAAAATGGCGATCCCGATGGTTGCAAAGGAGAAGATGGACATGCTGGTCAATCCAGCCACGAAGGATGCTCGGAGTATGCCCATGCTCAAATAAAGGTTGAAAGCGTCCATTGGCAGTCGCATGGCATACAGAAGGAAACCAACAGAAAGCTTGGAAGAGCCAAATATGCTGGGAATGCCAATAACTATCAATTTTATCTGATCAGATATGTTCAGAGGGCTGTCGTAAGACCAAGATGAATAGAGGATGTAAAGGAGGGGAACGAAGGCACCAAGCAGAGGAAAGGTGTAGCCCAGCGGGACCAACACATCGCTGTAGGACTCGGCTTTCTCTTTATCTCTCTCTTTATTCTGGGAATTGCGGTAAAGATCTTTCAATCCCTCGACGATGGTAGGCAATGTTACGAAATCGCTTCCTGTGGAAAATCCGAGGATCACCGCGTTGGACGACTTCGAGATGATGTCTCTATAGCTAAAGGTGGTGAAAGACGTTATTAGTAAGGGCAATACTACCAAGCTCAGAAGTATAGAGATTAATGCCAGAGATATCAGGAAGACCTGCAATATTAGAAAGCGCTCCAGGGTAAGGGTTCCCGCAGCTTCTGCTGTTATTATAAAAACCCCAACGGGAAAGGTCTTCATAATTAGCCTGTTGATGCGCGTAAAGGCCGAGTTTAGGGAGTTTAGCACGTTCATTAAAGACCTGCCATTCTCATCCTCTATCAGAGCAAAACCCAGGCACAAACAGAAGACGACTATGGCAGGAAGCAGGCCCTCAGAAAGAGAATGGAAGGGGTTATAGGGAATGAACAGATTTACGATTCCGGTAATATCATCCGTCTTTTGAAGTTCCGTAGTGCTGAAGAAAGAGGCCCGCTCCAAGCAGGGAAATGCCATCTGCACAGAAAAGAAAGCGGCCAGACCTATGACCCAGAAGAGCAGCAATACTGATCCAACCTTGACGACCATCTCCCGTGCGTCGGCCTGCTTTAAGCTCCCTATACCCAGGAGGAGTGAGACTACTATAAACGGTATTATCGTTATCTGCCAGATCTTGATGAAGGCGGAGGACACAGGTTCTAATGCAGAGCATAATTCGCCGAAGAAAAGGCCAACGAGAATGCCGCCTATGAAGCCAGCAAAGATCTTAGCGTTCAAGTTCCACCGATCTGACATCTTTCCTCCCATATGCTCTTCGCACTTCTATCTATCACCAGACATATTAAAGCGACTGTCTTACAAGGTCTTTAGCGCCTTTCAGGCTAAATATGAGATGTATTGCTACCAACCGCGATGGGAGCAGAGCTCATGGCATGCATTTGCATGATCGAGTCCGCTTATCGCTATCCTGAAATTGCTCCATGAAATGACGAAGAGCCGAACAGGAAGTACTAAACGTGTTGAGGCAAAGTCCTTCATAAAACGTCTGAGCCAGGATTTTCGAATCCCCTAAATATTTATCGGGATCCTAGCTCACGCAGGATCCCGACAGCGCCTAATGATGACGATACATCTCAGCAAATTCACCTATAATCGCCTCTTATCCTTCTACCTCCATCACGACCTTCTCGAGAGTCCCGGTGAACACGAACGGGCTCTTGTAGCTCTCGCTCACCGGAGTCTGCGGATCCTTGCCGATCTCAAGCCCCTCCTCGAAGGAGTAGCGGTACGGCTGTATCACCACCTCGGCGCTGCTCACATCCTCGCCATCGATGTAAAGCGTGGAGACGCCCCGGTGGCTTCCCGTCAGGTCGAAGGCCATCGAGAGAGCGGAGCGACCGGCTGGGACCTCAAAGGTCGACGATACGGTGTAATGTCTTATGCCCACGAAATTATAGTCGCAGACTAGATGGCCGTCCATGACGAAGAGGGATAGGCCGCCGAAACGCCCGCCTATGGAGAAGAGGACCCCTTCGGCGCCAGCCTCAGGGATGTCCACGTAGGCGGTGATCTTGTAGGAGTGGTTCAATGTGTCGGGGAGCTCCGGCTCGACGATTTTCTCAGACCCCGGATAGTAGGCGAAGACGCCGGTTATGGGGGTTGGCTGGAACCTGGCAGCCTGGCGGTCGTCGAGCGGGAGCACATTGTACTTGCCGGCCTCGAAAAACCAGAGATCTATCATCTCTTGGAGCTTCTGGGGATATAGAGAGGCCAGGTCGTGGACCTCGGAGAAGTCTTCATCGGTGTTGTAAAGCTCCCAGGTATCGTTCATGAAGTCCCCTCCTGACTCTGGCGGATGGTAAGCTGTGGCTTTCCAGCCGTTGTACCACAGGGCCCTGTTGCCAACCATCTCATAGTACTGTATGTACTTGCCCGTATTTGCGTTCGGGTCGGTCAGGGTTGCGGCGAAGCTGACCCCTTCGATCGGCTTCTGGGAATGGCCGTTGTAGACCTCGGGCGCCGAGAGGCCAAGGACCTCCAGAACCGTGGGGACGATGTCGATGGCGTGGGTGTACTGCTCCCTAACCCCTCCCCCCTCCTCTATCAACGCCGGGTAGAAGATGATCATGGGGTCATGGATCCCGCCCTCGTGGGTGTTCTGCTTGTACCTTTTGAAGGGGGTGTTCCCGGCCATGGCCCACCCCGTTGAGTAGTGGTTCCAGGTATCGGTCCCGCCGAGCTCGTCGATATGAGCGAGGATGGACGTCACATTTTCATTGATGCGGTTGAAGTAGAGGTAGTTGTTCGAAGTCCCGTTAAATCCGCCCTCGCGACTGGCACCGTTGTCCGATATGAGGATTATCATGGTGTCGTTCAGCTGGCCCGTCTTTTCGAGGTGGTCCAAAAACCTCCCGATCTGGGCGTCGGTGTGGGTCAAAAATCCTGCGTAGACCTCCTGCTCCCTCGCAAAGACCCTCTTCTCATCGTCGGAGAGGTCATCCCAGGCCGGAATATCGGGGTTTCTCTCCGGAAGCTCCGTATCTTCCGGCACAATTCCCATCGCCTTCTGTCGAACGAGGGTCTCGTTCCTCACGACATCCCAGCCCTGATCGAACTCTCCCTCGTACATCTCTATGTACTCCTGAGGCGCGTGATGGGGTGCGTGACAGGCGCCGAAGGAGAGGTACATGAAGTAGGGATTATCCGGCTCTGCGGCCTGCTGACTATTTATAAATCCTATGGCGTGGTCGACCAAGTCCTCGGAGATGTGGTACCCCTCCTCGGGAGTTTCTGGCGGGTCGACCCTCGTCGTGCCAATGACAAGATCTGGATACCACTGGTTGGTCTCGGATCCGATGAACCCGTAGTATTTTTCAAAGCCCCTGCCTGTGGGCCAGTTATCGAAAGGCCCCGCTGCGTTAAAGTGTTCCGAGAGGTGCCATTTGCCGACGGCGAAGGTGTTGAAACCGTTTGCAACGAGGATCTCCGGCAACGTCGCTGCGTTCTTCGAGAGGATCATGCTGTAGCCGGGATAGCCCGCGGGCAGGTCGATGACGGCCCCTATTCCAACGGAGTGATGGTTTCTCCCCGTCAGGAGACAGGCCCTCGTCGGAGAACACATGGCCGTCGTATGGAAATTGTTGTATCGAAGCCCTCCCGCCGCCAGCCGATCGATGTTCGGAGTCTCGATGGGGCCGCCGAAGCAACCGATCTGGCCAAAGCCCACATCGTCCAGAACGATGAAGACGACGTTGGGAGCGCCCTTTGGAGGCTGAACGACCTCCGAAGGGCAGGACGTCGAGTCCCTGTAAGAGACTCCGATGACTGGCTCGCATCCAGAAGTCGAGCTGGAAGCCGATTCCTTTTGAGCGAGATCAGAGGCGGTTTCAGTTCCCACTTGGCCGTCCTCATCCTTCTGGGCGCCGGCGCTGGCTGCCATGACGACGAGGCGAGTCGTCTCCCGAGGCGCGACTACGTCCTCATCGACCACAGACTCCAGGTCGGCGTCTTTGGCGAGGACCTTTCTTCTGTTTGTCAGCTGATCGATGCCTGATCTGTTCAAGGCGTCACCGGCTTCATCCTTGATTTCAGAAGATAACAGCGGCACATTCATTTCCAGAGCGCTGTTTCCTTTTTCGGACGCCGTATTTGTCGTCACGAGAAAGAGTAAAATAACGATAACAGCTATGCCCCTTGCAATAAACCATCTCATCGTATTAAAAACCTCCAAACACTAGTGAGCGCTATGATAAATAATAATTACCTATTTGTTAATTACTAATCGCCGTCTTTAGTTTATCGAAATAATATATTAATACCTCGCCTATCGCTAACTTGACGGAAACCCCTGAAATCGATCGTCTCCTGAGGATGGACGGGGCCCATAGACCCAGTTTTCTCTTCGGAGAATTGACGCTCTAAAAAAAAAGAATATTCATGGGACAGATCAGCGGTTCTTAATCTGCCCCAGAATCTCGTTCAGCTTGCCGGTCGAGTAGAGGTAAGCTCCACCGCCGATGGCGAATAAGAACACAAGGATGCCGGCGATCATGCCGACGTTGCTCTTCTCCTCCACCGTCAGGGTTCTCTGGATCCCATCGACCTCGACGGTGTACAGGCCTGGCTCTTGTGGCTTGTACTCGAAGGTCGCAGATCCCGTCTCGCCAGCTTCAACGGTGAGATCCTCGGTCCCCTCGGGGTTCCCGTTGACCTTCAGCTCCACCGTGGTGTTGTCGCTGACCGATCCCCTGTTCTCGGCGTTGGCGGTGATCTTGACCGTCTTGCCGGCCCTAGTCGTCTCGTCCATCTCGATGCCCGTTATCTCGATCGGCGTTACGACCACGATCTTCCTCGAGCCGCTCTCGTACCCCTCCTTGGAGGCCGTAATGGTGTGGGCACCTACCGCATCTGAGGCGTAGGAGATCGTGCCGCGGCTGTCGGTGGTGCCGACGCTTAGATCGTCGAAGGCGATGTCAGCGCCTTCTACAGGTCTCAAGTCGAGGCCGATGGTGGCCTTGACGACGAAGCTCTCTCCCTTCATGACCTCCTGAGGCGAGCTGATGGCGAGCACCCTCTCCTCTTTGATGTCATTGACGACGAGCACGCCCTTGACGTCGGTGTACTCGTCCTTCTTGGCCTCGATATCGAAGCTGCCTGCCACCTCTGGAGAGTAGAGGTATATCCCGTCGGTGTCGGTGGTCCCGACCTCATCTCCATTGATGGAAATGAGAGCTCCGATGACCGGATTTCCGTCGGAGGTGACCATAATCTCGGCCGGAGTTCCCACCGTCACCTCCGGGATCTCTATCCTCATGGGCTTGAGCTCAGCCTTCACCTCGACAACGGGCACGACCAGCCTTCGGTCGCTGTCGGAGACCCTGAACTTCATGTTCTCCATAATGGTGATGGTCTTGCCCTTGCCGAGGCTGAAGGAGCCGTCGTTCACCATCGTTATTCCGCTGTCAGAGACGCTGTCGATCTCCATCTTCCCGTAGGTCTCGCCCTCCTCGACGGACCGAGATTTGTCAGATACCTGGAAGATCCCCTCAACGGTGGCCAGGTCCTCTTCCCTGCCCCGGAAGACGCTCTGGACGTGAACCGCGATGATCGGCACGTCCTCGCTACCTATCTCATCGTCGTAAGTGAAAGTGGAGCTCGTCACAGAGCTTCCGGGCTCGATGACCTTGCTGTCGACCTCCTCACCGTCCTTGGTTATGGACAGATAAACTTTGTTTCCGTCAAGGTCGACCTCCTTTATCCGGAGCTCGTACCCCTCCTTCAACGGGAAGGTGGCGCCGCTCCGAACCGTATAGGACTCGTCGTCGTCTATGAGGACCTTTCTCAGCTCGCCCTCGTTTATGACGCTGAACTCATCGTTGAACTCAGTGTCATCGTTGTATCCGGCGAAGTACTTCTCGGCCAGGAAACCTATTACGTTGTAGCTGCCCCAGCGGGAGTACTCGAACTCCACCGACTCGGGCTCCGTCCTGTACCTGAGATCGCCGTCTTCGATCTTGTCACCGGTGAACCTGGCCCTAAGCTCCTCGGTTCCCACATCGTCGTCGATGTCGTAGTAGAATCCCTCGAAGTTGTAGGGTGTCCAGGTGAACGTACCGACCGACGGGTCTACGATCGTCCCTCTGATCTCATAGCTTCCCGTCCTCTTCACCGTCGGCCCAAACCTCAGCACGTCGGCGTCGGCCACCAGGAAGCTGACGTCCCCCATCACCGGTACGGTCTTGCCCTTCCGGAGGGTGATGGAGTTGTCGTTGGTCATCCGGATGGTGTCGCCGGATATCGAATCGACCTCCATATCCCCGTACTTGTCGCCGCTGGCGACGGTGGTGTACCTGTCGGAGATCTGGAAGATGCCGTCGACAGTCACGAGACTGCTCTCAGCTCCGGCGAAGATGTTCGATACGTGGAGCATGACCAGAGGCAGGTCCTCGCCGCTCAGGTCGATCTCGTACTTATAGGTCGACGATCCGAGGTTCGTCGGGTCTATCACCTTGCTGTCGACCTCCTCGCCGTCCTTGGCCAGGGAGAGCCATACCTTGTTCCCATCGAGATCGATCTCCTTGATCCGGACCTCGTACCCCTCTTCTAGGGGCAGGACGGAGCCGGTGTCGACGGTGTACTCCTCGTCGTCGTCGATCAGAACCTCGCGGAGCTCCTCTTCATCCAGGAGGCTGATCTCCTTGTCCAAGACGTCTCGATCTGTGCCCATGTATCCGGCGAAGTACTTCTGAGCCATGAAGCCGATGACCTGATATTCGCCCCACCTGCCGAACTCAAACTCTATCGAATCGGCGTTCGTCTCGTACTCCAGATCGCCCTCATCGATGGACCTGTCGTACCCGTCGCCGGACTCCCTCAGGTGGACGGTGAGAGTTTCAGTCCCCACGTCGTCATCGAGATCGTAGAAGAATCCCGAGAAGGTCTGGGGGTCCCAGGTATAATCAGCCGGATTTTCGCCCTCTCGCCAGATCCGATCGGTGGTGGAGAGCTCCTCTTCGGGCTCTTCCTCCTCGACAACCTCCTCCGGCGTCTCCTCTAGGGTCTCGTTGGCATTCTCATTGATCTCGACCGTCTCGTTGCCCGAGGCTGTTAAGTTCAGCTCTTCAGAGACGACCGGTACCATCGCTGGTTCGGTCGGAGCGACGTCCTCCCTAGGAGCGTCTTCCATGGGCGCATCCATCATAGGTGCCTCCTCGGACTCCTCTGGCGGTGTCACCACCTCTGGCGGTGCCTCCTCCTCAGCCGGTGCCTCCTCGGACTCCTCTGGCGGTGTCACCTCCTCTGGCGGTGTCACCTCCTCTGGCGGTGTCACCTCCTCTGGCGGTGCCTCCTCCTCAGCCGGTGCCTCCTCGGACTCCTCTGGCGGTGCCACATCCTCAGCCGGAGTCTCCTCAGACTCTTCCGGTGGCGTCACCTCCTCAGAGGCTACTTCTTCAGCGGTCTCACTTTCAGCGCCGGCATCGATCGAGGGTTCGGCCCCCGGCGGGGCCGATTCATCTGGAGCCTCGCTTTGTGCCAACGCCCCCATCGGCAGAACTGCCGCCATGGCGACCATGAGCAGGCAAAGCAGTCCTCCAGCCCTAAGGTAGTTCATGACTCTCCTCCAACCTATATTGATTTTAATATAATGGCCATTTGTCAGTTCCATATATAAGTTATCCGCAAATCCTCTGTCGACTCAGCGGTCGGACGCCGCAACTGTCTATTTTTTACATGGTTTCGGCCTGCGGCATTATTTGATTTACCTGCTTTGAGTTAAGCGTTTTCATGGATAGACGATTTTTCGAATGACCATCGAATTTTCTCGGTTCAGATCCTCGACACATCCACATCCTCTTTATCTTATCTACCACGTCCACCCGTTCCGTTCGCATTATTCTGAAATTTCGGTTAGTTCGGATGAGATAGAACATACTTAAGTGTTGTGGGGGAGCGGATCTCGGTCAAAGCGAACAGATCCGTCACGAAAAGGAAAAATTTCCGGCCATATGATAGCTCCCCCTCCACCAAGATCGATGCGTAGAGCATCTGTAGCTCAGAGGTCGGGGACAGATACCCCCCTCCGCAATCTTTAAGTCGCTCGCGGGCACTTTTTCTCGTTGGGGAGGTTGAAGTTTTGAGATTGATAAGCCGATACACACTCTGTATATTATTGGGATTAGTTTTCGCGGCAGCCTTCGGCTCCGATGGCATCGAGGCCGACGAACAGCCTGAGCCAGAATATCTGCCAAACCCCTTCGCCGCCGATAGACCCGAATGGGACCCCTATGGCCCGGGCCAGGAGTCGGACTATACACCAGGAAGGCCCGATTGGGACCCCTACTCTCCGAGCAGCTACGATGTGCCTCAGCTGATCTCCGCCGACCCCTTCGCCCCGGATCTGGATCTTTCGATAGGCGATGAGGTGCTCAGCCCAAACCAGCTCTATCTGCAGTCGGACGGTCTCCTGGTCGCCAGGGGTCAGGTTGATCTGGGCGCCCCCTACTCCCTCTGGCTCTACGTCGCAGACTGGGGCCCTCTGAACTTATACGACGGAGGAAGGAGGGTCTTGTCTCAGGGCGTTGTAAGCCCCGGATGGTACAGGCTGGATCGATACGCTGAGACTTTGGAGTCCCACTATTATCGGTTCAACATCAGCACTCAGAGCAACGACCTTCCTCTATCTGTCAGCTCCGCCGGATATCCGACTTCTTACGGCCTGGTGGGCAAGGTGATCGATTATTATGGGAACGGTGTTCCCAGGGCCAGGGTCAGGATCTCGGGGGCAGAAGGTGGCGTCTTCACCACCGTCACAAACGCCTTGGGCTACTACGGCATGGACCTGCCCTCGGGGACCTACGTCGTGACCGCAGAGCTTGAGGGGTTCAGCTTCAGCCAGTCCGTGGCCAGAATCTGGACAGGGACTGTCTCGGCAGCAGGGACCGTGGCGGGGTACCCCGCCGGAGGGACGGTTTATCCTACGGGAACTTATCAGGACGAGTCCGGATGGCTGGAAGGAAAGGTCATCGACAAAGTCGGCGCAGGGATACCGGGGGCGAAGGTCCGGATCGACGGCCTCTTCTCAGTGACCACGGACGAGGATGGCAGCTATTGGGTCTCCCTGAGTCCCGGCTGGCACTCGATAACGGTGGATGCAAGCGGCTACAAGTTCAGCTCAACATCGGTCCATATACGCCCCAGCCAGGGATCAAAGCTCGATCTAAAGGGGACGAAGGTGGTCGTCTTGGGGTCGGGGATTTATAGCTGACTCGACGAGCCGATGAAGCTTGCGCTCTGGCCGAAGAGAAAAGGGAAAAAGAGTTTGAAGCGCCGTTCTTCAGGGCGGGTCAGGCGTAGTTCCAGCGCCAGACCTTGAACCCTGCCGCCAGAATTCCGAAGAAGAGCACCAGCACAACCAGAGCCTGAAGGTATTCGATAGTGGTTACAATGTCCATATTTATCACTTGGTTGAAAGCCTCTCTTATGTATCATAAAGATTTTGGTTTTTTTCGCGGGGCGGCCTCTGCCCGCCGCCCGGATCGGGCTCGAATCACGATCTTTTCTTCACGGAGGCCGCGACGGTCTCCGCCACCGCCTTGCCAGAACTCGCCGCGGGACCATCGCTCAAGCCGTGCCGCAGACCCTCCTTAAATCGGCCATCTCAGCCTCCAAGTCTGCCTCCAAGACTATCTTGGCTTCGTGAGGTCTCGGCAACTCAGGCGAGACCGACATCATTGAGACCGATATCATTATATCTCCAGATCGACAACCCAAAAATCATGTCTTGGATGAAGGATAAAAAGTACGACGAAAAGGATCGGAAGAAGCTGGAGAAGGGGAGCGGATTTGAGAAGTTCATCACCATTATCTCCCACTGGCTCTATAGGGTCATGTCCTGGTGAGCCTCAAAGAGGCTATCGAAGAGCCCCATAGATCGATGAGCTTCTCCGCCGGAGAAGGTCCAAGGCGTCCCCTCTTTCTTTTCCGAAGCTTCTGATCGAGGCTATGGGTTCGCCCCTCTTCGCGAAGGAGCCGGGCCTGGGGACGTCGGCGACCCATGCCGTCGCTCCTCTGAGGTCCGTCCCTATTTTTATGTCGTCCTTGGCGAAGACGATCGCCCTCCCCCCAAACCCGCGAGGCTTCGGCTTTCTGGGAAGTCGCCCATCAAAAGAGAGCTGGTGAGCCCGAAAGAGGTTAATCCCCGTGGATAGCTCCACGGAGTCGAGGCTCCCCTGAAACCTCGGGTTCACCTCCAGGACGACGGGTCCTTTTTCCGTCAGGAGAAAGTCGATCCCGTTGGAGCCCACGAGTTGGAGCCGCGCTCCGATCTCTTCCGCGATCTCCATCATCTCGGAGATCATGGGGCCTTCTCGAGGACTTTCCAGAGGCGATATGTTCCCGCAGTAGCGAAAGCCGCTTCCGCCAAGCCAGCTGGTCCCGATGAGCTGCTCGTTTGAAGAGATGGCGACGGCCTCTTTTCCGTCGGCGATCACCGAGACGCTCGCCGGCGTCCCCTCCACCATCTCCTGGACGATCAGGTCTCCTTTCAGGCCCGCCAGATCCTCCTCGCACGTAGCGAGCCTGTTCTCGGCGCCGCCCGCCCCCTTCCTGGGCTTGACCATCAGCGGAAACTCCGTACAATCCGTCCCCTCGCCGAGGGGCCAGGTCGGAACTGAATTGAAGCCCTCTCTTTCAAGCCAGCGGGCGAGCCAGAGCTTATCGGAGACCTCTGATATCTTTTCCTGGGGGTTGTTCAGGACTCTGACCCCCTCGACCCTCATCTCCTCGACCCCCGGCCCCAGGACGAGGGTGTCGATGGATTCGCGATCGAGAACTCTCCGTATCAGGTCCTCAGCGGACCTCGTGAGGTCCCCGGGGATCGAAGGGTCGCATTCGAGGAGGAACGACTTTGAGACCGACTCCTCAAGGTCGAGGTCTCGATAGCAGTCGGCGGCGAAGACTTCGAGCCCGGCCCGGGCCGCCGAGCAGGCTATGTGCCGGACGCTCTGGCCGACGACCAGGACCGGATCAGACCCCATCCTCTCCTCGCCTTTCGATGACGGTCTTGTATCGGGGGCTTGGGACGACTTCGATCTTCCCTTCAAACTCCTTCTCCAGCTCCTCGCCCTCCCAGAGCCTGTCCAGGAAGACCGCCAGGGCCGCCACCTCCGAATGGGGCTGGTTTCCGACGCCGACGTTCCAGTCCGCCATCTCGTAGATCTCAGCAGGGACCTTCTCGGCTCCCACCACCACCATCAGAGCCTCTGATTTGCGGATCTCGCCGATCGTCTCCGAGAGGGGCGTCCCGTACATGGTGAGGTGGGCGATCTTCCCCCCAGCCTCCTTCCAGCGCCTCGCCTCGCCCTTCCAGCTTGAAACGGACCTCACCCGAAAGTCGCCGCCCCACCTCTCGGCGACGTCCTCAAGGCCTGCCACCAGCTTATCGTCCCTTCCCGCCAGGAGCATCTCGTCGGCCCCGAAGGCGCGGGCCACGAGGCCCACGTGTGTGGTGATCCTCTTGTCCCGCTCCGGCCGGTGGCCGAGCCGCAAGACAGCTACTCGCATGGCCGGGAAAGGTGCAAGATGCTATTTATCCCCTATCCTCTCCGGCCCGGTATCCTCCAAAACCGATAAATCCCTTGCCAGTCTTCTCACGAGGGATGAACCTGTGCGAGAAATGCGGGGGCAAGGGCTATTTGACGACCGGAGAGAGATCCTGTCCCAACTGCAAGGGGACCGGCAAGATCGAGTCCGTCAGCCTGGGCGAGGCCTCTGCCAGCGAGATCGACGACCTGGTGAGCAAGGGGGCAACGAAGTGTCCCGTCTGCAAGGGCGAGGGCAAAATCCCCGTCACCGAGACCTGCGCGGAGTGCGGGGGCCTGGGCCGGGAATACCTCTGCGCCATCTGCGGCGCGAAGCTCACCACCAAGAGCGAGCTTTGCGCCAACTGCTCCAAAAAGCCCGTAGTCCACGTTCTGGAGAACGCCTGCGATACCAGCGATCTTGTGGTGGGCGACACATACCAGGGGAAGGTGTCGGGGATCGCCAACTTCGGGGCCTTCGTGGACCTGAACGACCACGTCCGGGGGCTTGCCCACAACAAGTTTTTAAAAAGGACGCCCGAGGTCGGCGAGGAGATCTACGTCCGGGTGAGAAACGTCGCCCCAAACGGAAACATCGAGCTTGAGCCCGCCGAGGTCGGCGAGCACCACACCCTCGAGGTCCGAAAAGAGCTCCCCGTGACGAGGGTGAGCGAGCTCCAGCGCTTTGTTGGAAAGATGATCTGTGTCGAGGGCGAGGTGATCCAGGTGAAGCAGACCGGCGGGCCCACCATCTTCACCGTCGCCGACGATAGCGGCCTCGTCTTCTGCGCAGCCTTCGAGCGGGCGGGAATCCGGGCCTACCCCGAGATCGACACCGAGATGATCGTGAGGGCGATCGGCGACGTCTCGGTCAGAAACGGCCAGATCCAGATCGAGGTCAGGTCGATGAGGCAGCTCTGGGGTGGCGAGGCCTCCATCGTCAAAGACCGGATCGAGAAGTCCATCGACGAGAGGGCCGAGCCCTCCGATCCGCCCCTTCTCGTAGAAAGCGAGATAATAACAAAGCTCAAACCGAAGATGAGGGAGGTTGCAAAGGAGATCCGGCGGGCGATCCTGAAGTCGAAGCCGATCGTGGTGAGACACCACGCCGACGCCGATGGGATGAGCGCGGCGGTGGCGATCGAGACCGCCATCATCCCTCTGATCCGAGAGGTGGGGGGATCCGACGCCGAGTACTACAACTATCGTCGGGCGCCGTCGAAGGCTCCCTTCTACGAGCTGGAAGACGTGACAAAGGACCTCACCTACGCCCTGGAGGACCAGTCCCGCCACGACCAGAAGATGCCGCTCATCGTCCTGATGGACAACGGCTCCACCGAGGAGGACGTTCCCGCCATGAGACAGGCCCAGATCTACGGCCTGGAGATGCTCGTCGTCGACCACCACCACCCCGACGAGGCCGTGGACGAGTTCCTCATATCTCACGTCAACCCCGCCCACCAGGGGGGCGACTTCGGGATCACCACCGGGATGATCGCGACGGAGATCGCGAGGATGATCAACCCCGATGTGGAGGAGAAGATCAAGCACTTTCCGGCGGTATCGGCAGTCGGCGATCGGAGCGAGGCCCCCGAGGCCGAACGGTACATAAAGCTCGTCGAGGACCGGTTCGGGATCGACGAGCTGAAGAAGGTCGCCCTCGCTCTCGATTACGAGGCCTTCTGGCTGCGGTTCAACGACGGGAGGGGGCTTGTCAACGACATCCTCTGTCTCGGAAGGCTCGACCGGCACAGGAAGATCGTCCAGCTCCTCTGCGAGCAGGCGAACGAGGCGATCGACGAGCAGCTCCGGGCCTCCTTCGCCCACGTCAAGACCCAGACCCTGCCGAATGGCGCCGTCATGAACGTTCTGGACGTCGAGAACTACGCCCACAAGTTCACCTTCCCGCCGCCGGGAAAGACTTCGGGCGAGGTCCACGACCGCCTCTGCAAACAGTTTGACGGAAAGCCGGTGGTGACGATAGGGTACGGCCCGGACTTCGCCGTCCTGAGGAGCCGGGGCGTCCGGATGAACATACCAAAGATGGTTCGCGAGCTTAGAGAGGAGATCAAGGCCGGCGGCGTCAACGGCGGCGGCCACCTTGTGGTGGGGTCGATCAAGTTCGTCGGCGGGATGAGAAAAGAGGTCCTGGCAAAGCTCGTCGAGAAGATAGCGGCCTGTACCGTAGACCCCGTTCCTCCATCAAGGCCGAAGTCGGAAGGAAAAGTCGAGGCCTGATCATGGCAAATCTTGGATATACCGAAAAGGTCCTGGACCACTTCAAAAACCCGAGAAACCCCGGAAGGATCGAGGACGCGGACGTGACCGCGAAGGTGGGGAGCGCCGCCTGCGGCGACATGGTCCAGCTTTACATGAAGGTCGACCCCGATACCGAGGTGATCGAGGACATCAAGTTCGAGAGCTTCGGGTGCGCTGCGAACATCGCCAGCACCAGCGTCACCACAGAGCTTGCCAAGGGCAAGACCCTGGAGGAGGCGAAAGGCGTTCACTTCAAGGACGTCGTCGAGGAGCTGGGAGGGCTTCCCAAGCACAAGGTCCACTGCGCCCAGCTTGCGACCTCCGGCCTCAAAGCCGCGATAATGAAGTACGAGGCGAAAATGGGGAGACGGGCCGTCGACGAGGACTTTGTGAAACGGATGATGACCGGCGTCCTCGATCCCGCCAAGGGGCTGAACATCGTGGCGGCAAAGAGGGTCGATCTCATCGAGGTCGATGGGAAGAAGGTCAGGGTCGTCCTCTCAAAGGAGCTCGACCCTGAGACGAGGGCCACCATGGCCGAGGACGTGGCCGGAGCCCTTTCGGGGCTGGACCTGGAAGTGTCAGTCGAGTAGCCTTTGTCCCCCGAAAGGCTGGCGGCCCTAGGTCCTCCCTCCTTTTTGGCCCGAAATGGGCCGCCCGCCCGGGAAAGCTCCTTGGATTTTTCGAATCCGGGTCTCAATGGAGACCCGCCCCGCAATTTTTATCTCATATATCACAAGACTCGAGACCGGTGAGTCGCGTTGAGCGAATTGAAAGAGCTTGTGATCACTGAAGACGATTACCGCGAGTATCTGAAGCAGCGGCTGAGGCTGACCGACCCCTGCATGGCGGAGGAGGTGGAGCGGGTGGGCTTTCCCTTCCTCTTCGCCTCGGGAAGCGAGCTTTTGCGCTCTTACATCCTGAATGAGACGGAGTTTTTATCGAGCCTGCCGGATAAGCTCAGGCTGCCGGATCGGGGGTACGCCTGGTACATGTTCGCCCAGTCGGTGAAGGAGATCCTGGTGAACGAAAAGGGGATCGTGGTGAAGTACGAGCTTCAGGACGACTACAAGCTCCCCTTCAAGCGCTTCTACCTTTAACCCTCGGGCCTCCATTTGCCCGTGGCCTTCCCCCCCAGGGCGAGCTTTCCCATCTCTTTTGCCACGTCCTCTGAGAGCGGTGCTGGGGTCGCGTCTTCGAGGGGCGTGTCCGGAAGGGGGGTGAAGTGGTGGGCCCGGATCCGTCCGCCTCCCCCGACGACCTCCCGGGCCAGGTCCAGGGTCAGTCTCTGATCTTCTGGCGTCTCTCCCGGAAGGCCGACGATCAGGTCGAGGTTCGGGACTATCCCCCGGTCGAGGCACATCTTGCAGGCCCGTCTCACCGTCTCGACGTCGTGGCCTCTTCCGATCATCTTCAAAATCCGGTCGCTTCCCGACTGGCCACCGATGCTGATGTATCGGTTCTTGCAGTACCTCGCCACCAGGTCCAGGGCCTCTTCAGAGACGAAGTCGGGCCTCACCTCCGAGGGGAAGGTCCCGAAGTAGATCGGCTTCTTCAGCTCGGATAACGACTTCAACAGCCGCTCGACCTTATCGATCCGCGGATGGACGCCGTCGGAGCCGTAGGCGAGGGAGTTGGGAGACGTGAACCGGAGGTCGGAGTAGCAGCGGGCGTACCTCAATATCGTCGGGATCGACCGGTGGCGCATATTCCTTCCGAAGAGGCGGGGGGTCTGACAGTAGGCGCACCCCCAGGGGCAGCCGCGGCTGATCTCCAGGGGGGAGAATATCGGAGGCCTGAAAGGCGGGTAGCGGTCGAGATCAACATAATCTCGCGCTGGTGTTATCCTGACCGTCCCCTCCCGCCTGTAGGCGATGCCCCGGACCGTCTCGGGGTCGCCTCCGCCCTTGATGACGCCGATCAGCTCCGGCAGCGTCTCCTCCCCCTCGCCGATGACGACGTAGTCGAAGCATCCCAGCGCCTCCTCGGGCTTCGCCGACGGGTGAGGGCCTCCGGCGACATAGACCGCCTCAACATCGGCTCTGGAGCCTGCAACCTCCCGGTAGACCTCCTCGGCCTGGGCGGTGGCGAAGCTGTAGAGCATGATCCCCTCCCTCGGCTCTTCGGCGAGGCCCGCGCCCTCGACGAGAGGGAGGAGGGCGGCGATGCTGTAGCTGTTCTTCTTGTTCCAGCGAAACCAGATCCCTTCGGTGCTCGAATCGAGGGCTCTCTTCTTCGGGTTCATCTTCCAGGCCCCGGTTCCCCCTCAGATCCCCTCAAAGGGTCTGGCATGGCCCTCCTCGCCCTCGCCGACGAAGAGGGTGACGAAGTCGAACCGGTTCACGTCGACGAGCCCCCTGTCGGTCAGCTTCAGCTCCGGGATGACTGGAAGGCAGAGGAAGGAGAGGGTCATGAAGGGGTCCTCCAGGGCTGAGCCGAGATCTCTTGCGGCCCCCACCACCTCATCGATCTTCCCGACGACCTCCTCCATAGATCTGTCTGAGAGAAGGCCCGCTATCGGCAGCGGGAGGGACGCGGTGACCTCTCCATCGTCCACGACGACGAGGCCGCCCCCCATCTCTTTCACAGCCGAGACCGCCCGATAAATCGCCGCAGGGCTCGTCCCCACAGCGGCGATGTTGTGGGAGTCGTGGGCGACTGAGGTGGCGATCGCCCCCCGATCGAGGCCGAAGCCGTTGACGAGGCCGAGGCCGACGTTCCCGGTTCCCGCGTGCCTCTCGACGACGGCCATCAAGAGAAGGTCCCGATCGATGTCGGCGACGACTTTGCCGCCCTCGACCTTCGGCCGGGTGAAAAGCGATCTCGTGATGATCTGGTTTGGTATCACCCCTATCGCCCTCACCAGCTCCCCACAGGCCTTTATATCGAAGGTGGCGGGATTGATCCCGTCGACTCGCATCGAGGTCGATTCTGGTCTTGGGACCTCTCTCAGGGGCACGGTAAGGCGGCCGCCACTAGCGACGACGGCCCCGTCCTTCAGGACCTTCTGAACGGATAGCCCTTCGAGGTCGTCTAAAACGGCGATGTCCGCCCTCCGGCCGGGGGCGATCGCGCCACGGCCCCGGAGGCCGAAGTACTCGGCGGCGTTGAGGCTTGCGATCTGAATCGCGACGATGGGGTCGATCCCCGCCCCGACGGCCCTCCTCACCATGGAGTCGATGTGACCCTCCCGGAGGATATCGGAGGGGTGGCGGTCGTCGGATACGAAGAGAAAATGCCTGGAGTTTGCCAAAGTCACCAGGGGCAGCAGGTCGTCGAGGTTCTTTGCGGCCGTACCCTCCCGGATCATGATCCTCATCCCGAGCCGGAGCTTCTCTTTCGCCTCCTCGGAGGAGGTGCACTCGTGGTCGGATCCGATACCGGCGGCGACGTAGGCCGCGAGGTCTCTTCCTGAGAGAAGGGGGGAGTGGCCGTCGATCCTGGGCCCGTGGCCGTCAAACCTCGTCCTTTCGGCGAGGCCGAGCTTCGCCATCACCTGAGGATCTCGGAAGATGACGCCAGGGTAGTTCATCACCTCTGCGATCCCCAAAACCCTCTCCTCACCTATCAGCTTCGAGAGGGCCGTTGCGTCGAGGCTGGCTCCCGAGGTCTCAAGGTGCGTGGCAGGAACGCAGGAGGGAAGCATCACGAAGACCGATAAAGGCGAAAGCCGCGAGGAGTCGAGGATGTACCTTATACCCTCGATTCCGAGGACGTTGGCGATCTCGTGGGGGTCGGCCACCACGGCCGTGGTGCCCCGAGGGACGACGGCCCTGGCGTACTCGGGGACGGTCACCATGGCCGACTCGATGTGGACGTGGCCGTCTATGAAACCCGGTGCCAGAACCTTTCCCGAGAGGTCGAGGGTCTTTTTTGCGCTTTCGCAGTCGAACCCCACCACAGTCCCGCCTGAGATCGCGACATCCGATCGGTATACCTCTCCGGAGAGGGTGTTCACCATATCTGCTCCCTCTATGAGGAGGTCGACCTCCACCTCACCGCGGGCCGCGGCGATCAGTTCTTCGAGCTTCAT
>DAOSXX010000033.1:0-27713 GCA_035380685.1 Methanothrix sp. | reverse complement strand
ACATACGAGACTTTGAACATCCAATTGTGTAACTCTTGCGCTTATGATCACCATCGACTTTGACAGGTGATCGCGCCGGAGCTAGAACTCGTCACCTCTATTTAAAGATGCGGTATTGAAAGGAGGATGCAGAGGGACGCCCTGTAAAATCAGATCGCCCCGATGGCCTTTCGGCTCCTCTTCCGCCACCTCCCTCCTAACTGTCTCCTCGCCGCAGCTGAGGAGTCGGGGCCTCGTTCTATTGTTCGAGGGGGGCGGAGGAATGATGCTCCGCTTCGTGAAGGAAACGAATTCTTATCTTTTTAGTTCTAGCTCTTTTGCCTTGGCGTAGGCTTCACCGGCTTCGGATGCCTTTCCAAGGGTTTCTAGAGCTTTGCCTTTGTTATTCCATGCATCCGCAAACTCAGGATCGAGCTTGATGGCCTCGTCGAAAGCCTGTATTCCCTCGCCATATTTGCTCAATTCGAGAAGGGCACATCCTTTATTATACCAAGCATCCACATTTTTAGGATCAAGCTGTATGGCCTCGTTGGTGCACTGGAGAGCCTCGTCGTACTTACCCAGTTCAAGGAGTGCAACACTTTTGCCGTTCCAGGCAAAAGCATCCTTGGGATCGAGTCTGATAGCTTCGTCAAAGGACTGAATAGCTTCTTCATAAATGCCTATATCATTAAGGAAATAGCCTTTGTTATCCCTGGCCATCGCAATCTTAGGATCGAGTTGAATAGCCTCGTTGACGCACTGGAGAGCCTCGTCATACTTACCCAGATATCCTAGAGAAACACTCTTGTCGCACCAGGAGAACGCGTCCTTAGGATCAGCTCTTATGGCCTCATCATATGCCTGTATCGCCTCTTCAAATTTCCGAAGTTCAAGGAGAGCTAATCCTTTGTTGTACCAGGCATCGGACTCCTTAGGATCTACCCTTATAGCCTCATCATATGCCTGTATCGCCTCGTCATATTTGCCCAGTTCATAGAGAGCAATACCTTTTTTATTCCATGCAATAGTACGGGTAGGATCTAATTTGATTGCCTCGTCGTAAGCCTTTATTGCTCCGTCGTAATCGCCTAGCTTGCTAAGATTATTCCCTTTCCTTAAACAAGCGCGTATTTGTTGTATCCTTGTTAATGGCGCAGAGATCTCTTTTGAGTGACTTTGTCCTTTAGGGTCAGTAGATTCACTAAATCTTCGTGGGGGTGCAATAGCAAATCCTAGATCCTCGACGTTTATTTGCTTGATTCTATCAGTAATTTTTAGAGCAGATTCAAATCTGGTATCAAAACCTCTACTTATTACAAGACCGTCAACTCGGACCTGTTTTGCTATCCGTTCTTGTACCCATCCCATATAGTTAGATATCTGACCAAACGTATTTTGGCCAGCTCGAACGTTTTTAAGTTCGATCACCACATATCGGTTTTGAGTTTTATCGCAACATAGTAAGTCAATTCGACCACCATTGCCTTTACATACATATTGTCTCCCGGATAAATTCAACTCCGGATCAAAGTACAACTCCAGATTGTATCCAAATCTATTCAGTACTTTAAGGTTATTAACTAATGATTCCTCCAGTTCTTTTTCTCTGGTAAATTCTGCAATTGGTTCCTTCAATACTTGATCGATAAATTCATGATACCCAGGGTTTTTTGCTGCTGCTTTTTGATTTAGGCTTTCCCAATACTCATCTGAAATTCTAAAACTGCTGCCTTGAAAACTGCAACGAAGGGGTCCCCAATCATCATAAGATGGATCTTTGCGAAGGTCTTTTATACGCACTGGATTCTCAAATTTGTAAAGCACCTGGTAATCACAGCCGTAATCCCACCCTTCATCATTATCATCCACAATTGAATATGCGTCACTTTCAGCAAGAATTAAATACTTAATATCTTTCTTGATTTTGGCCCGATATAGGAGGATGAGATCCCCTTCCTTTGTCGCTTTATTACAGGTCCACCAGCCACCAGGATCATAATTGTCTTCTGGATCTAGCGATTCCCTATCAGTACCATCTTCTTCAAGATAATATTTTGGTCCAATTACCCACAGCCAGTATCCTCTACCATTTTTCTGCTCCATTTCCCTCATCTCCATTTTGGCCATGCAATCGTCTTCGCTCGACAATCAGTAGCTGGTGTGAGGAGGAGGCGCCAATTCGTCCTCCTCCAGTGCTTCCGACGCCCACTGTTTGGCCCACGAGCCCCCCGCTCCATCCTTTAGGGTATCGACGAGGGGATCGATCGCGGGTTCCCCGACCCTGATGAGTGCCGTGGTGGCCCACATCCTGACCCATGGATCATCATCGTTGGTGGCATTGATGAGCGGTTCAATCGCAGGTTCCCCTATCACCACAAGACCGACGGTTGCCCAAAATCGGATCTCATCGTCCTCATCGCTTAGCGCCTCGATGAAGGGATTTACCGCTCTGTCATCCCCTATTTCGGCCAGAGCTATGATGGCCAGCGATCGTACCTCCGAAACCTGGCCAATATCTCTCAGGGTTCTGATTAGAGGATTTACGGCAGGCTCGCCGATTTTGATGAGAGCCTCAGTTGCATTTGATCGAACATTTTCATCATCGTCCTTTAGATCTCCGATAAGAGGATCTACTGCCCTGGCGTCACCGATGTTGCCGAGAGCAAAAGCCGCCACTGCTCGGACACTTTCGTTTTCATCGTCTAGAACCGTAAGGAGAGGATCAACAGCGGGTTCACCTATTCCAGCGAGGGCAACGGTAGCCACAAATTGAACTTGTGGATCATCATTTTTGAGAACTCCGATGAGTGGTTCAATCGCTGGTTCACCGATATCACTTAGAACCCTTGCCGCCCTTTCTCGACTCCTCATATCCTCGCCCTCCAGGACCTCGATAAGGGGAGATATTGCGGGCTCTCCTATCAGGATGAGCGTATCAGAAGCCCCACTCTGGACATCAGGATTCTCATAGTTCAGAGCCACGATAAGGGGGGGCACTGCGGGTTCGCCTATCTGGCTGAGAGCAATAGAGGCATTATCTCGAACCCCCGCATCCCAATCCTTTAGCGCAGAGATGAGAGTATCGGTTGCGTTAGCGTCTCCGATCTTTCCGAGTGCTTCAGCAGAATACATTCGAGTACCAGAGTCCTCATCTCTCAGGACTCTATAGGATAGGTGATCGAGAGCCCTGGGATCGCCAATCTCGCCGAGAGCCCAAGCAGCCAACCTTCGCACGGAAAAAAGGGCACCGCCTTCGTGCCACGGATGACCTTTCGGTTTATCGATTGCTAAAATTTCGATGAGTGGCTCGACAGCTCTTGGATCACCAATCTTGGTGAGAGCTTCTATAGCCATTGGGTAAGCTGGGAACATCCCGGAATCTGAGAGTACTCGGATAAGAGGATCGACCGCCCTTGGATCGCCGATCTTTCCGAGAGCCTCGGCGGCGGCACCAGTAACCGGATCACCCGCACTAAGAGCATCGATAAGAGGATCAACCGCCCTGAGGTCACCGATCTCACCGAGCGCCCAGGCAGCAATTTCTTCGCTAAATACCCAGTGAGGGTATCCTCGCTCGTTGGTCAGAACCTCAATGAGGAGATCGACCGCGATAGGATCACCGATCTTTCCAAGAGCTCTAGTAGCTTCTCTTATACCCGCCGCGTAACCTTTCTTCCCGCTGAGCACTCTTTCCATGAGTGGCTCAACCGCTCTCGGATCACCGCTCTCTCCAAGAGCAATGATAGCATCCGTTTGCACCTCATCACTTCCATACTTCAAATCCAGTATGAGGTCGTCCACCTCGTCGGCGACAGCTGGAACAGCCAGCGCCGCCAGCACCACCAGGATCAAAATAGCCCTCGTCTTGACCACCGTGGGAGGATCGTTGGCACACAAGAAAAATATTTCGGTGTCATCACCCTAAGATGGACCGTTCTCTCTCCAGCACCAACGAGTGTAGGTGCGGAGAGTCCCCCAGTGTCCCGACACCGCGGCCCTTAAATATCAAGAAGAGCATTGGCTTTCTAAGTGAGTAAGTCCCTCTCGAAAGGATGATGCTGCTTATTAGCAGGTGGGACGATTAGAGAGGGGTTCACTAAATCTATTCTGTGAACTCGAAAGCCACCGTTATCTTATGCTGAATTCTACTGTAAAATAAGTCATCGTTGTCCCTATATTTACGTGCTATGGCTCCAACAACGAAATCAGCTGCCTGGAGACAGGGGCATTGCTTAGAGTCCAGATGGAAGATGTGTATGTCCCTCTCCAGGGCCGTTAACAGGTAGCGATCAAACTTTGCCCGAGCATCCTCATAGAGAAACCTATCTATAACGACATCAATTGCCCCTTCGAGGTCGTAGCTGAGGATCACCCGCCGCAATAGCTGCTTACATAGATCGTTGTAAAGCAGTTGGGGCTCGACACCGAAATACCCTTCGCTATATCCCCAGCTGTGGGATGTGGGTGAGGTAGCTTTCCAGAAGCTCCTTTCGGTCGATGTGGTCGTAGATGTCGATCGCCTCCTTCCTCGCATCGCCCCTCAATTACTGGATGAATTCGCGAGGCATACCCGCTCGTCGGAGGTGGATGGTAAACCATTTGAGGCAACAGCGAGGCGAGAAATGGTCCTCCCTCCGGTCGGAGTAGAAATCATGCAAAACTATCTTTTCGCCCTTTAGTTCATCTGGCTGATTCCATTGACTTGGAAGCCAACTATTTTAAAGATGTTTTTGATTGGTAAATTGGCGCTGAGGGTGAGATTTGAACTCACGAGGCGCAGTGCACCACCGGTTCCCCCGTCGGACCTCTCGCTTTGGGCGATGGTCCGAGTTCAAGACCGGCGCCGTGGGCCGCTTGGCTACCTCAGCACGCGCCGGTCTGTTGGAGCCGGGACTTTTTAAGCCTGGCGATCAGGACCGTTGCAAAAGTTTTAACGTCGATGCCGGGAGAGGGGAAATTATGCTGATCAAAGACGTCTCGATCATGAAGGACGGAGGGCTTCTTCGAAACCAGAATATCGCCATTGACGGAGGCCGGATCGCCGGGATCGGCCCTGGGGTTAAGGATGAGTCCGGCGACGGCGAGGTGATCGAGGGCAGTGGGAAGCTAGCGATCCCCGGCCTCGTCAATGCCCATACCCACCTCGCCATGACCCTCTTTCGGGGCTACGCCGACGACATGGAGCTGATGCCGTGGCTCGAGGAGAAGATCTGGCCCCTGGAGGCGAAGCTGACGGCCGAAGACATCCACTGGGGCGTCAAGCTCGGCTGCCTGGAGATGATCAGGGCGGGGATCACCTGCTACAACGACATGTACTACTTCATGGACGAGACGGCCCGGGCGACGAAGGAGATGGGGCTACGGGCTTTTTTGTCGGGGGTCCTCTTCGACATGAGGCCCGACCTGATCGAAGACGCCGAGCCTTTCATCAAAAGGTGGAAGAATGACGACCTCATCGTTCCCGCCGTCGGCCCCCACGCCGTCTACACCTGCTCGGAGGAGACGCTCTCTCGGGCCCTGGACCTTGCAGAACGGAACGATGTGATGCTCCACATCCACCTCTCGGAGACAAGGTCGGAGGTGGAGAGCTTCGAGAAGAACTGCTGCAAAAGCCCCGTCGAGTATTTGGATTCTTTAGGCTTTCTCAGCGACCGGGTGGTCGCAGCCCACTGCGTCTGGCTCTCTCCAAAGGACATATCGATCATTGCCGACCGAGGGGTGAACGTCGCTCACTGCTCCATCAGCAACCACAAGCTCGCCTCAGGGATCGCGCCCCTCGACCAGCTGGCGAGGGCGGGCGCCAACATCTGCCTTGGGACCGACGGCGCCTCCTCCAACAACAGCATCAACCTCTTCCATGAGATGAAGACGACGGCCATCGCCCAGAAGTGCGCCCATTCCCGCCCCGACCTCTTCAGGGCCGGCGAGGTCTGGAGGATGGCGACGGAGAACGCCTACGCCGCCTTCGGCCTCGACCTCGGCCTCCGGCCTCGCGCCTTGGCCGACCTCGCCCTGATCGACCTCAGAAAGCCATGGTTCTTCCCCCTCACCGACGATAACATCGTCTCCCACCTCGTCTACAGTGCCCAGGGCGGCGTGGACACGACGATCGTCGGCGGCAAGGTCCTGATGGAGGGCGGGGTCATCCCCGGCGAGGAGGCGATCCTGGACCGAGCCCAAGAGCAGTTCGATGACCTGGTGACGAGATAGGGTCGCCAACCGGTCCTGGAACGTTCAGGCTGCGGCAAGATGGAGACGATTCACCACCGCTTCTTCCTTCGGATCCTCGGCAGCCGGAGCCTCTTTCCCGCCCCGCCGAGGTAGAGGAGCGTAAGAAGGATGGCGATGATCGGGACGATCAGTATCGTCCGAAGCCCCGTCGGGGCCTTCACCTCCACCAGGGCCGCCAGGTCCTCCCTCCTCTCTGCGCTCCCCTCACCGGAGCTGTATCGGACCTGACAGACGAGAGCATACTCCCCGGGGTCCGCCTCCCTATCCACCTCCAGGGGAAACTCGGCTGCCACCTTCTTCCCCGGCTCGATACCTCCCAGGGCCACCTCGTCATCGGTGGAGTTGAATGGGGGCTGGACGAAAAGCGTCACCCTGACATCTCGGGCCGAAACGTCGCCGGAGTTTGCCAGGACCAGCCCCAGGTCGGAGGGCCGACCCGGGGATATCGAGCCCTTCACCTCCGCCACCTCAAGCCTGGGCCCCGTCATCACCGGCACCTCCAGGGAGATCGTCTCCTTCGCAGGCGCCCTCTGGAAGTATATCTCAGGGTAGAGGGGGTTTCCCTGGACCTGGACGTCCTCCAGACGCTCGTAGGAGACTTCCAGGACCATCGGGTAAATCCCGGCGCTGGCAGACTCCTCCGCCCGGACCGAGAACTCCATCGGCATCTCCAGACTCGCGCCAGCCGAGAGGGACCCCGCTCGCTGGGGCCGTGAGAGTACCTCTAACCTCTCATCCCTGGAGATGAGCCTCGCCTCGATCCCGACGGCCTCCGATCCCTCCATCTCCATCTCGCCCTCCAGAAGGGCCAGCATCTTCTCGTCCTCGGTTTGAGGTGCCCTCTTCTCCTCAAGGCCTGTGACCTGGCCTCGGTTCTCGATCGTCACAAAGACCGATCCCATCTTCCCGGTCTCGAGGCTCGAGCTGACGGAGGTGACGAAGATCGAGGGCCCCCCCTCGGCCCGATAGAAGTCCTCCACCGAACAGGCCGAAGGCAAGACTATGACGAAAACAAGCAGCATCGCCCACATAGCTATACCGGAGGCGGTCATATCTCCCTCACCAAACCCTTCTTGCGGCCATCTATTTGTATCAGCATCACCCTCTTTCTGATGTATGGACAACATGAACACCCTGGATCTTTTGACCTTCTTCTTCATAGCTTTCGTGCTCTACGCCGTCCTGCTGCCCCAGCTTCAGCTCTGGAACCTGAGGAGGTCAAGGATGGGGCTGATCCGCGAGATGGAGCGGGCCTGGAGGTCCAAGGTGCTGACCCTTGTCCACAAAAAAAGAGGCGATATCCCTCTTCGGCCTTCCGATATACCAGTTCATCGACGTGGAGGACGCAGAAGAGCTCCTCCGAGGAATCAGGTCCGCTGGGTCCAGGCCCATCGACGCCATCGTCCATTCTCCTGGATCCACGCGACAGAGATGAAGGGAAAAGACGCCGACGATTCGAGCTTCGTAATGCGCCACATCTCGGAGAAGGCCCTCAGGATGATGAGAAGCCACCTTCGCGAGCTTCTGGAGGGGAGGGTGGAAGAGAAGTCCTTCGAGAGGATTGAGAGGATGCTTCTCGGAGGAGAGAACGTCCACAGCCTTCCCATATCCTCTAAAGAGGCGCGCGAGATGGGCCTTTTCGTCACCACCGATGTCCCGCCCCAGGTTCACCTCTACATGTCCACCTTCAGGTCTGTGAAGGGCAGCGTCGAGTACCTGAAGTGACCCTCGGGCAAGCCCTTCCGTCCTTCTAGCTCGACCCACTTTGTCGAGGTAGACTCTCGATCGCCAGAGCCTCCTCCGCCGTCGTTCCCCGGTGGACGATGGAGCAGATCCTTCTCGTGATGAGGGTCGGGTCGGCGTGCTGGAAGACGTTTCTTCCTATGGCGACGCCTCGGGCTCCGGCGCCGATGGCGTCGGCCACCATCGAGAGAAACTCGGCCTCGGTCTCCGTTCGGGGCCCGCCGGCGATGACCACGGGGACGGGACAGCCTTCCACCACCTCTCGAAAGGAATCGAGATCGCCGGTATAGCTGGTCTTGACGACGTCGGCCCCCAGCTCCGCCCCGACCCGGGCGGCGTGGGCGATGTACTCGCCCCGGTGCTCGTCCTCGATCTTCTTTCCCCGGGGGTACATCATGGCGAGGAGCGGCATCCCCCATTCCTGGCACTTCCGAGACGTCTCGCCCAACGTCGCCAGCATTGCGGACTCGTCCTCGGCCCCCACGTTCACTTGGATGCTGACGCCGTCGGCCCCGAGCTTCAGAGCCTCCTCCACCGTCGCCACCAGGACCTTGTTGTTCGGGTCGGGGCCGAGGTTGGTGGAGGCCGAGAGGTGGAGGATCAGTCCCAGGTCCCGGCCGTACCCTCGATGGCCGAAGGAGGCCGCCCCCTTGTGGACTACGGCGGCGTCCGCTCCACCGGCGGCGACGAGGTCCGCCGCCTCCCTCACGCTCTTTATCCCCCGGATCGGCCCGACTGTGACGCCGTGGTCCATGGGTATGATCACCGTCCTATCCGTCTCCCTGTTGAAGATCCTCTCCATCCTGACCGATTTCCCTATCAATGGTATCTCTCCGATGGTAATGTATGTATACGTACATCAACGTACTATATTTTGCTTTGATGGACACAATATAGTATTTATTAGTTCCCGTCCGTCGGCTCGCCTAGAGTCCCGAAACCTCTGACTTTACAGGCTCGACTTTACCACAGCGGAAATCGAAAAATAGTGATTTATGCAGAACTGTTTGGTGTGTCGTGTGGCCCAAGGTCCGCCCGATATGGCCCTCATCTTTCGCCTCTAATCTCACGTTCGAGGGCATCGAGATTTTTCCGCGTCTTCACCGTGTCGGGGTGATCCTCGCCCAGTCGGTTCCGGAATATCTTGAGCGCCCGCTCGAAATGCTTTTTGGCACCCTCGAAGTCGCCCAACTGGAGCAGTACCAAGCCGAGGTTGTTGACGGTTTGGGCAACTTCGGGATGATCTTGGCCATACGCTTGTTCGTTGATCTTGAGCGCTCGCTCGTGACATTCCTTAGCGCCCTCGAGGTCGCCCAAATGGTCCAGGACCAATCCGAGGCCTTCGACGGTTCGGGCAACATTAGGATGATTGGGACCGTACGCTTGTTCTTCGACCTTGAGCGCTCGCTCGTGACATTCCTTAGCACCCTCGAAGTCGCCCAACTGGAGCAGTACCAAGCCGAGATTGTTGGCGGTTCGGGCCACTTCGGGATGTTCGGGACCGTAGGCATCCTCAAAGATCATGAGCGCCCTCTCCAAGACTGACTTTGATCCATCGTATTCAGCGCGTTCAGCCAAGTATGGACCGATATTGTTCAAGAGGCCGCCTGTCGCATCGGGAGCCACCTTCAGCCTTTCTGCTTGCTCAGAAGCGGCCAGTGCGTGCGGCAACAAAATCTCGCACGCTGGCCAGGTTCGAAAGTCGTGGCTAGGGGTGGGGAAAGCGTTGTAGACGAGCCTCACTGCAGCTTCGGCCCACTTCTTCTGATCATCCTCTTCGAGCCGATTTCGCGTCACTGACTGGACCAATCGATGAACCGAGAACGAGCCCTTCCCCCTGCTGATCAGCGAGTAGCGCCTCAAAGCTGCCACCGCGTCGTTGAACCTCATTTTGTCCGCGATAGCGGAGGCCAGAGAACCTGGCAGCTCTTGGGCCCCTTCAATCAGAAGCTGCTCCTGAATGTTGTCTGCAGCAAGAAATGCGCATAAGTTGAGGAGATCTGAACCGGCCTTCGATTCTTTCTTGGCTTGCCAGAATGAAATTTCCCAGGTGGCGTCTACGGTGGCATGATAATCAACGGGCTTGCCGCGCTTTAAAATCGATTCTTGGCGCTCCAAAAAGAGGCTCAGGTAACCCGTCAACGTATCACCGGTCTCCTCGATGTAGGCCCCGGCCTGCTCCAGGGCCAGGGGCAGGTCGCCGAGGGCATCGGCCAGGGCGTCGGCAGCTTTCCCGTCATCTTGCCTGGTCCGCTCGATGAGAAACTTGACCGACTCTTTCCGATCGAACTTCACGACCTCCAGGGGCGTTGCAGTATTGCCCCAGTTGGGGTTACGAGCGGTGATGATCACGTGACCCGCATCTGTACGCGGGAGGTAGTTACGAAGATCGCTCGGCAGCTCGGCGTTGTCGAAGATGAGAAGCCAGCGTTTGTTCTGTTCCAGCCATCGGCGCACAGCTCCAACGATGACGGAAAGATCCCTATCGTATTTCTGAGGCAGATCAAGCTCTGTCGCCAAGCGGGCGAAATCGGTGGCTAGGTCTGTCGCCATCGATTCGGCCGCTGATCTTTCAGATGTCGATTCGTCGGCGTCGCCTGTCGGCCTTCCTGATCTTATCCACCACACCACGTTATAATCGGAGCTGTACCTGTAGGCGTATTCTGCGGCCAGCTGTGATTTACCAATGCCACCAAGACCGTAAAGTGCCGCGGGTTTTCCTGAGGCAAGGGATCTTCGAAGATCATTCAGCAGCGAATCTCGCCCGGTGAAGTTAGGATTTCGGTTTGGAAGATTCCATTGTGCTGGCAACGCTCCGGGAAAGCTCGGCTTCGTCGGAACAGACCGCATCCCTGGAAAGCCTGGCTTTGTGGAGGGTTTGGCCCGCCCAGGCTTGATCCCGCCGAGCAGGGCCTTCGTTGCGGCATCTTCATCCAGCCCGATTAAGTCTATGCGGTCGATCGGCGAGAGCAGACCTTCAAGATCGCATTTTTTAACCCGCACCGGCACGATCATCCCTTTCTCGCCGGTGGGATCTTTTTTGAAGGCGACTGCCCACTCCGAAGGCGCAAAGCTTGAGTCGAGATAGTTCGGGGATAAAACGACTATCGTCCGTCCGGTTTCTTTGGATGCCCCGTCCATCTCCAGCACGAAGTTTTGTCCGGGCCTGAAATCCCAGGCTTGGAGGACAGTGGTGTATCCCGCCTCCTCCAGCTGCCAAGCTATCCACTCGGCCCAGTTTTTGTCGGCGCCGTTGTAGCTGATGAAGAAGTCTTTCACTGAGATTGCCCAAGGGCCTCATTCATAATTAAAATTTCCCGCGACAGCGAATGTCAGCCCGTCACGGTGGCGGCCGGAGGCGCTGAGTATTTGGCAACCGCCCTACGGGGGCTTTCCGCCCACAAACCCCGATACGATCCTCGTCTCGGCCAAAGACAACATCGGGCAAGGGGCCCTCTCGCATAGGGTGAAGCCCCTCAATAGCAAGATTATCGCAAGCTCCACCTGGCGGTCCAAGATCACGGCCCGTGACCATCCCCGGAAGGCTGTAAGTCGAAACATTCGGAGCTACACAGTCCGACGGCTCGCCAGCCTCAAATAGAACCGTTGATTTTAGTACGGGGAATGGGGAGTGATCATCATCGCAATTTCGAGATCGATTTCGAGATCCAAGGGCCGCCTTCACATATCGAGCCTTCATAGATCTGGGATCTTATGCCGGGTTGTCAGATCAGCAGTTTCATTTCTGATCGTGGGGGCGATCCTCGTAAGCACCGCTTCGGCGAGCACCCCGGGCTGTCCGGACTGTCCGGACTGGGTCAACTTCGACCAATGGTGGGACCGGTACCATACGAGCCCAAACCAGGCGGACTCGGGATCCTCGCCAAAAGATCTTAGAGATCAGGCTCTTGAGTCGAGAGACCAGGACGATGACGGCGAGGCCACCGACGACGAGTACGCATATCCTGAGATACTCTCCCATCCGGGAGATGATCTAGATGGGCGCGTCCTCCTGGATGCCCGGTCTCCTGCAGGCTACGAGAAGGGACATCTTCAGGGGGCAAGGAACCTCTACTGGAAGTGGCTCGCACCCTCGGGAACCCTAGACCCGGAGATGGCGGTGGGTGAGCTATGCCGCCTCGGAGTCGACGAGACCGACTCGATCGTCGTATACGGGAACGGCGACGACTCAGCCTACCTCTTCTGGGCTCTCGAGTGTCTGGGACACAGAAACCTCAGCCGTCTGGACGGAGACGTCGAGGCCTTCTCCGACCTGGAGCTGGTTTCGAACTCGCCAGAGCCGGAGGAGTCGAACTACACCTCTGCGGTGAGGGCAGGCCTTCTGGTCAACGAATCGATGCTTGACCAGGCGGAAGGAAGCCTCGGAGTCCAGATCGTGGACGCGAGGTCCAGCTTCTCCGACTACGCCGCATCTCGCATCTCAAACTCCATGTACCTGAAGAGCTCCGACCTCTACACCAACCCCGAAGCTCGCACCCTCAAGAGCGCAGGGGATCTGGAGAAGCTCTTTTCTGGCCGAGGCATCGCCGAGGAGAAGGTCCAGATGGTCTACGGAACCCCCGAAGCCTGCACCCTATATTTCGCCCTGAGGACGATGGGTTACAAGGCGACGGTCCTGGACGGAAACTGGTGGCAGAAGACCGATTACGCCGTCAGCTCCATATCCTGATCGAAACTAAAATAGTCTTCAAGACAGGTCCGGCGCCCTGCCCTGTCGAAGGGCCCGGACTCTTTTTGGGAGGAGAGCAGAAGGCACTGGCTGGACGCCCAGGGCCTTCTGGTCTATAAGGGTTTGACGCCTTTTCCGCACGAACTCGTCCGACTTCGAGGCTTGCGGTTCTGCTCTGCCACAGCAGGGCAGATATTTTTCAGCATGACACGCCAAGTTAAATAAATTGTGGTTGACTAAACACAAAATCATTTGTTTAGAACCAAACACTTAATACGTATTAATTTCGACCGTATTATCATGCCCAGGCCGGAGCAGGTCTCGATACAGAGATGTATGCAGCCCGAAGAGCTTGATGCCAGGATAAAAACGCTGGAAAAATACGCCAGGGTTCTAAAGAGGCTCCGCTTCATCAGATACCGGTATCAGGGCTTCAGCGTTGAGACCTCGTCCCACATGGTCGGCATCACCAAGAGTGTCGGATACACCTGGCAAAGGAGATGGAACGACGGCGGCTACGAGGGACTGATCCCTAGGCACGGCGGCGGAAGGCCGACAAAGCTCTCGGAAGTTCAAAAAGAGCAGCTGAAAGTCCTTCTCCGTCAGAGAGACCGCTGGACTACGAGCGAGGTCAAAGATATCATAAATAGAGAGTTCGGCGTGGAGTACACCCCCAAGCAGATACGGATCATTCTGAAGAAGCTGGGGATGGGCCATGCCCGGAGTTCAATTTCTCACATCCCGGAGTCGGGAGAATGCGTTTCAAATCAGACGACAAATCATTGAAAGGCGGCTCAAATAGCGCAAGCCCGAAATGGAGAAAAGAATTCGGGCTTCGCAAGCCGGAGCTCTCCGACGGGGCGAAGATATTCGCTCTCGTCGAGTCCTGCAAGCCTCTGGACAAAAACTCCGTCTACAGCTACCTTCTGCTATGCCACCACTTCGCCGATACCTGCGCCGTCGCCGAATTTGATGGCGAGATAGTCGCTTTCCTCTCCGGATACCGTCCTCCAGATCGAGAGGAGGTATTCTTCGTCTGGCAGGTGGCGGTAGATCCCAAAATGAGATCCCAGGGGCTCGGAAAGCGTCTCCTCCATGAGGTTTTGCGAAGGACTGCAGTCAAAGGCTGTCGTTTTCTGGAGACTACCATAACCCCCTCAAACGAAGCATCCCAGAGGCTCTTTTCCTCCCTTGCCAGGGATCTGGAGGCTCGATTCACTGTAGCGTCCTGCTTTTCAGAAGAGCACTTTGGGCACGAAAATCACGAAGCGGAACATCTCTTCCGCATAGGACCGTTCTCGCTTGAAACGGTGATATTATCATGAATGATATAAGCACTATAAATCGTCTTGAGTCAAAGGTTCGAAGCTACTGTCGCCACTTCCCCGTGGTCTTCTCGAAGGCCACGGGGTCCACCCTGGCGGACGAGGAAGGAAACGAGTACATCGATTTTCTCGCCGGCGCAGGGGCCCTCAATTACGGTCACAACGACCCGGTTTTGAAAGAGAAGCTGATGGAGTACATCGAGGCCGATCAGATCGTCCACGGCCTGGACTTGGCCACCGAGGCGAAGAGGGCCTTCATGGAGACCTTCGAGTCTCTCATCCTCTCGCCCCGGAAGATGAGGTACAAGATGCAGTTCACAGGTCCGACGGGGACGAACGCCGTCGAGGCGGCGATGAAGATCGCCCGAAACGTTACCGGACGGCAGACGATCGTCTCCTTCACCAACGGATTTCATGGTGTGACCATGGGATCGGTGGCGGCCACAGGAAACAGCCACTTCCGGGAGGGGTGCGGAATGCAGCCCCAGGGTACGGCCTTCATGCCCTACGACGGCTACATGGGCGACGAGATCGACACTACCGAGTACCTGGACAAGATGCTCACCGACGGGAGCAGCGGCCTCGACCAACCCGCGGCCGTCATCGTCGAGACGATCCAGGGCGAGGGCGGGATCAACGTCGCAAGCAAAGAATGGCTCCGCGCCCTCGAACAGGTCTGCCTCAAGCACGGGATCCTCCTGATCGTCGACGACATCCAGGTGGGGTGCGGAAGGACGGGGACCTTCTTCAGCTTCGAGGAGGCGGGGATATCACCGGACATCATAACCCTCTCAAAGTCCCTGAGCGGCTACGGGCTTCCTCTATCGGTCGTCCTGATGAAGCCGGAGCTCGACCAGTGGAAGCCCGGAGAGCACAACGGCACCTTCCGGGGAAACAACCTCGCCTTTGTGACAGCCAGGGCGGCCCTGGAGGAGTACTGGAGAGACGACACATTCGAGAGAGAGGTGAAGAGGAAGGGCGAGATAGTCCGGGAGCGGCTTGAGCGGCTCGTCGACCTGGACGAGGAGGGCGTCCTCTCGGTTCGGGGGAGAGGGATGATGCAGGCCCTCGACTGCACGAGCGGCGATCTCGCCGCCCGGATATCGGCACTCGCCTTCGATGGTGGGCTCATCATGGAGACCTCCGGCTCACTTGACCAGGTTCTCAAGTGCATGATCCCCCTCACAATCACCAATGATGAGTTGAAGCGGGGCCTCTCCATCCTGGAGGAGTCGGTGATCGAGGCCCTATCGGAGATCCCGGATGAGACTCCTGGAAAGGAGAAGGATAAGCTCGAGGTGGAGGTTTTGGCATGATCGTGAGAAAACTCGACGAGGCTGAGGAGACCGATCGGCGGGTGGTGACCGAGAACTGGGAGAGCACCCGGCTTCTCCTGAAGGGTGACGGGATGGGCTTCTCTTTTCACATAACCACCATCTATCCGGGGACCGAGACCTGCATCTGGTACAAAAACCACCTCGAATCGGTCTACTGCATCGAGGGCGAGGGGGAGGTGGAGGTCCTTGACGTAAGAGAGGACGTCGGAAGTGGAGATGGTGGAAAGGTCGGCGACGGAAGAGAGGGTGACGGCAAGGCCGGACTCGAAATCGGCGGAAACGGCGGCAAGATCTACAAGATCGCGCCAGGCACCATCTACGTCCTCGACCAGCACGACCGCCACCTCCTCCGGGCCAAGACCGCCCTGAAGCTAGCCTGCGTCTTCAACCCCCCTCTCCACGGAAAGGAGGTCCACGACGAGGACGGGGTCTACCCCCTAGAGGCGGAAGAAGTCGCGGACTGAAAGAGCGCGAATTCAGGGCAAGTAGTCGGTTCGGATGGGGGAAAAGATCTCAACAGCAACTGAATCTTCGCGAATAAGAGCACCATGTTCAACGTTGCTTGGTATGCACCAGCTATCGCCTGGTTCTGCTTCAAACTCTTCGGATCCGATAGATAGCAATATTCTGCCCGAAACCAAATATCCAGTCTGCTCTTGAGGGTGCTTGTGTTTGGGAAGCAGGCTTCCCTCTGATAACCTGAACTCGGTAAGCAGAGTCTCGTCTCCATAAACTAAGGTCTTCTGGCGTATCCCCTCGAGGGGCTGTTTATAGCCGTCATTCTGGCGCTTGCAAAACATGCTGGAAACCTCTTGTAGGAATATTCGTCCCCATCACATATACTTGAGGATGCGATTAAAGGCGATCTGGTGAGCTGCAGGCCTGGGTTGGTCTTCTCTTGGCATATCGGCAAATTTCTGAGCATAAGTTCGTCTCGCTGATAAATCGTCGCGTTATTCTGCGGCCCGGAGAATCCAAATAAGCTCGCGCTTTATTAGGGTCTCACCTTTGAGGAGGCTAAATAGACGAAAGGGAAAGATATCCGTGATATCTGCGCCTATAACGATGATTCGAGCTGCGGAAGCTGTGAGCTGCGCGGGAAGCTGATATGCCGAGCGGACCAAGCCGAGCGGCGGTTCTTCGTCCTCAACCAGGTTCCCTTTCTATCCCTATCCTTCTTCGGGATGGCGATGGTGGGGCGCGCTACGGGAACCTGGTGGCCCGTCGTGGCCTACTCCTTGGTGGGGGTCGCATTTCTCGGGCCAGTGGAGATGTGGGCCCTCTGCCGCCACTGCCCCCACTATGCTCGGGATGGGTCGCGACTCCAATGCATCGCCCCCAACCCCTTTCCAAAACTCTTCCCTTTCTGTCCGCAGCCTCTGAACAGGTTCGAAAAATCGGTCGTTATCCTCTTCACACTCTTCATGCTCTTCTTTCCATCTCTGGTCCAGGCTTATGGGACATGGTATCTCATCTTCAACGGGGCACAGTTAGCCTTTCTGGGGATGGCGGGGGTCAACCTGGCGACGGCGATGGCTTCTCTCCAGTTCAGCTACATCCTCACCCGCCATTTCTGCCCGAGGTGTGTGAACTTCTCTTGCCCCCTCAACAAGGCGCCAGAGAGGATAGTCAGAAGGTACCTGGCGAAAAACCCAGAAATTTTGGCCGCCTAGGAAAGTAGATGGCGCTAGCCAGAAAGGCGTGAGCCCGATGCGATAATGATCGGGGCTCGAGATAAAACGAGAAATTTGAATTTTTCAAAAGGAGGGCAGGGCTCTCGCCCTACCAGCTGCCCTCTGCCTTCCAGGAAGCCTCTTTGAATACTGTGCCCGGATACTTGACCTCAGAGGTGAACTCTTCAGTTACCAGACGGTACTGCCTCTGGTTTCTGTTGCCGCGGCGTTCGAGGACCCCGTCGTAGTACATTCGCGAAAGGTACGTCGATACTGTGCTGAGCTTTATATCATCGGACACGGCCTCGTATCGATCCCTCAGCTCGTTCGAGGAGAACCAGGATTCTGGGAACTCCTCCCTCACGAAAATCTCCAGTCTGTCTCTGAGGGTTCGATTGTTTTCAGGTTTCTGGTCGACCTCTCTGACTTCATCCACCCCTTCTGAGAAGACGCCAGCTACAGCCAAGAAATCGATGATCTTCTCGCGAATTATGGCACCCTCAAATACGTGCGTCGACTTCATGCCTTCATCTTCGATCTCGATCTTGACCTTCATCTACACACCCTCTGTCCCGGGGACCTCTGCTGACGGGCATCCGGCTGACTATAATGGATATGGAGAAGCCCGACTAACAGATTGAGGGAATGGTTAACGGCGAACCAGGACGAAATGAGCATAGCTCCTGATCCGCCCACCCCCTTCATTTCAACCCTTCATTTATTATGTTAATCGCAAACAACGAGTGATGAAGGGCGAACCAAGATGAGAGCCGTCTCGGCAGCTCCATCCTGATCCGCCCACCCCCCCCTTCATTGTGCTATCTCCCTTACCTGCTATGTACAACTGTGAACTTGGAGCTGCGGGGACGACCCCGGAGTCGCTCCAAAGGCAGAATGAAACTCACGATCTCAGTCTCCCCTTCACTTCCCCTACCAATAGTGAACCATTCGCCCCCTTCAAAGCGAAGGTCCCCCTTCATTGCCATGTGATCAGACAGGACGTGAATTTACTTCTGCCAACATCCCTTGTGTTATATTGGTATATAAACTTTTCTGGGTGTAGGGAGTTGTAGTAGCTGGATAAAAGCCGTTATATCGGGTTTAATTTCAGATTAAAACCAGAATAATCGGTTTAATCATGTTCACATGACTCGAAAACTGGTTTTGGAATTAAATAATTCTAATATGAGATTATTCATGCTCATCTGCGAAATAAAAATGATTGAGAATCGCAACGTTTCGCCCTCTCCCAGGAAAACGCCGGGTGGGCCGACATGATATCGATGTCCTTGACCCGAAAAGCAAAAGATCGGTTTTTTAACTTCGAGTTTACGCGTCTCGCAGATCGGTGGCGAAGGTCTCGCCGGAGATCTCTCCTGATCTTCTACCGCCACTGCACTGGCGACAGACCCCCACAGCGGGGTCAAAACACCGCGCGCATACAAGCCTTCCGCAGAGCCGACAGGTGAAGAGCTTGCCAGCCCTGCCGCATATGTTGCAGATGCCCATCAATTCCATGATATCAAGATGCCTGATGCGGTTCGAAGTACTCCTCCACCAGCCAGTCGCCGATCTCTTTCATATACTTGCGCTTCCGCTCGTCCTCCAAAGCGGTCTGGTAGATCTCGGATAAATCTTCGTACATGTATGCTTCACAGGCTGGCGAGAACCCATTTAAACCTATCGCGCCCCCTAGGCACGGTTGCTGAAGGAAAAGTCCACCTTCCGAAGCACAGACCCCCTATCCTCAAAGACGCGGTTCGTCGGTCGCCTCTTTCTTCCAGAGTATCAGTGCCACGTGCTTCGAGTCGAAGACCCCCATCAGCCCACCCGTGTGGAGAGGGTGGTCACCACAGATTATCATCATAGTTCCCTCTCTAGCTGCGGCTGTGAGATCTCCCAGATGGCCATCAATGGCGCAAGCTGCCTTTTTAATCTCGTCAATTCCTCCGCCCAAATGCGCGACACGATCAATCCCGACGAAGTGAGCGACGAGAAGCCCCGGGTCCGTCTTAAGAGCCGTGAGCGAATTAGCCAAGATCTCTAGGTCGAAATCCCAGAGGCTCAGGCTTTTGGAAACGCCCATCACCACCCTAACGAAACCCTCGAAGGTCCTGGCGCCCTCCTTCTCCATCACCACCGCGGATCGAACGTTCTCGGAGCTCGCCCATTCCAGGAGGCTTCTTATCTCCGATTCGGAGGCCTGACTGGTGTTGCTGATCCCGTGCTTTTTCGGCACGAGGCCGGTAAGTATCGAGGCGATGGCAGGGGTGGTGGAGGGGGCGACGCACTCCGCCTTCAAAAGAAGGCCCTCTTCCGCCATCGACCTCATCTTCGGAAGATCCGGCTCCAAAGCTTTGTAGAGGCCGTACCCCAGGCTGTCGACGATCGCGAGAACGACCCTGTTGCATCTCCACCCCTCCACCTCCTCGATGGGCTTCCCGTCGATGGGAGGGGTTTTTACCCCCATGACCCGAGCCATGGTGGGAGCGACATCTATCAGCCTGATCGATCTTGACATCTTACTCCGGTTCAAAAGGGAGTGAAATCAATTTGAGGGGAAACGAAGGCGTTTTACGATTTCGCCCTCGACTCCCCTGTTTGCTATTACTCGACAGGTTTCAACGTGGGCCTTCCGGCCCCTCTTCCAGCCGAGCCGAAGTGCTCTTTGATCTCAAGCTCGATCTCCATCTTTTTCTTCTTGGGGTCTTCCCTGTATGTTATCTCCAGGGTGATGGGCTCGTCCGGCGCAAGCAGGATCTGTTGCTGGGAGATTTCCATCTCCATCTTGCTCCCCGTCTCCAGAGTGTCCGCCAGCTCTCGGAGGAAAGCTGCAGTTTCGGCAAAGTTCAGAGGGTACTCCTGCCTGACCCGGTTCGTTTTTTTGTCTTTTTCAGAGGTCGGTTCAGAACCTGGCTCAGATCCCTGCGGTAATGTTATAGGCATTCCAAATCACCTCTTTCATCTGACTGGACGCTAGGTTGTAACGCATGACTAAAATAGATTTGGCAGCTTCAAAAGCTTGAGGGCCATCCCTATAAACTCTCATCTAATACATGAAGGCGATGGATCTCAAGACTAAGGCGCGTCTGATCTCTGTGGGCAGCGTTGAGCTGCCGGAAGTCTTTCGCCCCTCGGGACCCGTCTCGACGGCCGGTCCCGGCGCCGGGGAGAAGAACGTCTTCTTTAGGTCTGGCGGAAGGAGGGTAAGGCTCTCCGTTGCGGAAAGCTCTCCCCTGAAGCTGGCAGAGCTGGCGGGAAACGAGGTGGCAATATTCGAGAACGGCGTCGAGGTCGCCCGAGGAGTTCTCGAAAAGCCCCTCCTCCACTGTCCCCGGCAGGCCTACATCACCGTCAGCGAAAGGTGCATCTACGACTGCAGGTTCTGCGCTGTGCCGAAGCTATCGGGGGGCACGAAGTCGAAAGATAAGGTTTTGGATATGGTGGCCCGGGCTCAGGATACGGGGGAGCTTGAGGCGATATCCCTGACGAGCGGAGTCGAGCGATCACCGGAAGAGGAGGTCGCAAGAGTCGCCGACATCGTAAGGGCTCTCCGCAGGTTCGATGTGCCGATGGGGGTCTCGGTCACCCCCGCCCTCAGGTCCAACGAGATCCTGAAGGCGGCGGGAGCTGACGAGATCAAGTACAACGTGGAGTGTTTGGACCCGGAGCTCTTCGGGAGGGTTTGTCCAGGGGTCTCCCTGAAGAAGATCAAGATGGCGCTCTCGGACGCCGTTGGCCGCTTCGGCGAGAACAGGGTCTTCTCCAACGTGATCGTAGGCCTCGGCGAGTCGGACCGCGCTCTTCGAGAGGGCATCGAGGAGCTCGCCGAGATGGGCGTCCTCCCGGTCATCAGGGCTGTCTATCCCCATCCCCTGAGGAGAGGCGAGATCGAGATGGTCCGGCCGTCTCCGGAGCGGCTCATCGACCTCGCCCGTTTCACAAGAAGGGTCCTAGACGAGCACGGCCTTCGCGGTGACGTAGCCGAGACGGGATGCTATCGGTGCACAGGCTGCGATCTGATCCCCCACAAGGATCTTTGACGGGATGAAGCGAAAACGGCGCTCAGGACTCAAAATCCTCATCATCGATCAGGCAGGTCAGCTCATCATGGCGCCGTTTACGAATACCATTAAATAGGTGTACTGAGACTTCAAGGTTGCCTCTTTTGCGGGGGTCGCCAAGCCAGGTCAACGGCGCTAGGTTCAGGGCCTAGTCTCGCAGGAGTTCGTGGGTTCGAATCCCATCCCCCGCACCAACTAATTCTCGTTATAGCGATTTCATGAAGAGATTGCGCCGCTTTGTAATTAGTTTACTTTAGATAGCCAGATATATAGTTTTGTGGCATCTTATGCTGCGCCTTGTCTCCCAAAACCGAGATAACATTTAAAAAATTAGATGGATATAGTGGAGGGAATTTAAATCCCATCCGCGTTAGAATGAATACATCGTACCTAATACATTCGCACCTACTTCCTCTATAGTCATCCACCCCTGGACGTATGCGTCTTTCCATTCTTTAGTGCAATACCACATCCCGATTGCATTATCGTTACGATCTCCAACTACAACGGACAACTCATCACAATCCCAACCAGTCTTCACAACTCCAAAAAATGTCCCTAGAATTCCGCCAGTTTCAGTAACCAGTTCTTCTACGCCTGGAGCTGTAGATCGATAACTTAGAACTAAGCTTTTAGTTCCTCCGTTTGCCCTACCATCAGCGACCTGAGCAGTGACCCCTTCAAACCCGTTATCACTTAGCACAGATCGAATTACGTAAATTGCGTCGTTATCTGATATGCTACTTGCTAGGACAGAAGATGTTGTCGCGGCTAACAAAATCATGCACAATAAAGCTCTAAATTTCATCGTATCGCCGACACTTTTGTTTTTTTACAGGGTGAAATACTTTTTGATACAACGCCCCTATAAGCTACCTTATCATAAGCCCATCGATCGCTTGACATCGCGCAAGCTCGGCGCCCTCAGCCCTGGCATCCAGTCGAAGGCTGGCCTGTCCAGCTCGTCAGGCTCATCAGGATCTATTTTCGTCAAATCTATTGACACGTGCTTTATCGTCGTGCCGTCTGGCCTCGTTTCGACCCGCTCAACCCATCCCGGCTTTACCTCACCATAGTCGAAGCGTTCCAGTGGCGTGGGGGTGAAATCCTTTACTACAGGGCTTAGGCTGGTTTCCTCCCTAGGGGCGTCATTACCCTCCTCGGCCTCTAAAGTCGCCTCTACGGGCTTCTCACGCAAGGGTTCTGGCGTGGGCTCGAAAAGCTCACTTGGATATTGGCTTAGTAGGGCATCGTCGCCCTCCTCAAACCGTCGCGCATAGTCTTCAAGTCGCCGTTGAAGGCTGTCGCCCCCCTGTTTAGGCAATATCCGATCTTCAGCTTGTGCGATCTCCTTTTCAAGACTGGTTTTGTTTGCCATGTCACTTACCGCCCTTCTTAGCCTTCGCCGTTTCCAGGTCCTTTTCAGCCTCCAGGTATCGGACCCGTTGCTCAAGCTCCATGATTTTGCGCTCTTCGTGGGCTTTCAGCCAGGCTTTGGCCGCATTGACTAGGGCATGTCCTTGGCTGGCGTTCAACTTCTCCTCTAAGATAAGCTGGCTCACTTTGTAAAGATGTTGTTCTATTTCTAGCGGGCTTCTGAAGTTTCGTTTAGATTTCATAGTATGTCCTCCATTTAGTACACCGTTTATAAATAAAATGTATTAGGATGATATTCGCTATGTAGCGCTACAGTGACTTTAGCAAACAACCCCGTTACATACACTATAGTAATCGGGTGGGCCTGTAGCGTACAATAGAACGTTACGGGTCCAGAGATAGTTGTATAATAATGTTGGTATAGGTATGTGGTGCTAGCTAACGGTTTTAAACCGCTAGCAGTTATCGACCGACTAAGCACACTATGTATATTCATCTAAGAAGTCATAGTTTAATAGCAGCATTGTATTTAAATGATTCGTGCATAACCGCTATGTGCTAACGTTGTAATATTTTTGATTTTGGATGGGCTTGAAAGGCTCTTTCGCACTAAAAATCCCAAAGCCTGCCTCGTCTATCACCGAAAGATATTTCTTGTGATAAATTTCTATGAGATTCAGAAGGGATACTTAATGGACTTCATCGACAAAATTCATGAATTAGCCGCTCGAATTCCAAGCCAAATTGACCATATCCAGACCGAAGAAGCTACAAAGAACGCGCTAATTTTACCGTTCATTTCTGCTTTAGGATATAATGTATTTGATCCAAGAGAAGTTGTGCCCGAGTTTGTTGCGGATGTTGGTGAGAAAAAGGGTGAGAAGGTAGACTATGCAATATTCATTGACGAAAAGCCCAGCATTTTATTTGAGTGCAAGTGGTGCGGTGTCGATTTAGATAAAGAACATGCTCATCAGCTTAACCGATATTTCACAATGACCGACGCTAGGTTTGGCGTCCTAACTAACGGTATCATTTACCGTTTCTATTCCGATCTAGAAAAGCCAAACCTAATGGATAAAAAAACATTTCTTGAATTCAATATCTTAGATATAGATGAATCGTTGGTAGAAGAACTGAAAAAATTTACAAAATCTTCTTTTAATCTAGAGGATATTTTAACCACCGCCTCTGAGCTTAAGTATACTAAAGAGATAAAGAGAATAATTGACGAACAGACTAGGGAGCCTTCCGATGAATTCGTTAAATTCTTTGCATCTCAAGTATATTCAGGTAAAAAAATGACCCGCCCCCAAATAGAACGATTCTCTGAAATCACGAAGAAAGCTTTGAAGCAGTTTATTAATGATAAGATCAGTGAAAGGCTTAAGTTCGCTCTTGCAGGGGAGCATATTTCACCCCAAGCAGATACATCCAAGGGTGAGTTGCCTGAACAAGAGAAATTAGAAGAGCGACCACGTGATGAAATTGTCACAACCGAAGAGGAATTCGAAGGATATTATATAGTTAAAGCAATTCTTCGTGAGATTACAGACTCAAAACGCGTGCATTTACGAGACTTCAAGAGCTTTTGCAACATTCTTTTGGATGACAATATCCAGAAGCCAATTTGCCGACTCTACTTCAACGCTTCGCAGAAATATTTGGGGTTATTCGATGAACAGAAACATGAAGAACGCGTGCCAATCGATGATCTTGATGAGATCTATAATTATGCTGATAGCCTGAAATCGATTATAAAATTTTACGATGAAACATTCGCCACTTCGGGTCGTCAGGGGGTCCGGGGGACATCTATAGACCATTTTGAATTAAAGGGGACTCAATACGACGTGGATTCTTGGAAGAACATGCTCCTCAAAATATGTGATATCATGCAAACGTCCCATAAAGACCAGTTTGATAAGGTTCTCTCTTTAAGAGGGCGTAAACTAGCTTATTTTTCAAAGAATCCAACTGAATTATCATTGCCGGAGCCGATATCAGGGACTGACATATACGTTGAGACAAGCCACAGTGCAGATAGGATCGTTAAAATTTCAAAGGATATAATCAAGCTATTTGGCTACTCGGAAGATGATCTTTCAGTTAGTGCAAAGTGAGCGATACCGGCCACGGTCGGAGCTACGGTTTCCCCCATTAAAAGTGGGGGGAAACCTCCGCTCCTCCATCCGGGCCTAACCAGGGGGAAAATATACCAAGGTCAGCCCGAGAGCCTAACGATCCCCGTCGTCAGATATCCCCGGTCTTCCAGCTCAAACAATAGCGCCGTCTCCTCGTCATCGAAGACCCCATAAAATATGCAGTCCGCCAGCGTCATTTTAAACCGACCCATAGATTGAACTTTAGCCCAAAAGCCCTCAATGTTCCGCAGGTACTCCAACGCTTCCATAGCCGCCGGTACGTCTACACCGCACCCAACAAACCCAAAGTAAAACTCGTCTTTTAAAGAACTCATATTAATCATCCTCCCATTATTTAATTAAATTTATATCGCCTTTCCCGTTGTTCCTGGGGATCTATCCAGCCCCAAGGCTCCCTATCCAACAGCCGGTAAACCTCCGGGATCTCATCCGGCTCAAACATGCCCTCGCTGATTGCGTCGTCTACATCCCAACCTTGCAGCATCAACCGTGCGATCCGATCATAAAGCTCTGAATCCATGAAACCTCCAACTAAAATCTGTCTAAGTCTTGTTCAAGCCCCCAATAGGGGTTTTGTTCCATCCGTACCTGTCCGCATCCTGGACAAATCAACTGCATGTTTAGCCCGCGCCATCCATAGAACTGCATGGGCTCGCCACACTCCAAACATAAAATATTATCACTTATATAATCATCTCCATAAAAATGATCGTTACGAAAGTTACGATATTCTGCCCGTATTAAGCTATGAAATTATTTTTTGCAAAGCTATTACGGGCAAAATAACGTAAATATCGTAACGACTCCATCACTCCTTAAGCCGAATACCAAACCAAGCCCGTTTAGACCCGTTTAAGATCGCGCCTTCCTCAAAATCCATATCTCGAAGTTTCCGACCGAAAGCGTTCTTCGTCCCTGGTTTGGTCCCGTTAGTCTTACACCACGTCTTATAAGCCTGGAAAAGCTCATCCTTCGGTGTTCTGGCGTCGTCGTCCTCCTCGGTCATCTCCTCCAGAAATACCAAGATGGGCCGTGATAGTCGCCGGTAAAGATCCTCGCCGTTGTCATGGTAAGACATCCTGAAGTCGTTAGATCGTAGCCGGTCCAAGCCCTCCAGCGACCAATTCAGGATACCTGAAAGCTCTTCGGGTGTCGTTAGCTTCTCCTTAAGGCGACTATCTCCCGTAGTTTCAAAAGATCTGTTGAATTGGAATATAACCCAGCGTTTATAAAATGCGTCGTCGTCAAACCTCAAAGCAGGTATATAGTTAGATCCATAAATTATTTTTGCCTGGTTATTGAAGCTAAACCCATCTTTAAACTTCTGTTCGCCTCTAACCGTATCGCCACCAGTCAAAACCTTGAACTCGGACGGTTCCAAAACGACACTTCGCGGTAGATCCCCGTGAATGTTGGCCTTTTTGCCGAACAATTCCCAAACGACGTGATTAGAGCCTGTCAACCGTTGAAGATCCACCGTACTAACGGCCTGACCCCCTAGCAAAGCCCGTATAACGCCCAACATGGTAGATTTGCCCGTTCTAGGCGGCCCATATAGCATGAACGCCTTATGCAAGGGATATCCGGGCCAGAGCGTATATCCAAACATTTCTTGGAGGGCCAGATGATACTTAGGATCAATCACCCCATCCAAATAATCCATGAATAGGGGGCATTCAGCCTTTGGGATATAAACCGCCTCGATCTGCGACAACGATATGGTTTTAGGGTCGTGCGCCACCACTTCCCAAGAAGTAAGATCCAAAAGACCATTTGGCACGTTTAGCATCAAAGGTTGCCTGTCTAAAACTTCCATTGTGGTCCTATTAAGCGTAAACGCTATATTAAGGATCTCTCTGGCGGTTTGAGTGGTCATAACGGGCCGCATATTCTTTTTGCGGAAAGGCTCAAACCATCGGATAAGCTCGCCCTCCAGGAACTCCCTGGCGTAAGGCACGTAAACCCCATCTTGGTAAAGGTACGTTGCCCGATTCTCAGCAAACTCCAAGATATGATATTTCTGCGTGACAAGATGGGCAGCTAAAACCGTATCTACAGCTTCGACCAGCCCGTTAACGTTCTCGATCAGGCAATCACCGGGCCGAAGGCTCTTCGAGATCTCCGGTCGCAACGCGTAAGTCGAGACCATTTCAGACCGCCTCCTGCTTCGGTGCGTACTCCCGCAGCTCGACGATCTTCCGCAGGTCGTTTAGAATAATTTGGCCGTCTCTGGTCTGAAAATACAGCTTAGATCTATCGACCTTGATCAGCCTGCTAACGAACGACCGCCCATTAGCCAGCTTGCCAAAAACTATCTTTCCTTCAAGCGATTCCAGAGGATCTGTGTCCTCCGCAACATTTATATAGTCTTCTGTTGTACTACTCATGGATATACATCCTATTTTCGAGGTCTTGCGGTGTCCTACCACCGCGTGCCTCATCTTAAACCCAGAAGTATTTATCTGGGGTTATCTTCCGAACTAACTGCAAGCTTCGCTAAAGCCTTGTGTGGTCTTAATCCACCGTCCTGCTTTTCATCCCGTCCCGAAGGACGTGTGGAGGCGACCGTCGCCGGTCGCCAAGAAAAGCAAGTGTAAGATATAGTTGATCGCATATAAGTTTAACGATCGCCAGCAGTGAACTAGTAATATAAATACTTTGCGGTTTTAGATATATAAGTAGTTTGTGGTTAGCTTCGGATGTACCAAAGCCCGTCGTCTCGAAGCTCCACCATGCCCGACTGCTTCAAGAACTCTTCAGCCTCGCTGAAGTCGATCGCGTCGTGTTGCACCGTGAAGGTTCCACTCATCAGCCACGTCTGCCGATAACTGGCAAAGTCAGCGGTCTTAAAGGGTTTTAGACCGCGCTTGATATCTCGGTCGTGGTCGGTAAGAAACGCATTCAATCGACACTCCATCGCTGTTTCCTTGGGGTCCTTCGTCGGGATCGGCTTGAACTCAATCTTTCGCTGTTTTCGCCAGTTGACGCCAGTTATTCGACCGCTCGCCTCGTCGTATTTCACGCCCTTAAACGACTCCTCCAGGTATGAAATAAGCTGCCCGTTGCTGATTCGCAAACCAGCCAACACCGAATTGCTGTGATCGTTGAACTTATCAACTAAATCTA
>DAOSXX010000032.1:0-28002 GCA_035380685.1 Methanothrix sp. | reverse complement strand
AAAAACCGAAGTCGATGCTCAGACGGGCGAGGATTATAGCCGACTTTCAGTTCGGGCGCGGGAGCGGCAGGGCCCTCTTCGGAGACGATACGACCTTTATGCTCTCGAATACCGGAAGGTTGAGGCACCTTTATCGGGATGGCGAGAGGATAGCGACGGTGCGGGCTCGAGACGGCCTTCTGACCTTGAGCGCGTTGGGGGCGAAGCTGCTTTACGAGCACCTGCCGGCCCCCCGGCAGAGGATCGTGATCAGAAGCGACGTCGCGCCCTACGTCGCAAAGGGTGGGACGGCCTTTGCAAAGCACGTCGTCGGCGTCGATCCCGAGATCAGGGCCGGGGAGGAAGTTCTCGTCGTCGACGAGGAAGGAAACCTCATCGCCACCGGCCGGGCCGTCCTCTCCCCGGAGGAGATGATGGAGATCAATCGGGGCCCGGCGGTCCTCGTGCGGTCCGGTCAGGAAGAGGACCGGGGCGGCGAAGGGGAGTGAGGGTTGAGGGTCGAGAACGATCAGAGCGACCTTCAGCCCTCAGCCCTCATAATTTTCTGAAGGGCGACATCGCCAGGAGCTTTTCTGCCACCTCGACGATGGTCCTGGCGACGAAATCGACCTCCTCGTCGGTGTTCTCTCTCCCAAGGGTTATCCGGAGCGACCCGTGGGCCTCCTCGGGTTTTAGGCCGATGGCTGTCAGGACGTGGCTTGCCACCGTCTTCTTCGAGGAGCAGGCAGAGCCCGTCGAAACGGCGATCCCCTCGGCGTCGAGGCGCAGCAGCAAAGCTTCCCCCTCGATGTAGGAGAAGCCGAGGTTGAGGTTGTTCGGGAGCCTCTTCGTCCGAGAGCCGTTGACCCAGGATTTCTCGACCCTCGCGAGGACGAAGTCGGCGAGCCGGTCCCTCATCCCTGCGAGCCGTGTCATATCCCCCTCCAGGTTCTTCTCAGCGAGATCCGCCGCCGTCGCAAGGCCGACGATGCCGGGGACGTTCTCGGTTCCGGGCCTCATGCCCCGCTCGTGGCCTCCGCCCTGCATGATCGGCTCGATTGGGGTCCCATTCCGGATGTAGAGGGCGCCGACCCCCTTCGGGCCGTGGAGCTTGTGCGAAGATATCGAGAGCAGGTCCACGCCCAGGTCGTCGACCTTCGCCGGGATCTTGCCGACGGTCTGGACGGCGTCGGTGTGGAAGGCGATCCCCCGATCGCGAGCGATCGAACCAGCCTCGGCGATCGGCTGGATCGTTCCGATCTCGTTGTTGGCGTGCATCATCGATATCAGGATCGTATCCTGCCGGATCGCCGACTCCAGGGCCTCGATCTCGACGAGCCCTTCCCGGGTCACGGGCAGATAGGTCACCTCGAAGCCCTGCCGCTCCAGATACCTGCACGGTTCCAGAACCGCCGGGTGTTCGATGGAGGTGGTGATGATGTGACGCCCGCGGTCGCGGTTCTGCAAGGCGACGCCCTTTATGGCAGTGTTGTCGGACTCGGTCCCGCCGCTGGTGAAGTAGACCTCTCCCGCCTCTGCGCCGATCAGCCCCGCCACCTTCTCCCGCGCCTCCTCCAGGGCCGCCCGCGCTTCCAGGCCCGGCTGGTGGAGGCTGGAGGCGTTGCCGAAGATCTCGACGAAGGCGGCGGTCATCGCCTCGACCACCTCCGGGGCCATAGGGGTGGTGGCGGCGTGGTCCATGTAGATCCTCTTCATGAGGAAATCCGAGGAGCCCATAGGGTAAATAGGCGGCGACGCGGGCGGGCGGCGCGAAAAAACCCGAGGGCTGAAGTCAGGCGGCGGAGCGGAGCGGACCGGAGCGGGACCGGTGCCGAGCAGAAAGGCCCCCCCTCCCCACGCTTGCGGCGAAAAAGAGGGGCGACCGGAGGGTGGAGGACGGAGAGCGTAGGGCAAAGGACAGAGGGAAGAGGGCCGCTGACGGCGATGGCAACGTATAAGTAAACGGGCTGCGAGATTCCCGGACATGATAGCGTTCCACCCGCTGATAATGGCGGGGATAGTTCTGATATCCGTGGGCATCCTTTACACCCTCGTCTCGGTCCGGGCGGGGATCGTCATGGCGGGCCTGGGGACGATTGCGGCGGGGGTCTTCCTTTTCACCATCGTCCCAAACGCCCTGAACCCGATAGCCTTCTTCTTCAACGGCCTTCTGGTCCTCTGCGGCCTCTGGATGGTGGACATAGGCGCAAGACGCGAGGCTGCCGGGCGATAAGCTTTATATGGGTAGTCTGCATCCAAGAAACCGCAGCGGGGCCATAGGGTAGCCTGGTATCCCACAGGACTGGGGGTCCTGTAACCGGCGTTCAAATCGCCGTGGCCCCACCATTTTCGTATTGTTTTCGTTAATTGGTCGTGGGTGCAAGCCATTGAAACAGATCTGTTGAATTTGTCCCATGCGATTGATTTAGGGTAATCTCAGTTAATGAGCCCATAGTTTGTGATTTTCAATGGTCCTCAGTCACGACTCGTTAATTATGATGCTGAAATACAAAATAACGTTTCGAGGTAAGCTTCATGAATTAGATTAATGCAATCATATCGATTGTGCTAAGTCTGGAAAGGCTGTTGTAATATCATTTTTCATCCCTGAAAAAAAACTGCTGCGCAAAAATGAACTGGCTGCGCCGCAAACTGGAGATAGTGACAAATAGAATTAAACAAGTAAGACTTAAATAGTAACAAGACAATCAATGAATGTTAAAAATTATTGTGTCGAAGATAAAGACAGATATGTTTAGACTCCGACGACTCATGTGGAGTCGTTAAGCTAATATAGGTCCCGATATAGGAAGGTGACACGTCAGAAAGTTATGGAGGAGAGATATATGTATAATAATCGATTTGCGATTATTGTTTCTTCGACGGCCACTGATTCAAATTCAGATCTAACTAGCAATGATGTCGCTGGATTGAAGTCTATTTTTGAAAATAATAAAATAGGATCGTTCAAAATCCAAGATATATTAATAAACAAAACGAAAAGTTATGTCGAGGACCGGCTCGAAATATTTTTTAGGGATAGAAATACGACAGATACGTTGTTAGTCTATTTTTTATGTCATGGAGTTGTATCAGATTCATCAATATTTTTGTTGATGAATAAACATTCTTCGAATCATAAGAAAAATATCAAAACACATTCAATAGATTTGAGTTTTTTAAAAAATTTGATGCATACATGCGCTTCCGAAAGGCAATTTTTAATTCTTGATTGTTGTCTCAAATCGATACGTGGCTTTAATGCGAATATGAATAGCATGTCTATTGAAGAGTTATTGGAGCCAGATAAGACTGGGCGAGTCATACTGACATCATGTGATCTAGACCAAGGGGCTGGAATTGATCAATGTAACGCTGAACAAACTCACAATTCGAATTTTACTAGACATTTTGTCAATGGAATATATAGTGGCGATGCAGATTTGGATGACGATGGTGTTATCACAATTAGTGAGATCTATAATTATGCTCATATGAAAGTTTTGAGCGAATGTAATTATCAGAATCCACGAATCTTTGGACAATCGAGAGATATCTGTATCGCAAAAAATCAAAACTACATAAAAAAAGGGAGAAAAACAATAAATATTGAAAAACTTAGGCATCCCATTTCGCAAAAACAAATGGGGTTGGTAGCAAGAGAACTAGCTAGAAAGTATAAATCATGTCAACTTAAGAGAATTAAAATCACAAATGAGGATAGCTATGAGGAATTAGGAATCGAAGGCGCTCATTATTTAGATGAAAAAATAACACATAATGATAAAATTGCACTCAGCTGTGGTAGAACCCTACTTGAAGCGCTAGTCCACATGAAAAGGAAATCCTTGAGCGAAATAACTATTTATCCTCTGAGTGTACATCCGTCAATAAATATATTATCTGTTGACTCCAATATCTTAACAGCGTTATGCATGGCAAAACTTTCAATTGCAGATTCAGATACTAATGCAACCGCATATAAGCTCCCATTGTTCGCTGAAGATGATGGATCTATTTCGATAAGCTCTAAGAACAAAACAATGAATATACTCTACGATGCAAGCAAATCGGACATATTTCTCTTAGGAATTGGAAATCCACTGAGCCCTCACGCAAATATTTCTAAATTCTTCGATCAGGCGGGAATAAGTAACAGCGATCTAAAATCGATGGGGGCTAGGGGGGAAATTCTATACCATTTATATGATGAAAATGGCCAATTTTTAATAAATAAAGAGTTCGAAAATGAAAATGAACGATTTGGTAAGATCCTGAAAAGATATTACGACCAATTTATTACATTAGATTTAGAATACCTTTATAAAATACGGGACTCGCCAGGTGTAGACATAATCGCTATTGCTGGAGGGAAGGAAAAAAGGTTTTCGATACTTGGCGCAATTAGAGCAGGATTAATTAGAACTTTAATCACGGACGATGATACGGCAATTTGGTTATTGAAACAGCAGCCTGGGCCATTTAAGCGAGTCGGAGAATTAAGTCCATTAAGCCTAAAATATGAAAGAATAGGTGGAAACACCGCTTTTGAACCGCTCGTATGTCCTCACTGCGATTATAGGTCTCGCATTCAGTCGAAATGTCCCCTTCATAACGTAGATCTCATTCCACTTGAAAAAAAGGGTGGTAAATAATGTTCAATAGCTTTTTGAATAAGATGGCTGGCGATATTGCACAACGATGGTCGAATAGCAGTATAATGCCAGCCTTAGCTTTCTGGATTGGTGGATTGATTACATTAATTCACTCACAAGGGTGGAAATGGGACGTTATTATTAAGTTTACATCAGGAGTCGACATTGCCCAAGGATTGATCTTTGCGTTCAGTGGCCTAATTTTAGTAACCGTTTCAAGTAGTCTCATGCGCTGGTTCCAACTGCCATTACTTCAGTTTGCTGAAGGCTATTGGCCAAGTAAATTTAATAATATAAAATTATTTTTTATTCATCACCAGAAGCAAATCCTTAGCGAAAAAGAACAAATATGGAACGAACTCGCTAAACGATATGACACTCTCGAGGGCGTTGAATTAGATAAGTATGCCACCATCGATTCTGACCTAGATAATTATCCTTCAAATCAAAAATTGCTCTTACCAACAAGAGTAGGGAATATACTAAGAGCTGCAGAGGAATATCCGTTCCTAAGATACGGATTGAATATTTTTGTAGTCTGGCCGAGATTGTGGTTGATCTTGCCTGAAAATGTGAAACAGGAGTTAAACTTTGCCAGAGCGACTCTTAATGACCGTGTGCTATTGATGACCTGGAGTTTTGCATTTTCCATTTGGGCAATTTGGAATTTGTGGGCACTGATATTCTCCTTTTTGGGAGTAGTAATAGCGTATATTGGGTTAGTCCATGCAGCGTATGCATATAGCGATCTAATGCGTGCAACATTCGATCTTCATCGAAATGATCTATTTAAGGCGTTGGATTTTCCTCTTCCAGAGTGTGGAAAAGAATATCAAAGTGGTAAAATGCTGACACACTATTTAAAACGAAATTTAAATTATACAGATGGTCTTCAAGATACCAACATACTTTATCATAGATAAAAATATAGTAAACCTTAATCTCGAACTAATACGGTATAAGTGGTTATTGACCAGCAGCCAAAGCCATAAAATCTTAGAAGGCTCCACCCTGAAACTGTGACACCAAAATTATTCCCCATTTTAATTATAGCGCTCATATTCATAGCGCCATCATCCGCCACCGCTGGCGAGAACGCCGTGAAGATCGTCCACTTCATCAACGGCGCCCGAGGAGACGAGTCCTTCTTCGACTCCGCCGGCGAGGATTACGACGTTCTGATCACAGGGTCCGCTCTTATGCGGGAGCTTTTGGAGGGCGTTGCCCCGAAGCACCCTGATAAGACTATAATTGGAATCATGCCCAAATGGTGATTAAAATAGGTCAAAGGAGCAGGGCTTAGGCTTAGGACCCTGCCCTGCAGAGCATCGTCTTATTTAGACATCCTCCTCTCCCGGCCATACGAGAGTCGAATTTCTCGCTACAGCGTATGCTGCCTCCGCATCATCCTCGCGGCCCAGGCCCTTAAGGGCATCTCCCTTGTGGAACCACGTTTCTGCAATTGAAGGCTCCAGCTCGATAGCCCTGTCGAAGCACTCTAAAGCTTGCTCATATTCTCCCAGGCCGACAAGGGCAACGCCCTTGGTGTCAAGGGTGCATGCTAAATCTCTGTTGAGAAGTTGAATGCCTCTATCAGCATCTTCAACCGCTTCTTCGTAGTCGCCCAACGTTAGAAGCAACCAGGCTCTATCATTCCACGCGATAGCGTATTCTGGGTTCATCTCGATAGCTGTATTGTACGACTCTAAAGACTCATTGGTTTTATTGAGGTTTCCAAGAGCCGATCCCTTGCCAACCCAAGCCCTCGCATCATAAGGAGCGATCTCGATGGTCTTGTTGAACGCTTCCAGCGCCTCACTATAATTGCCCAAATAATCTAGGGCGCTGCCCTTCCCTATCCATGCTGCAACATGCTGCTGGTCTATAGAAATGGCCTGATCGAATGCCGTTAGAGCTTCTTCATACTTGAATTGAAAGAGAAGGCCATATCCTCTCTCTGACCAGCTACTTGCAGTATCTTCTTGTGCCATTGCGGTTGATGCGATTATGGCAATTGCCAAAAGAAAACATATTCTCAATGGGGTCAGTCCTCCTGAATTTACATTTAAGCGGGCCAATCAAATATAGTTTTGTGATTCTGCCTGCATAACCGATGACCGATGGTGACCATCGAAGATCGATTCCCTTCCAATCGCTGCATCTCTTTTTCCATGCAAAAAGGAATGCCAGCAGATACCGAATTCGGGCCTGCAATTTCTACCGCTCTGAAGTTGACCGGGTATGCCCTCTCCCGTAATGAATAATGAATCCATCCGATCCTTTTGATACGTCAAATCCTTGGAACCCCTCTTCCAATAGCCTTTTCTGACCCTCGATATCTGAGCGATTTATAGTCACGATCTCGTGCCAACGGGGATTAACATCAATAGATATATTTTTGCATAATATATATCGGAGCAATCCGCCATATTTCTCCTTTATTTCCCGAATCGAGAAACCCCATTGGAGCGTATTATATAGGCTATAATAATTCTTTGGAGATATTGTGCATAAAACATGGCGACAGCCAGCGTCCGTGACGATATTAAGAACGTGTTTTATTAATTTATTTTGGATAGAATATCCCCAATAATCTGGATGAACAAATATAAATTGAATATGAGCAACGGTATTTAGATCCTCTTCGGACATCTCAATATCTCGTCCGAGGTTTCCCTGCTCAAGTCCGGGCAGATGAATGATACAAAAACCAACAAGCTCCTCGGAAATTACAACGCCCATTGCGGTATCCCCGTTATTCAGAAGTCCTTTTAAGACCTCTTTGGATACAGGGTAGTATGTATCTGAGTCTTTGATTTTAGCCAGAACAATATCTTGCAAGTTTATAATCTCCTGTATATCATCTTCAGTCAAAAATTTTATTATATATTTTAACACTGCTCCCTGGGACGCACTTCTGGAGCTCAAATAACCGACTTCTATAATCGTATCGTTTTTGCGCGCTTTAATAGCTAATACCCCCATACAAGAGGATCTGTGGCTACAATGCCAGCTCTTCTGTGATATATAGATTTTAAGTCCGATAAGGCGTGGTTCATCGACGATTCAAACACATCACATAACACGGTTTTGCAACTTACAACTAGTAGACAATATAGAAAATGTATTATAAAAAATTATATTAATATTCCTAGACCTCATAATGGTGGGGCCACGGCGATTTTAACGCCGGTTACAGGACCCCCAGTCCTGTGGGATACCAGCGCAAGACCTTGCGGTTTTGCACCGGCGTCCAAATCGTCGCACCTACGTTTTTGTTTTATCAGGGCAGAGAGGAGTCCGCCATCTTCTCGCAACATCTGGGAACTTGGACCGAGCTTTTCGGAGAAAGGATTGAGGCTTGGTCGATGAAGTCCAAGTCTTGGGCCAAATATAGCGCTTAACCAGCACCCAAAGCCGTATTATACCAGAAATCCCCACCCGTAAAGCGTGTCGCCAAAATTATTCCCTATTTTAATTCTAGTGCTCATATCCATAGCGCCATCCCCCGCCAACGCTGCCGATAACGCCGTGAAGGTAGTCCACTTCATCAACGGCGCCAAAGGCGACGAATCCTTCTTCGACTCCGCCGTCCGGGGCATCGCAGAGGCCGAGGCGGACTTCGGGATCGAGGCAACGACGATCGAGGCGGGCTACAACTCCTCCACCTGGGGAGAGCAGCTGGAAGCCGCCGCCGGCGACGATTACGACGTTCTGATCGTGGGGTCCGCTCTGATGCGAGACCTCCTCTCAGAGGTGGCCGAAAAGCACCCCGATAAGAGGTTCATAATCTACGACTCCTCCGTCGACTACGCCGAGGGCGGCTATGAAAACGTCTACTCCGTACTCTTTCGGCAGAACGAGGGCGCCTACCTCGCGGGCGTCTACGCCGGCCTGATGACCGAGTCGGGGACGATCGGCCTCCTCGGCGGCCAGAACAGCACCACCATAAACGACTTCGTCGTCGGCTACCGGCAGGGCGCTGAGAGCGTGAGGCCCAACATTGTGGTCCTGGTCCGGTATGCAGAGACCTGGAACGACGCCGCCCTGGGCGAGGAGATGGCGTCGGAGATGTACAATGAGGGAGCCGACATCGTATTCCAGGCGGCGGGGACGACGGGCCTCGGCGTCTTCAAGGCGGCGGAGGCGTCGGGGAAATACGCCATCGGCGTCGACTCCGACCAGGCGCTGATCATCGAGAAGACCGATCCCTTGCAGGCTGAGCATATTCTGACGTCGATGATGAAGAACGTGGACGCGAGCCTCTATCGGACGCTGGGGCTGTACGTTGAGGGAGAGCTTCCCTTCGGCGAGGCCGAGACCCTCGGCGTCCGGGAGGGGGGCGTGGGCCTCGCGCTGAACAGGTATTATGAAGAGGCCACGCCCGAAGACGTCAAGGCCGCTGTAAACCAGGCTGAAGAGGATATCAGGGACGGGAGGACGACGGTGGAGACGGCCTTCAGGTGAGATGTCAGAATAGATCTGATGGAGGGCCCGGCGGAGGGGGGGGGTGCGGATCGCGAGGCTCGGACGATCACGGCGTCCACCCCGCCCAAGACCGCCATCATCTCGGAACTTCCGTAAGTCCATACTTCCGAATATCAAAAGCGATGTGTGGACCAACCTGGCAAGGAATCAAGCAACGGATTTAAGTCTATCAGCAACATTAATTATATTCGTGAATTCGGCAAAGCTCGTTCTGTTGTTCCTGACTCTGGTGCTTCTTTTTAACGCCGCAACCGCCCAGGAATACTGCCTTTTGCGAAAGCCTCAATATATATCCGACCCCTGCCCCTGCTATCAGTTCTATCTCGCCGCCACCTCTGGAGATGCCGCGAGAGCAGCATCAGACGGGGCCGCATGTTATGTTACCGATTTGGGAGCTCGGGAAGGCTGGGAGGTCGACCCCATCTTCGGAGGGCCCCACGACTGGACTTCCGGGGACGAGGCGATCTCGATCGTCAGCCCCTATTACGACGACTACTACGGCTGTAACGACTGCCGCAGCGGAGGGTCCAGCGGCGATGGCGATGGAGGGTTGGGATATGCAACCAGCTACACCAAAGGTCAGCTCCTGGCTGGCCCCGTATCCATCCCGGCCATAAGCACCACGCCGACGGAGGTCGGAGTCGTCCTGGAGAGCGGCAAGCCCTACATAATAGTCGGAGAAGGAGAATGCAGCCTCTGGAGCGACCACACCGACGGCGTCGACTCCTGTTTCTGCTACGCAGAATGGAGGATCGGGGACGTGCCCCAGGTCTGGGGGCAGCTCAAACTCGTAGACCCGACGGTGCACCTATCAGAGCTCATCGAAGAGCAGACCGGCGCTCCGCCCGTCTACAACACCTCCCATGTCTATGAAGCCGTCGTTTTCGGTGAGGGGATGCCGCTGAAGGCCATCGTCCACGATGGCGGAGGCTACAGCGACAACAACGGTGAGCTCCGGATCAGCGTCTACGAGGCGATAGAGGGCTGATCAGACGATTTTATTTTTATCAAACGCTGCGAGAGGGCTGCGGCACGAAGCGGAGCGGGGTGGAGCGCGCCGCCAGCAGTTTGACAGCATCCAAAAGCCAAAAATCCCAGCCATTGATGCTGTGAGAGATGAAACACATCAGATTACAATCGAGGATCAATCCCATCACCTCCTCGGCACCAGGCAGTTCGGCCCGTCGCCGATCAGATCCTCCCGCCCCGCAAGGCGGAGACCCTCCCGAACGAGCCCCCAGTTCCTCCTGTCCCGAAACTGCAGGAGCGCCCTCTGTATCTCCTTCTCCCGCCCCTTCGGCACGTGGACGGGCTTTCCGGAAAAGGGGTCAAGGCCAGTATGATACATGCAGGTCGAGACGGTCATGGGCGTCGGAGTGAAGTCCTGAACCTGCTCGGAGTAGAGCCTGTTGTCCCTCATATACTCGGCGAGCTCCACCATATCCTCGATCTCGCAGCCCGGATGGCCGGAGATGAAGTAGGGAACGAGATACTGCTCCTTTCCCTCCTCGCGGCTCAGGGTCCTGAACCTCGCCCGGAACTCCTCCAGGACGGCCCGCGAGGGCTTGTGCATCGCCGCCAGGACCCGGTCGGAGACGTGCTCGGGCGCCACCTTCAGGTGGCCCGATACGTGATGGCGACATAGGTATTCGAGGTACTCGGCGCCTGCCGGGGTCTCGTCTGCGAGGATCAGGTCGTGCCTGATCCCGGAGCTGACGAAGACCCGCTTGACGCCGGGAATTTCTCGAAGTCGGCGGAGGAGCTCGACCTGCTGGCTGTGGTCTGCCGCAAGGCTCGGGCATTCGGGGGAGCAGAGCCTGTCGGCGCAGGCTCCGCCGCCGTCCTTCCAGCGGCTGCAGACCATCCCGTACATGTTGGCGGTGGGACCGCCCACGTCCTGGATGACCCCTGCAAAGCCCGGCATCTCCGTCAGCCTCTCCGCCTCCCTCACCACCGACTCGATGGACCTGCTCTGGATGATCCTCCCCTGATGATGGGTTAGGGCGCAGAAAGAGCAGGATCCAAAGCACCCACGATGGGAGGTTATCGAGAACCTCACCGGCTCCAGGGCCGGTATCTCCTCCTTGTAGGACGGATGGGCAGCCCTGGTGAAGGGGAGCTCGTAGACGTGGTCCAGTTCCTCGGTCGTCAGGGGCGTGGCCGGGGGGTTCTGGACGACGACGGTCTTGGGGTGGGGTTGGACGACCCTTCCTCCTCGAAAGGGGTCCTGCTCGCCATAGTGGAGGCGGAAGGCCTCAGCGTACCTCCTTCTGTCCCGTGCCACCTCCCCAAATGAGGGGATCTCAACGAAACCCTGGTGGTTGGTCGCCCTCCACTCCCGGACCTCCATCTTGACGGCGGTCCCCGGAACGTCTCTTATGTCACCGACCTCCTCGCCCCCCTCCAGCCGGCAGGCTACCTCGAGGATGGGCCTCTCCCCCATCCCGTAAACCACCAAATCCGCAGGGGCGTCCGCCAGGATCGATCGGCGGACAGAATCCGACCAGAAGTCGTAGTGGGCGAACCTCCGCAGGCTCGCCTCGATCCCGCCGAGGATGAGGGGGACGTCGGGAAAGAGGGCGTGAACCCTGTTGGCGTAGACGATTGACGCCCGATCGGGCCGGAGGATTCGGCCTCCGGGGGAGTAGACGTCCCGCCTTCGGCGCTTTTTGTTCGGCGAATAGTTGTTCACCATCGAGTCAACATTCCCGGAGGCAACGCCGAAAAATAGCCTCGGCTCCCCGAGGGCAGAAAAGTCCTCGTCGCGCCTCCAGTCGGGCTGAGGGATGATCCCGACGGCGTACCCCGCATCCTGGAGGACCCGGCCGATGAGGCCGACCCCGAAGGAGGGGTGGTCGACGTACCCGTCCCCCGAGACGAGGACGACGTCGAACCTGTCGATCCCTTCCCGCCTCGCCTCCTCCATCGAGATGGGGAGGGGCGGCGCCGCGCCTCTTTCCACCTTCCTATCCCTCCCCTTCTTCCTTCTGCTCCTCCTCATCTACAGCCTCTCTCCGAGGACGGGAAGACGAAGGCCGGTGTTCTCGTCGATGGACCTTCGGGCCTCAAGCCCCAGAAGCTCGAAGACCACCGCCTCGACGACGAGATAGGTCGTCGCTCTCTCCCTTAGGCAGCCGGTCAGCGCCCGATCGGCGTGCCCCGCCGAGGAGTGGATATGAACAGTCGGCTCGCCCCCGTCCCCAGGGTAGACCGTTGCAACGCCAAAGATCTCCCATGCGTCATCCAGGTCCTCGACGAAGGGCGGCCCCGGCGGGATCGTCGGCTCCTTCGGTCCGGTGATGAGCCGCCCCCCTCGAAGGGCTCCGAGAAAGTGAATCATCCCGGCGGCGACCCCCTTCTCGGCCGCAAAACCCTGGACCGACTCGATCAGGTCCTCACCATCCTCCAGCCTGATCACGAAAACCCTGCCGACCCTTCCTTCCGAGTACTGCATGAGACCTCCTATAGTCGAAGGACCAAATAAAACCCTGACCCGTCCAAGGCGGGCGCGACGATCGGCAGATCGATGGGCTCGGCGAACCAAAATCGATCTACGCCGTCGAACGATCGACACCGTTATCTACTTGGAAGCTATTTTCAGCCGGTGAGCCCCGGAACCGTCCGGAAGCTCTCAACAAAGATGTGGGGGATTTCTACGAGCAAAATTTCGTCAGCAATCTTGATGGCTCTCGTCGGCGCCATCGCCCTTTCGGCGATCGGCGCAGGCGCCGTAGTGATCAACGAGGTGGAACTCAATCCGCCCGGAAACGCCACCAAATGGGTCGAGCTTTACAACAACGCCGATGAAGATGTCGACCTCTCTGGCTGGGTCGTATCCATCATCAACCTGCCATGGAAGGGGCCGATAACGATCCCTGAGGGGACGGTCGTACCGGCAAAGGGCTACTACCTCGCAGAGGGCTCCCTGCAGTGGGGCCAGGACTACAACGGCACTGTGACCCTCGTGGACGCCGCAGGCGTCAAGGTCGACGAGACCCACAACATGGCCGACGACAGCGGGAGCGACTTCACCTTCGGCCGCTACCCCAACGGTCTGGACACCGACCTGAGATCCGACTGGAAGCTGATGAAGGCCAGTCCCAGGGCAGAAAACGTCCTCAGCCTGGGGGGCTGACGGAGGATAACTGGGATCTGCGGAAAGAATCTCGACCCTTCGCTCAGAGGACGACCTTCACGGTCGTTCCACCATTTTTCGCCTTTTAGATCGAAGGTCATGCGAGGTTCTTTGCCCGTCTACGCCGTCATTTCGATCGATACCGTTATTTATTTGGAGATCTTTCAGGCGGACATCGCCGACAGATTGATGTCGGCCGGAGCGGGTCTCAAATTGAGGTGGGGGTTTTGTCATGTATAGAACTTCGACGAGACTTTTAACGTCCTTATTTGCCGTCCTGGCGGTATCTGGCGCGGGCCTAGGCGCGGTCGTTATCAACGAGGTGGAGCTGAACCCACCCGGCGACGCCAGCGAGTGGGTGGAGCTTTACAACAACGGCGCAGAAGAAGAGGACGTGGGCCGCTGGAGCGTCTGGATCGCCGACTTCGATCCCACCTGGACCGGAGTGATAAAGATACCCCAGGATACGTTCGTCGCCCCCGGCGGCTTCTACATCGCCGAGGGGGACAGCCAATGGATCCACACGTCCGGATCTGGGACCGTGATATTAAAGACTGAAAGCGGGATGGAGGTCGACAAGACCCCCCGTCTGACCGACGGAAGCGACAACTTCTTCACAAACTCTCGCTATCCCAACGGGATAGACACCGACCAGAGGTCTGACTGGGTCTTCGGCAAGGGCACCAAAAATGCAAACAATTCTTAACCTGGCGATTGCCAGACTTTCTTGAGAGGCGGGGGTGGCTGCACAGCCCTTCGCCCCATCGATACGGTTATTTATTTGGAGATCGTTTCACCTAGAGGGGCCGGGGCGCACAGGTCCTCGGACTCAGATCCGAAGTTCATGTGGGGGTTAATCATGAAACTTATCTTGCAATTGCTGCTTACGTCTTTGACGTTTCTCGCTGGCATCACGATCGTATCGGGATCGGGGCCGGGCGCGGTCGTCATCAACGAAGTTGAGCTGAACCCGCTCGGCAACGCCAACGAGTGGGTAGAGCTTTACAACTCCGGCGCGGACTCTGTGAGCATCGGGCGCTGGAGCGTCTCGATCGAGGATACCTTGCCATCCTCGGGCAAGTGGATAGGTGTCATCCCGATACCGAAGGACGCCTCCATCCAGGCTCGTGGGTTTTACGTTGTCGAAGGCGACGACCGGTGGATCCACGGAAACAACGGGACGATCTTCCTCAGGACCGACTCCTGGGCAGAGGTGGACAGAACGCCTCTTCTGAGCGACGACGAGGGCAACGACTTCTCCTGGTCCCGCTATCCCAACGGCCTTGATACCGACCGGAGATCTGACTGGGCCTTCATAAAGTCGACACCTGGCGGAGAAAATACCCTCAGGCTCGTATCCGGCCCCTGAGGACTCGTCGATCTCGGCTCGGCCTGAGCCCGAGGAGGTCACAGAACCCCGGTCGATAGTCGGCGATTTCAGCTGGTGATCGGGCAGACCGAAATGGTGGAGGCCCACGATCTGATGCCGTGGCGTGTGCTGAGGGGAAAGACGTGTCAAAAGTCCCTTCGCATTCATTTATATGAGAGGATGCCGTAAGTAGGTACCAGGTGGAAATCCATGGTATCTCTGAACGTGAACGCGGAAGCTAAGGCCAAGGTACAGGGAAGCGAAGATGCCGAAAGGTATCCCATCGTGGCTGAGGTGAAGGGGCCCGGAAAGGACGGTGGCCTCAAGGTCGCGGTGGGGATCGATTCGCCGGTATCGGTGAAGGTCGGCGGTGACTCTCAGAGCCCCGTGGCCGTAAACGTTCCGGAGCTTCAGCAGATAGCCAGCTCTCTAGCCAAGATGGCTGAGGGGATCGGGGTTGAAGTTGCCGGCAAGGAGGAGAGCCCCCTGAAGGTCGCCCTCGGCCGGATCCCCGTGGACCTGACCATCTCCGTCACATCCCCAAAAGACGAATCGGTGCTGACGGTCAGCATAAAGGGATCGATAGGGGACTGAACCACCCGGGCGTCTCTCGTCACCACCAACGATCCTGAACCCGCCGAGATCTCCATCTCGACGGCATTTGGGATTAGGCTCCAGGTTGAGACGGAGGGTCTCACTGATAGAATTCTTGTACTCGATCCCGGGCTGGCTCGCCACCTTTCTTCTGGCGATGTCGCCGATCTTCGAACTCCGGGGCGCCATACCTCTTGCCATAGGGGTCTACGGCCTCTCTCCTCTTGAGGCCTACGTGATCTCAGTGGTTGGAAACCTGGTGCCGGTGGTAGTTCTTCTCCTCTACTTGGAGCCGGTCTCCCGCTGGCTTATGCGATACCGTCCCGGAAAGGTCTTCTTCTCCTGGCTCTTCGCCCGGACCTACAGGAACCACGTCGAACGTCACCGAAAGTACGGCCTTCTCGCCCTCACCTTCTTCGTCGCGCTCCCGCTCCCAGTGACGGGAGCCTGGACCGGCTCTGCCATAGCCTTCATATTCGGCCTCAAGTTCAGGCACGCCTTTCCCGCCATCGCCGCCGGCGTCTGCATCGCCGGAGCCATCGTGACGGCGTCGGTGATGGGAGTGATATCCCTCGCCTTCGGCTGAGCTTTGAGCCGGAGATCGATCAAGCCGACGTTCTTCATAAGTAAGCAGGGTGGAGGGTCCATCCTCAAAAAGTTAATAATCAAACAATTATAGAAGAGCTAGCCTCTATCCGGCTTTCCGCATCAACGCTCCAGCGCATAGTATTTTTCGCAGTCCTGCCCCAATAGTCGAATGGTTGGGGCGGCAGGCAACGACCCCGATCAGCTGATCGACTGCTCTCTAGATCTGTCGCTCCAGGAGTCGCCCCATGCAACGTCGCGACAGGTGCAGTCGAAGATCTCCCTCTCGTCCCAGATCTTGTCGTCGTCCTCCATCTCATCGTAGCCGCCGATGCAACAAGAAAGCCAATCTGTTCTCGGCTTCTCCGGGGACTTGGTCATGGAGACCTCCATCTTCTTTGTGAGCCTTATATTGCCGATGTAGTTCTCGTCAATCTCGATCAGCGGCTTCTTCCAGCCGTATGCAGGGTCGGCCATCAGCTCTCCGACGTGAACCACGCCCTCGGTCACCACTTCCTGAATCTCCATCCTGGCAAGGCCGATACCGTAAACTGGCGGAGAGGTGTAGTTTATGGCGTCTTTGCATCGGAGATCCACGCTTATGTCTTTCTGGAACGCAGAAGCGTACTCGATCTGGTGATTCATCGAGACCCCTTCTTGGTAGCTCTTTCCTTCGGTCTTCTCCTTCAGCTTGGAGTTGTAGACGATGGGGTTTTTAGCATAGTATCCGGTCCCGTAGGCTACAGCCATGGGCGCGTAGGACATATCGTTCTGCTCAATGAAGGATATGTTAGATTGGTAACCATAGACGGGATCCTTATAGGTGAGCGTATTTTTATCTTGGGGATAGTATTTCGTTTTGGTCTGGTTTGAGCTTATCAGAGTTGCAGCATCCATGATCCCGCTTCCATGCACGTAGTTCTGGAGCTGGAGGGTCTTGGTGTCTACGCTCTGATAGAGCGTGCAGTAGCCTTCTGTTTCCACAGTCTGCTCGAATCTGTGCTCATGTTTAACGTAGTATCCGTTGGAATTATCGGCGGCCCAAGAAGAACAGGACATTAGCACCAGCAATGCTAAAGCCACCCCAGTTTTTATGATCGTACCTTCGCCTGCACCCACCATTTCACCTCTCCCTCAAATTTGGAATAGCCGATCTTGGATCGCCTTTTTGAACCTATTCAACAATTGTTACGTTATCTGATATATAAGGGGTTATAACTGACATATTATCTCCTTCGATATATGTTTCGTTAATTTCATCAATCGGACAAGTCGTGACCCATTGATCGCTTACCATCAGTTCTGTTTTGACGTGACCTGCATAATGCTGCAAGTTGCGCGATATGGACTCTTCAGATATGTCACTTAACTTTTCGTCGGAGGGCCTCATGCTCATCAAGTCGATACGAGTTAGTGCACCTACCGATTCCAGATCTAGAAAATAAAGTGACGATTTGTTAGAGGCGCGATCCACCCTTACAGAGTTCGGAAGGATTTCGGCTGAGATGACCGTTCTGTTGTTTAGGGAGATGTAGGTGCTCTCTTTCGTGAGCCTCCAAGAATCTGAGTATGTGGATACGATTTCGCCGTTATCATCGTAACATTCAGAAGTTCTTATTCCACCTTCACCAACGTATGAGACTTTATTATAATTGATAAATTGTGAGATCCAGCGTTCGTCTATGTCTATTTTTGCACTCTCTTTGCATTCTGCTCCACAACCGCTCTGGATGCCGTATTTTATAAAGACAGGACGTTCTTTGGCCACCAATACCGTGCGGTCCTCCAAGGACAAGTTCCCCCCCCGAACAACGGACGATTTCTCGCCGAAGCTCACACCGGAGATGCCACTTATGTAGTTATTCCTGGAGAAGTTTCCAGATCCGGATACCTTTCCTTCTATATTGAGGTTCAAGTTTTGGGTAGAGCGATGGATCCCCCACGAGGTTCCATCGACATCAACTTCGATATCATAACCCTCTTTTCCGGTCGAATGCCCGAAAAACAACGATATTAGTAGCAGCGAAATTATGCAGATAACACCCCCTTTGATCATCATGCTCCATCTCCGGGTGTATCCCAGCCGTCCCTCTGCCATTTCATAGACATAGCTAGTTTATTTTCCATATATACGTTGTCGTCTTCGACCTCCATCACGCCGAGAATCAAAGGAAAGCCAAACCCATTTGTCTCGTTATGTTCCTCATCGATGGGAATGGGGACGTACCTCTTCGTAAAGAGAGGCTCTCCATCTACATATTGACCCTCTAACGTCATTCCCGTGGAGATCAATCCCACCTGCTGTGCTGTGGGGAAGGTCAAATACCCCGGGTGAGACCTGATGTTAGTATACTGGTTCAGCATGCTCTCCTGAGTTCCAAGGTTCGCTTCAACGCCCCATTCGGTAGATGCCACCAAAGGGGTACCCGAGCGTGCCCATAAGGCCGACTCTGCTGTTACCGTCTTTCCGAGACTTGTCACCCGCAAGAGGGACGAGGCCTCGCTGAGATCAGATCCTCCACTCGAATCTCCGGGAGATATGGTTCCACTGGAAGCGCATGACAGGTCAGCATTATCGGGGGAGATCAGCCCTTTATTCCGCCAGGTATATCTCGCGTTTTCCGACTTCAAATTAACCTGGAGACCGTTTGTCGTCTCACCGTTGGTTGCGGTAATTTTGTGATCCAGCTCGCTATAACAATGGACGTCGTAGGTATGCCCCCTCTCCTCTGAGAAGATGGAACGCCCCTGAAATTGATAAGGCAGTATGGTGACTTTTCCCTCAAAAACCGCGTTATCTACGCTTGCATCCTCACTTATTTCTCCATCGTCGTTATAGTAATTGCAGGATATGCTCACGGTGGAGCATCCGCTGAAGACATAAATGTAAGAAATGAGCAGGAACAACAGAACCTTAACGACGATAGCACTTCTGCGAAAGATCATTTCCACCATCTTCCTCAGGTTTTAAGGGCTTGAATGACGAAGCTGCCCTCATAATCGAAATCGTCTTGGCTAACCGGATCTGTATAGGCATTAACATAATCCAAATCCAGGCCCTCAAAATAGGGGCAATAAGGATACAGGAACAGGTTGAGGGTTTCAGATTCGTTTATGCCGGAACCGATGCTGAATTCATATTCTTTTCCGTCATAAGTAAATTTTGCCTTCACCTCTGCCGCCGAGTCATTTTCGTCCGAAAAATGCATATTTATCGCTTGATTCGCATCAAACTTTTTGGGCATAATAATATACGTTTCGGCGTTTACCCTTCGGGTGATCGGATCCTCGTCTTGTTTGCATAGTGTCTGCGTGACGTTCGATTTAACTCTAGAATAATATGTATTTCCCTCAACAGTCTGATTCGCTTGATAATCTACTATATGCGATTGGGAGTCTCCAGCCAAGTGATATTTCATGGATATATTAATCGCAGCGCTCAGAGAGAGGCCTGAGGCAAGATCACGAGTATACCCTTCTGTCAGCATCTTCTCGTCAGATACCCTATGATAATATGAGCCCTCCCAGTATCCGCCAGAGTGGGCTGGCGCTGCGGCCAGCAGCAGGACCATCGCCAGTTTCATCAATAATCCGACTTTCTTCATTTCCTACACCAAATATAAAGAAAGGTGAGGTAGGCCTCACCAATCTGATACGGAGATTATCTCGACAATCGACTCGGACTGAGACTGGTACGGATCCGCGTAGGCCGCGCTGACGTCAAAGATGCCGACGAAAGCGTTGTCAGTTCCGTCAGCGGATGCACTAGCCGTAGTTTGACCGACGGCGACGTTGTCAAGGAAGGGGCTCATCAATGGTACAAGGGCACCTGCCGACGATCCGCCCGTAACCTCATAGGTGACGTTTCCGTTTTCTTCTTTGTAGGAGAAGCTCGCGTTTTCTCCCCATCCAGACCCTGCATTTCCGAACCCGGCGATCGCCTGTGTAAATCCAGTGGCTTCAGCCGTTGGATCAATTACAGTCGTTCGGATCGCCGTCGTGTCAGCGGTTCCCTTGGAAACTGTCATGGTAAAGGTCCAAGCCTTGGTTGTATCGTTCCATACCCAGGTTTCGGTATCGTTATCCCAGTACGCGGCAGATACGTCGGTTATGTTGTCACCTGGCCATGCATAGGCAGCAGAGCCAGAGAAGACGTAAGCCACGGCGGGTATGTCTGCATGGGAGTGGTTAACTGCATCATCGAACGTGGCACCGAAATCGCCTACGAAGAACGGCTCCCACTGGGCCATCGCCCCTCCGACCATCAACATGCCCACTACCAAAAGGGCAATCTTTGTTCTCATTATTACCTACCTCCTATCTAAGGATTCAAGAGCCGCCTTCAGTCCTGATACATGCATATCTGTCACGAATTCGATACCTATAGCACCTGTCTGAAAGGAAAAAGATCACGCTCGTATGTGAGGTGTTTTTCCCAGGGACGATGTGCTGGATCCGATGTCGGGGACTTGTGGCAAGCTCTTACTTCAATGAAGTCTTCCAGGTTTAAAAATATTTCGACCTATCAAGTGAATATAGAGCGATGACTTTATAGATCATATGACGCATGGTTCTCGGATCTATTGACATCTTATACCGAACATAATTGGTGGCTACTTGATAGACGCTCACTTTTTGCGGTGCTTGATCTCTATAACTCTGTTTTTCAAAAGTTCACCGTTTACATAAATTTTTAAAAATTTATAATACATTAATATATTTCGCTGTATTATATCGGTTTAAGTGGAATTTTACTGCTTTGTATCATTGTGAGACAGAAGGACAGCTATAAACTGTGCGCGCGACTGAGAGAACTTGGGACGTTGGTGTAGTGTAGACCGCCCTTGAAATGGATTCGAAAAAAAGAAGGTTTTCAGTGCAGCAGAACCCCTGCTGCACTGTATGCGAGTCGACGAAGGCCCGGGGGAAGACGCCGATCCAGATGTACGACCACAAGGATTGCGAAGGCCATGTATCACTCAAAGCTGAGGGCTATCAGGGCTATGAAGAGGACCTTGAAAGCCGCAACGAGAAACCCATCTTCTTGGAGCCTGCCGAAAGGAAGGCTATGACGATAAATCGTTGTCACCTCCTCCGAAGCCTGAGGCTCCTCGGCCCTGGGCGGGCTCATCTTCGGCGTGGGCTTCGCCCTCCTCGGCTACTGCCCTGGAACGATAGCCGGAGCCGCAGGCCAGGGATCGATCGACGCCCTGGTGGGCGGGGTTGGTGGCGGGCTCCTGGGGGCGGGCCTCTTCGTCGAGCTTTATCCGAGGCTTGAAGAGAAAGTGCTGAGGGGGGGGGCGAGTTCGGGGACGCGACGATTCCCGAGATTCTCGGGGTGAACTCTTGGCTTGTGGTGATCCCGGCGGTTTTGATCTTGGTCGGGCTGCTATTTTGGATTGAAGGGATGGGGCTTTGAACCTCAGAAAAATAAAGGACATCCATCTTAGCGGGTCGCATAAAAAGATAGGTGCTGAGGCTCAGCCCTGCCACCCCAGCTTTTCGAGTGCTTCTGCCGCAGCTGCTCTGACATTCGAGTCATCATCATCTAGAGCCGCGACCAGGGGATCGATCGCTCTGGGATCACCGATCTCACCTAGAGCCTCGGCGGCCGCTGCTCTGACAATTGAGCTTCGATCATTGATGGCCTCTATGAGAGGATCAACTGCCTTGGGATCACCAATTTTGCCGAGAGCCTTAGCAGCCTTCATTCGGACAAAGTAGTCCTTATCGCTGAGCGTCTCAATCAGTGGTTCGATTGCCCTGAGATCGCCGGTTTCGCCGAGAGCGGACGCTGCCTCCGATCGTATGTTAACGTCCTCATCCTTTAGAGCGAGTACTACCTGGTCGATATGCTCTGGTTTCCCCAGTTTCACCAACGAACTCGAAGCATACAATCGGACCATCCAGTAATCATCATCCAGAGCCTCAATGAGAGGATCAACCGCTTTGGGATCTCCAATCTCGCCGAGTGCCTCGGCAGCGGCAGCGCGTACTCGGTCGTCCTCATCCTTCAGAGTCGCGATCAGAGGATAGACAGCTTTGGGACCGCCGATCTTGCCGAGAGCCAGCGCAGCCCTAAACCTGACCCCACTATCAGTGTCGTTCAGAGCCAGTAGCAGTGGATCGACGGCTCGCAAATCGCCTATGGAGCCAAGCGCCTCGGCTGCATACCATCGGACGTTTCGATCCGAATCGTTCAATGCCAGGATCAGTGGAGAGACGGCCCGCGGGTCGCCTATTTCGCCGAGCGCATCCGCAGCCCACCCCCTAACAACACTATCCGAGTCGTTCAATGTTGCTATAAGAGGATTGACGGCTCGTAGGTCACCGATATCGCCGAGTGACAATGCAGACCTCCATCGGACTTTGCGATCCGAGTCATTCAATGCCAGAATAAGGGGATCGACGGATTTCGGATCGCCGATTTCGCCGAGCGCCTCTGCAGCCCAGTATCTGACATTGCCATCTGAGTCGTTCAATGCCAGAATAAGGGGATCGACGGATTTCGGATCGACGATATCGCCGAGCGCTTCTGCGGCCCAACTTCGGACATCGCTATCTGAGTCATTCAATGCCAGAATAAGGGGATCGATGGCTTTCTGGTCGCCTATAACGCCGAGTGACTGTGCAGCCCCGCTTCGGACATCGCTATCTGAGTCATTCAATGCCAGAATAAGGGGATCGATGGCTTTCTGGTCGCCTATAACGCCGAGTGACTGTGCAGCCCCGCTTCGGACATCGCTATCCGAGTCGTTCAATGCTGAGATCAAGGGGATGACAGCTCTTAGGTCTCTTATATCACCTAGCGCACCTGCAGCCCCACTTCGGACATATCCATCCGAGTTGTTCAATGCCTGAATCAGGGGGACGACGGCGGGATCGCCGATATCGACGAGCACTCTCACAATCCAACTTCGAACACCGCTATTTGAGTCGTTCAACGCCAGGATAATGGTGGCGAAAGCATGCGGATCCCCTATACGGCCGAGCGCCTCTGCAGCCTCCCCGCGGACATAACCATCTGAGTCATTCAACGCCAAGATCAGGGGATCGACAGCTTTCAGGTCGCCTATATACCCAAGCGACCGTGCAGCCCGCCACCGGACATCGCTATCGGAGTCGTTCAATGCCAGAATTAGAGGATTGACGGCTCTTGGATCGCCTATATAGCCGAGCGCCCATGCAGCCCAACTTCGGACACCGCTATCGGAGTCGTTCAATGCTGAGATCAGTGGGGCGACAGCTCGCAAATCGCCCATGTTGCCGAGGGTCTCTACAGCTTTACTTCTGACATTGCGATCCGAGTCGTTCAACGCCAGAATCAAGGGGCATATAGATGGCTCTCCAATAACGCCCAGTGCCACTCCTGCCCAGTATCTGACATTATTATCTGAATTGTTCAATGCTCGAATCAACGGGGCGACAGCTGGCTCTCCGAGTTTGCCAAGGGCCTCTCCAGCCACATATCGGACAACCGATTCCGAATCGCTCAATGCCAATATGAGGGGATCTATAGCCCGCGGGTCACCAAGCTCGCCGAGCTCTCTTGCAGCCTCCGCTCGAACCTCAGGATCTTCATCCTTCAGATCTGATACGAGATCGTCCACCACGTCAGCTGTAGTCGTGGCCGCCAGCGTCAACAGCAATATAGAAGCCGCAATCAACTTCTGCCTCATTCAGATCACTCTTCTGAAAAATGAGTTATCAAATTATTAAATATATTCCGGTTGATCAACATCACCAAGGAATCTGTTTGCCCTGTCGAGATCAATTCGTACTTTGCCGATCGAAGATCAAAACCCGAAGTTCATTAGCTGTCCTGGAGATCAAGCAAGACCTCGCCTCTCGAAGAAGGCAAGCGGATCAGAAATATCAACCTTGCAAAATAAAGTAGGTGGAAAAAAAGAAGGTTTTCAGTGCAGCAGAACAGCTGCTGCACTGTATGCGAAGTCGACGAAGGCCTGGGGGAAGAGGCCGATGTAGACGACCGCGACCAAAGCCACGACCATCGCCAGGACGTACCCCTTCGGCTCTGCGATCTTCGCGCCCGCGGGCTCTCTGACGTACATGTACATGATCACCCTCAGGTAATAGTACAGCGAGAGAGCGCTGTTGAGGGCGAATAGCACCGCCAGCCAGACGAGTCCCGAATCGATAGCAGAACCCCAGAGCATGAACTTCCCGATGAAACCCGCCGTCGGGGGAATCCCAGACAGAAGAGGAAGATCAGCATGCAGAACGCGGTTATTGGGGCTCTTCGCCCGAGGCCCGCGTAGTGCTCCAGGTATTTTCCTTCTCAGCGGCTCGGCATAAGAAGATGGAGCTGGACCTCAGCCCTGCCACCCCAGCTTTTCGAGAGCCTCGGCAGCCTTTAATCGGACATCCGAGTCCTCATCATCTAGAGCCTCGACCAGGGGATCGATCGCCCTGGGATCGCCGATGTCGCCGAGAACCTCTGCAGCCGCTGCTCTGACCCACTTGTCCTCATCATTGAGAGCCTCGGTGAGGGGATCAACTGCCCTGGGACCACCGATATCACCGAGAGCTTCTACAGCCTCCTTTCGGACTTTCCAGTCGTCATCCCTGAGAGCCACCATCACCTGGTCGAAATACTCCGGTTTTCCCAGTTTCACCAATGAACTCGCTGCATACATTCGGACCATCCAGTTCTTATCCTTCAGAGCCACGATGAGAGGGTCAACCGCTCTTAGGTCGCCGATCTGGCCGAGAGCCTCCGATGCAGCAGCCCGAACGAATTCATCCCTATCCTTCATGGCAAGGATCAGAAAATCGATAGCTTGCGGATCGCCGATATCGGCGAGAGCCGTTGCGGCATCCCTTCGGACCCAGTTATTCGAGTCGTTCAATGCCAGGATCAGAGGATCGACGGCCCGAGGATCGCCTATGTCGCCGAGTGCCTGTGCAGCCCACATTCGGTCAATGCTATCCGAATCGTTCAATACCACGATAAGGGGATCAACGGCGCTGGGGTCGCCTATATCACCTAGCGCTCCTGCAGCCCACCTTCGTACCCAGCTATTAGAGTCGTTCAATGCCAGGATCAGCGGATCGACAGCTCGCGGATTGCCTATATAGCCAAGCGCAGATGCAGCTGCCCCTCTGACGCCACTATCCGAGTCGTTCAGTGCCAATATCAAAGGAGCGATGGCTCGCACGTCGCCTATATGGCCAAGAGCCCATGCAGCCCCACTTCGGACATTATTATTTGAATCGTGCAGCGCCATTATCAAGGGATCTACAGCAGGCTCACCGATCTCGCTGAGCGCCAATATGGACCCATCTCTGACAAAGCTATTTAAATCGTTCAAAGCCAGGATCAGGGGTTCGATGGCCCGCGGGTCACCTATGTTGCCGAGTGCCCATGCAGCCCAGCTACGGACGTTACTATCTGGGTCGTTTACCGCCACGAAGGTGGGAATGCCTCCTACATAGCCGAGAGGCAGTGCAGCCCAGGTTCGGAGATTGGCATCAGAGTTTAACGCCAAGATTAAGGGTTCAACGGCTCGTGGATCGCCTATTTCGCCCAGCGCTCCTGCAACACCCATTCGAACAGCGATATCCGAGTCGTTTAATGCCAAGATCAGAGGACCGACGGCTTTCGGATCACCTATCTCTCCGAGAGACTTTGCAGCAAACCTCCGGACATTGCTGTCCGAATCATTCAACGCCAGGATGAGGGGATCGACAGCTTGCTGATCGCCCATCTCGCCTAGCGCCCATGCAGCCATACTCCGGGCACCGCTATTCGAGTCGTTCAATACCAGGATCAGGGGACCAACGGCGCGCTGATCGCCTATTGCTCCAAGCCCCCAGGCTGCCAAACCTCGGACAACTCCATCTTGATCATTCAATGCCGAGATAAGAGGAGCGACGGCCCTTGGATCGCCTATTTCGCCAAGCGCAGATGCAGCTGCCCCTCTGAGGCTGCTATCCGAGTCGTTCAATGCCAATATCAAAGGATCGATGGCTCGCACGTCGCCTATTCCGCCGAGCGCACGTGCGGCTCCTATTCTGACACCGCTATCCGGGTCGTCCAATGCCAGGATCAGGGGGGCCACGGCGCGCGGGTCGCCGGTTTCGCCAAGCACCTCCACAGCCCCCTTCCGGATACCGCTATCCGAGTCGTTCAATGCCTGGATCAAAGGATCGATAGCTGGATCGCCTATATCGTCGAGCACCCTCGCAGCCTTGCTTCGTAGATTGCCATCCGAATCGTTCAATGCCAAGATCAAGGGGGCGATAGCTCGCGGGTCACCTATTTCGCCGAGCGACCATGCAGCCCAATCACGGACATCTCTGTCCGAGTCGTTCAGTGCCAGGATCAGAGCATCGACGGCCTCCGGATCGCCTATTTCGCCGAGCGCCTCAGTAGCCCGCTCCCGGACGACGCTATCCGAGTCGTTCAACGCCAGGATCAACGGACCGACGGCGCCTGGGTCGCCGATATGTCCAAGCGCCATTGCAGCCCTGTATCGGACATCTCTGTCCGAGTCGTTTAATGCTAAAATCAGAGGGGCGACAGCTCGCAGGTCACCTATTTCGTCGAGCGCCATTTCGTCGAGCGCCTCTGCAGCTTCTCGTCGAACATAGCTGTCCGAGTCATTCAATGCTAAGATAAGAGGAACGATGCCGCGCCGATCGCCAATATTTCCGAGCGCCCATGCAGCACCCCTTCGGACAGAGCTATTAGAGTCGTTTAACGCCAGGATCAGGGGATCGACGACGTGCGAGTCGCCTAGTGCACCTAGCCCGCCCACAGCACTCAATCGAACATAGCTATCGGAATCGTTCAATGCCAAAATCAGAGGGGCGACGGCACGTTGATCGCCTATAGAGCATAGCGCTTCTGCAGCCATCCTGCGGACATGGCTATCTGTGTCGTTCAATGTAGGGATCAAGGGGGCGACGGCACGAGAATCCCCTATTTTTCCGAGCGCCTCTGCAGCATTCCCGCGGACATTGCTTTCGGAATCGTTTAATGCCAGGATCAGGGGCGCGACAGCTTGCAGGTCGCCCATATCGCCAAGTGCCTTTGCGGCCCCAGCTCGGACATTGCCATCAGGGTCTTTCAACGCCAGGATCAGGGGATCGAAAGCTCGCAGGTCGCCTATACCGCCAAGCGCCTTTGCAGCCTCCCCGCGGACATAGGCATCTGAGTCGTTCAATGCCTGGATCAAGGGATCGACAGATCGCAGATCGCCTATTTCGCCAAGCGCCGTTGCAGCCCCACTTCGGAGATAGCCTTCTGAGCTGTTCAATGCCAGGATCAAGGGGGGGACAGCTGATTCGCCCAAATGGCCGAAAGCCGATGCCACATTCCCTCGAACCAACGGATCTGAGTCGTTCAATGCCAGGATCAAGGGAGCGACGGCTGGCTCGCCTATATCGCCGAGCGCTAATGCGGCCTCGCCGCGGACATAGCTATCCGAGTCGTTCAATGCCAGGATCAGGGGATCGATGGCTCGCGAGTTATTCAGATTGCCGAGAGCCTGTGCAGCATTTCCTCTAACCCATGGATGCGTATCGTTCAACGCCAAGATCAGGGGGTCGACGGCTCGCAGATCCCCTATGCTGCCGAGAGTCCATGCAGCATTATATCGGATTTGATGATCCGAATCATTCAATGCCAGGATCAAGGGGGCGATAGCTGGCTCACCGATTTTGCCAAGCGCCCATTCAGCCAGCAACCAGACATTTTGATCCGAGTCGTTCAATGCCAGGATCAGAGGATCGACGGCTCGCGGATCACCTAATTCACCGAGCATCCCTGCAGCATAACTTCGGACTCCCGGATCTTCATCCTTCAGATCTGAAATGAAATCGTCCATCTCGTCGGACAAGGCGGTGGTCGAAAGCGCCAACAACAACATCGAAGCTAAGATAAGTTTCATTCTCGTTTTGATTACTTCCATGAAAAGTAGTTATGGTTGCAACTTATCAAATATGTTTCGATACCATCACATTACTGCGAAACCCGATATGCTCTTCTAGACCTGTTCACCCCCTGGCGATCGGAGAGGTATTCTACCTCGCCCGAACCGAAGTTCGCCGGCCTTGATACACGAGTCTCGAGAATTAGAATACAATAAGCAGGAAAAGGAAAGATTGGTATCCAAAATAGGTCGTGTATGCACTTCATTGAATAGGTAGCTTAAATGTCATCAGCTCTCTAA
>DAOSXX010000031.1:0-30562 GCA_035380685.1 Methanothrix sp. | reverse complement strand
AAAATGTGGATATCCCGACGTACTCGAGGACGGGGCTCGGGCGCGCGCCACACCTCCGGAGACAAAAAAGGTAACGGCGCTTGATTACCAAAGTCGGCGCGCCGAATTCCTTCGCTTAATCTGGTCGAATTATAATCACGATTTTCAAGCTTTGGCGAATTCCCGATCCATCAGCTCAGGCTCAGCCAGCAGACGGAGACGGCGATCGCAACTTGGCGTAGGTGAAACTCGGATCCCAAAAAATCCAACTATTCGAAGATGGCTCAAAGATACGTAAGGCCCGATCGACTCGAAGAAAAATTGACAATTTATGTCGTGCTGTGGTTTTAAATAAGTAGATCTTGTTTCAAAAAGAAAAAACAATTCGAAAGGTCATCTTTTTGAAGATTAATTGGGTCCCAAAATATCGGAAGGCACAGGGCCACATATAATAAATTATATATTATATGTTATCTAGCTAAACTAGTATCTGTAGGATTTCTTCGTCGTCCCAAATTTGAGATTAATAAGTCATCATATATTAGCATACTATTGCAGTTCTATACAGTAGTATACATCGTAAGTGTCTATTAGTATCTTGGAAACATCATAGGATTTTGTAAAAGGGCGACGAGATCGGATCGGGATCTCTTCGACCTGGTTCACCAAAAGAGATGGTATAAAATGAAGACTGAGGCCAATGGAACCATATCCGGGCCGAAGGTAGCAGGCGTGCTCGCCCTCTTGGCGTCGCTCCTCCTCCTCCTCCTCGTGCCCGCGGCATCGGCAGACGAGACCTACTCGCTAATCCTTCTGGCAAACGTGGACCCAGTACTAGCCTCGGATGGCGAAACCGTCACCTTCACCTTCGACGTTGACAACACCGGCACCGGAACCCTTTACGACGTTGTGGTAATGTACTTCGCGATGTCCGAGGAGATTTACATAGGCGACCTGGAGGGTGGAGCTTCTGTGTACCCAACAGCAGATTACGTAGTGAACATGGATGACGCCCTTTACAAGAGGGGTCGTCCGTACATCTACAACTCGGCTTGTGTGATGGGCTACGATGAGTATGGAACCTTGCTCGCCCGCGCCAACGCCGGGTGCAGCATAATCGTAATCTGAGGGGGAAGCGAATCCGTGGTCCGGCGAGTTACGGCTCGTCAGATCATCCCACTATTTTTTTATATGTATCTGAAAGAGAACCCTGTCCATTTTATATTACTGTGATCTGGTTTCGAGAATTCACTCTGGTAATTTGAATAATCAAATCTGAATAAAAGATTTGTCGGGAAAAGCTGGCTTAAAAGAAGATCAAGCCTCGGGTGGGATTTGAACCCACGGCCTCGTCCTTACCAAGGACGCGCTATGCCAGCTAAGCCACCGAGGCACGAAAAGTGCGATTGCCTCCCACGTGCTTCCTGTTTTTGAACCTTTCGGTCAGCCCATTTCCTCCTTGAAGCCCTCCACCACCCCGTCGTCTGCATCGCGATCATGCGGCACCACGCCGTCACCTCAAAGCCCATGTGAACGGGCCGACTCTCTCGACTTGTTCTTCGAACCTCGACCTCACGAAAGAAAGGCTATTTTCTGATCGGCCTCGAAGAAGGGTTATTTATCCGATCAGCCTCAAAGCAGGGCGCGTGTCAACCAAGCTCCAGAAGGGCGAAGAGCTGATCAGGGCCCTTCGGCCTCACCCCCTGGCCTTTTACCGGCTCTACGGGATCTGGACCTATCTCGCCCTGGTGGGGGTCTACTTCTCCACCGGCCCCAGGATCGAGATCTTGGACATGAGCCCCGAGACCTCGGCCCGGATCCTCTGGTGGCTCTCCATCCTCGTGCCGGCGGTTCTGATCGCCCTATTTCGGATCAACTGGAGATGGCTCTTCGCCCTGGCGATCCCGGGCCTTCTCGCCTTCAGCCTTCCGAGCCAGCCGGAATACAACACATTCGTCGAGGGCTTGGGCCTCTTCTGGCTTTCCGACCAAAATCACATCCTGACGGCCTTCGGCCTCCTCGGGATCCTGGGGACGGAAGAGCACCGCAGGTCTCATCGGTACTACATCACCAACTGGAGGCTGATCATGGAGTCGGGCCACCTGGGGGTCCACCGGAGAACCCTCCTCTACAGGAACATCAACGACCTGGTGGTGGAGCAGTCCTTCCCTGGAAAGATCTTCAACTTCGGGACGATAATCCCCATCACCGCCTCGGGCCTCGGCCTCGGCGACGACTTCAGCATGGCCGGGGCGGCCGTGGGGACGAGGGGGATGATCGCTGCCGGGGGAGGCAAGACCGTATCGACGCCCCGGGGGCGGTCCCACCACCTTCTCGAAGGGGTCGGCCGCCCCGAGCAGGTTCACGACCTGATCATATCTCTGATGCACGCTCAAGGGTAGAGCGGTGAAAAAAATAAAGCGAGACCTCGATGGGGGTATGGTTTTTTTATCTCTTTTTCAAAACCCTCTCGTAGACGATCTCCGTCTCTCGAGCGATCTCGTCCCAGGTGAACTCCTTTTCGAGCCGCTCCCTCCCGGCCTTGCCGAGCCTCTCCATTTCCTTTGGGTTGTCCAGGAGCCTGTTGATGCACCAGGCTATCGACTCGGGCTGGATGTAGGCCAGGAGGCCGTCCTCGAAGTTCTTGATGATGCTGACGGCCTCGGTGGCGATGACCGGCTTTCCCGCGTCCCATCCCTCCAGGACTACGATACCGAAGGGCTCGTTTCTGCTGGGAAGGCAGATCATGTCGCAGGCGTTCATCCACTCCTCTTTGACGTTGCTGGGGGTGTACCCTAGAAATATGCAGGACCCATCGACCCCCAACTCTCGGGCCCTATTTTCGCAGATGGGCCTCATCCCGCCTTCGCCGACGAAGACGAACTTCGCGTCCCAGTGGCGTGCGAGGACTTGGGGTATGGCCTCCACCAGGATGCTGGGTCCCTTCTGGTAGTTCATCCTGCCGCAAAAGAGGACCACCGGGGCGAGAGGATGAATCCCGTGCCTCTCCTTGACCCTTCCGGGATCCTGGGACCGCCTGAAGCTTCCGATGATGAGGCCGTTCGGGATGATCTCGATCTTATCTCCCGGGATCTGATAGAGCCACTTCAGCTCGTCCTTCATCCTCTGGGTGGTGGTGATCACCATCGCCGACTCGTAGCCGGCGAGCCACTCGCGGTGAGCGATCTCTCGCGGAACGTAATCGCCGCTGAAGTTGTTCCCGTTTCTGCCCCATTCGGTGCTGTGGAGGGTGATCAAGTAGGGGATCTTGTAGGCTGCCTTTATCCTGTTGAGGGCCGCGACAGGGTGCCAGTCGTGGCCGTGGACCAGGTCGAAGCTCCCGAAGAGCTTCTGGACGTGCCCGAACCGATCGAAGATGGCGTCGCACATCCGGTCCATCTGGACGAGGATGTCTCCGGACTGGTCGAAGTCCACCCTCTGGTAGTGAACGCCGTTGATCTCGTCGTAGGAGCCGAAGTCCCCCCGACGGGTGAAGACGTGCACCTCGATCCCCCTCCTGGCGAGAGCTTCGGAGAGTTCTGAGACGTGAGGGGCGACGCCCCCGACCTTCGTGGAGTAAAGGCTCTCCCAGGAGAGCATCCCTATTCGCATTTCATCCACCACATCATGATACAATCGCTTTTCGTCAATCTGGGCCATTGTCACAATCAAGAGAGATTAGGCGTCAACAGGCGGCATTAAAGGAATGAGAGCTGCCAGGTCGAGACATCGGCATCATCAATCTCGTGTATCAACGAGCTTCGTTCGCCAATTTTTGCTACAAATTCTTATGCTGTCGTCTCATTAACCTTTCGGTTTTCGCAGATCCGCGCCGACGAACCTACATGCCATTTTCCTCTATCCCCGAAGCAGAAGTTCCATCGATCCGGAAGGCCGCATCATCCTAGTTCGTTCGAATTATTCTGAAATTTCGGTTCTTTCTGTATCTACTTGAACGTACTTAAAAGTTGTGGCGATCCTTCCGACGAGGCCGTCTGCTGAAGAAACTGCTAAGCGGGTGGAGATCGCGTACATGGGATCCCGGAATCGACAAAATGGACAAAAACGGACGAGAAGGGGTGTCAGATCTCCCGGAGCTCTTTGGCGGCCACTTCGGGCGGCACTGTGTTGATGAAGATCCCCGTGTTCTTCTCAAAGCCCGCCATCGTCGATATCGCCGGCTGGATCCTGATGTTGAGGTGGTAGCGGCGGTCGGGGAGCTGGAAGACCGAATAGTTGTAGGGCGGGCCTGAGAGGTGCCGGTCGAGCCTCCTGAGAGCCTCGCCTAGAACCTCGGCGAGGTCCTCTAAATCGGCAGGATCGAGATCGAGGTCCGGGACGTGCTTTTTCGGGAGGACCCAGGTTTCGTAGGGGACCATTGAGAAGAAGGGGGCGATGAGGACGAACCGGTCGTTCTCAAAGACGAGCCTCTCCGAGGCCGCCTCCCTTTCGGCGAGGCTGCAGTAGGGGCAGCGGGGCGCCGAGGCGATCGCCTCCATCTCCCTCTTCAAGGCTGGAGGGACGAGGGGGAGGGCGACGAGCTGGGAATGGGTGTGGCTGAGGGAGGCTCCCGCCACCTGGCCCCAGTTTTTGAAGATCGAGACGTACTCGACCCTCTCCTGGGAGATGTAGTGGAGGTACCGATCTCTGTAGACGGAGACGAGCCTTTCGAGATCTCGGCTGCTGAAGCGGGATGGGTCGCCCTCGTGGTCCGGAGACTCGACGATCACCTCGTGAAAGCCGCGGGCGAAGTCCGCCACCCACTCTTTCGATGGCGGCGTTGGGTTTTCGGCCATGGCCGGGTAGAGGTTGAGAAAAGACCGGGCCCACCAGCCCCTGACCCTCTCCTTACCGTCGGCGAAGATGCCGTCGTCGGTGTAGACGGCGACCGCCGGCGGGGTCCGCTCCTCGTTTCCGGGACAGAAGGGGCATGTTTTGGGGTCGGACCGCTCGCCGGTCCCACCGTGCTTGAAGTCGGAGGGCCTCTTTCCCCTCTCGGAGGCGATGATGCAGTACTCGTCGAGGAAGTAGTGGCGCCTCATCTCCGGGATGAGATCACCTTCTCGTAGATCTCAAGAGTCTCTTTGGCAGCTCTTGGCCAGTTAAATATGTCCAGGCACTTCTTTCTGCCGTTCCTGCCCCACTCCCTCATCCTCTCGGGATCTTCCAGGACGAGGTTTATGCCCCAGGCGATGTCGCCGGGGTCGTGAGGGTTGACGTGAACTCCGGTCGGCCGCTCCGAGGAGGGGTTGTCCACGATCTCTCGCAGGCCCGAGACGCCGCTGGCACCGACGACCGCGGGCCTTTCCATAGCGGCGGCCTCGACCCCCACGATCCCGAAGGGCTCGTAGAGGCTCGGAAATACGCAGAGGTCGGCGAGGGCGTAGTGGTGGATCTTCGCCTCCAGGTCGAGAAAGTCGGTTATGACCTTCACCGATCCGCCCAGGGTCTCGGCCATCGACTTCACCCGCTCTTCGAGGGTCCCCTTCCCGACGACGAGAAGCTTCGCCCTCGGGTGCTCTTTCAGCACCATCGGCATCGCCTCGATGAGGGGGACCACGCCCTTGACAGGCTCAAGCCTTCCGACGAAGAGGATCACCTCGTCGCCCTCCTCGATGGCGTACCTCTCCCGGAGCTCTTCGATCTTCTTCGGCTTGACCTTCGAGGGGCTGAAGACGTCGGTCTCGACGCCGTGGTAGCAGACATCAATTTTGTCTTTTGGGATGCCGAGGCTTGCCAGCTGCTCTTTCATCGCCATGGAGACGGTGATCACGCCGTCGGCGAGGCTGGCCCCTCTCACCTCCAGGTCGACGATCTGCGGGTTTGGGGCCGTTTCCCTTCCCACCTCGAGGCTGTGGACGTGGAAGATCAGGGGCAGGTTCTCGCTCCTCTTTGCGGCCATCGCTCCGGGCAGGCCCAGCCAGTCGTGGGCGACGACGAGATCGAAGGGGCCGTTATCCCTCAGAGAGGCCGCAGCAAGCTGGTTGTAGCTCATGAGGTCGAATAGGAAGTTGACGCCTTCGCCCCAGGCATGGGTCCGGGCCGAGAGGAACGGCTCCCAGCCGTCTCTCATCGGCTCCGGCGTCTCCCTGAAGATGGAGATGCCGCGCCTGGTCTGCCTTCTCTTCAGTTCTCCGTCGCCCATGGTGAAGACGGATATCTTTTGGCCGAGGGCTGCCAGCTCTCTTGATATGGAGTCGGCGTAAACGCCGAGACCTCCGAAGACCCGTGGGGGAAACTCCAGGCTGAAGTAAGCTATCAACATAATCATTCGCCACCTTCGTCAAAACTCATCTCGGGTATCATCTCTGGAGGCATGCACTTGTCCAGCTCCGAGCTGACCATGAGGTTCTTGTAGTACTCCATGACCGGCTCGGTCCAGTTCATCAGCTTCGCCAGGGCGAAGGACTCCTCGCAGAGGAGCCTGTATTTCACCTGGTCTTCGAGGTAGGTCCAGGTGAAGTAGTCCAGGGCCAGGGCGTAGTCGAGGATCATCTCCTGGTGGGCGGCGTCGATGTTGTCGACGACGACGACACCGCCAAGGCCCGTCACCAGCCGCTCCACCTTCTTCAGGGCGTCGCTGAAGCCGCAGGCCCGGCTCACGATGCTGGGGGTTCCCTCCCGTCCCGCCTCAAGGCCCGTGAGGAGGAAGGGCTCGTACTGGGACGGGAATATCCCCGCAACGCAGCCGGCCATGATCTCGTCTACCTTCATGTTGAGGCCGCCGTCGTCAGGCCCCACCCACTGGGGGTAGAGGACGGCACCGGCCTGCCTCTTTCCCGCAGCCATGCTCTCGGCGTCGATCCCGAGCTCTTCGATCATGTTGTTGAGCCTGATCTCCTCGCCCACCGGCACCTCCGAGGGGAGGTTGATGGGAAAGCCGTCGGGGAGCTTGTCCTTGGATTTGGGACCGTGAGAGGTGATGAGGAGACATACCACCCTCATGTCCTCTGCGAACCTCTGCTCCAGCCTCCGGTGCCTTATCAGGTGGTCCTGGAGGAGGAGGGAGTCGAGGAGCTGGGGGTAGCCCTTGTTCTCAAGCTCCAGACGGGATATGGTGAAGACCGGGAGGATGTCCTCGGGGTCTATCAGCTCTCCGCCGAAGACCTTGTGAAGGTTCTCGGAGATGAACTTCTGGATCTTCTTCCTGCAGAGGTTCTTTTTCTTCCAGTCGATGTAGCTGACATCGAGATCGATCCCGTTTCGGATGACGATCCCGTTCAGGTTGTGAAATAGCATAGCCTCTCTCATCGTCGAGTCACCGACGAAGGAGACGACGTCGGCGTACTTTGCCAGAGATTCGAGGGTGGCCATGCCGACGGGGACGTTCGGCTCCCAGGCGGCGTCGTGATGGGCCACCTTCTCAAGAGACCGATAGCCCGAAGACCTTCCGGGCACCGTGGCATGAAGGGTGGCCATCGTTCGGACGGGGATCCCGAGACACTTCAGCCTCGCGAGGGCGTAGAAGGTGGGAAACTCGTGGCAGTGGAGGGAGACTCTCATCTTCGGCATCACCGACATGGCGAACTCCGAGATAGCCTCGTCTTCGTACTTCTTCGCCCTCTCCTCGCCGAGGGATACGAGGTACCGGACGAACTGGGAGACGGCGTAAGAGAGGCCGAGGTAGTGGGTGTACTCCGGGCCGTAGGGGGCCCTTTCAAACGCCATCGAGTCGAGCCTCGACATCTCCCAGGCCTCGGTCTTGATGGCGTTGGCCAGCGTCATCTTCTGGCCGTGCCGATTCGTGATGATCGAGTCGTAGTAGGCGGTGTTGAAGAGGAGGTAGCCCACGGGGACACCATCGACCTCGGTTTCTGCGGTAACCACGTCGATCCCCTCGGACTTGAGGTGATCGAGGGCACTGGTGAGCTCTTCGTTCATATCGAGGGGTTCAAGGCCGTCGACGGTGGTGACCCTGGACTTCCCCTTGTTCCAGTCCGACCCCTGGGTGGGGTAGTAGGGACCCGCCACCAGGATCTTGAGGTCGCATTCGATCTCCTTTTTTGAGGCGAGCTTTGCCAGCATCCTCGCCTCGGCGTCGATGACGTTCCAAATACCGCCCATCTTGTTGCAGACGGGGCCGCCCTCCTCCCCCGCCAGAACTACCCAGCGCTTTATCATGACGGATCGTACCTCCAGTCTATTTACGGGTAGGGCGAGAGGGTCGAGACAGCGAGCCCGTCGTCGGATATGTCGAGGACCTTAATGCTGTTGGCTATCCTCGAACCTCTCATCTTCATGATGTAGATCGAGCGGACCATGTTGTTTCCGATCCGCTCCCGCTTCAAAATGGTACAGGAGTCCGCCCCGTACTCCATGATCTGGGTCATGCCGAAGGCCGCGCCGATGGTGATCATCGCCGTAACTCCGGTAGACCTAAGGTCGCCGAATAGGTCGTCGGCAAGAGACCTCATCACGAAGGGGGACTCGACGGCGGTGAAGAAGGCCATGAGGTCGTCGATCAGTACCCTCTGGGGCTTCTCCTCCCGGACCTTCTTGTCGACGAGCTTTCGAAAGTTTATCAAAAATTCGACGGGATCGGTCTCGATGCTCTTCTGAAGCCGAAGAACGGGGTCGGTGACGTCCACCATCACGAGCTTCCCCTCCTCCTCCAGCTTCCAGAAATCCCACTTGAAGGAGGAGTACATCTCTCTCTTCAGAAATTCGGCGCTCTCTGAGGGCATGATGATCATACCCTTCTCGCCGTTTTTGATCCCCTCGTATATGAACTGGGAGGCGAAGACGGTCTTGCCGCTTCCCGACGCTCCCGTAACGGTGTTGACGGTTCCCCTGTGAAATCCTCCGTTCACCAGGTCGTCGAAACCCGGTATCCCGGAAGGAACCTTCTCGTATGATTTTGATAATTCGTCCACTTTTTCCCCTCCTGGGTGTCTATATTCGCCCGAGAGTAATTATTTTTACCGGTGAAGACCAAAAAGGCTTTCGATCAAAAAGCAAAAGTGGGAGGGCTGAGACGATCGATCGTGTCGGGGCGGTCTACTTCCTGTGATCTTCTCAGTACTGCTCGTAGACCCAGGATCTCTCGGCCGGAAAGAGGGCCTCGATGAGGCGGATGGTCTTATCTGAAGCTCCGTCCGTGCCAGAACCGACATACAGCATCGCCGGAAAGATGTCGGGTCTCGTATACTGAAGCTCTTGCCAGCTCCGATGACCGAGGACAAAGGGAGGAAAGAGGTCGTCACTTAAGAAGAAGGTTTTATCGCACTCCCCTTCGCTCCCGGATCTGACAGCCTCAAGGCGCCCATCCGTCCAGCTGAGGTCGATATGTTCGGTATAAAAATCGAGCCTCAATACCCCGGTGAACCCTGCGAAGCTGCTCTCCTTCAGCCGCGCCTCGAGGACGGGAGCCATCTTTTCGAGGAGCCTCTTTTTGTCTGGAACTTTTATCTGCCAGGCGTAGGGCCTTCCGCTGGACGCCCCGAAGGATAGGGCCGTCTTTGCCGCGATCGACTCGCAAGAAAGGTTCAGCCGGATGAACGGCTTTCCCCGTTCAGCGGCCTTTTTCTTGCAGAAGGCGAGCATATTTATCAGCCCGTCGTCGGATATCCCCTCGCTGATCTCGCTCACGATGAGCCCGGCTCCGAACCCCTCCCGGGGAATTCTGAAATAGTACTTCTCTTCCGCTCCTTTCCCTTCCATGATCCAGAACTCAGAGCCGTATTCGGTCTTCTGGCTGTACGTCAGAAGGTACTTCCAGTGATCATCGTCCCTGTAGACGGAGAGGAAGTTCGATCTTCGATATCGTTCGTCCTCTCCGGCGAGAAAGGGCATGTCGCCCGTCCCGGCGAGCCGAAACTCGTAGGCCTCGTCGTCGGCCAAATTAGGCACCAGATGAAGGGGGATGTCGATGTGGGTCTCCAGGGGGATTGAATAGTGGTATCCGAAGCGGTGATAAAATCCCGGAATCCCCTGAACCACGGAGAGGTCAAACCCCTCCTCTTCGAGGGTCGCCTCGAACTCCCGGCTGAGGAGCTTCATGAGCCCCCTGTTCCTGTGCCCCTCTCGGGTTCCGACGATACCCCTCTCGGCGACTTTCAGCCTAAGCCCCCTCATCTCCCAGGTCCAGGGGATGAGGGCGAAGGCCGCCGCGATCTCTCCCGTCTCTATGTCAGCGGCGATGAACCAGCGCTTGTTTTCCATCCCCGGAAGGTGAAGAGATACCGTCTCGGCGAACCCCCCCACCTCCTGGGGGTGAAATATCTCGTTGAAATGGTCGCGAAGTTTCCCGACGTCCTCGGGGGATTCGGCCCGCCTTATTCTGTATCCTGAGTCCATAGAATCGATTCCCTCGTTTTTATGGTGTTCATCTATCCACCTAAAAGGTTATGGCGATCGCCGGGCGTCTCAAGAGCCGAGGGGCTTCTCGAAGTCGTTGATTAAATATTTATTGATCTTGATAGACATATATAAGCATGCCATTCATCCCGCCCCTCCGATTTGGCGGAGGCTCCATCAAGGCCGACGAAGATCTGAATGATCCCGGTGAGGTCTCATGACCGACGTCTGCCTCTGTTTCGAGGTCCACCAGCCTCTGAGGCTCAGAAAGGACTTCTTCTGGAGCGGGTCGCCCATGAGGAAGATCGAGCCCGACGAGATATTCGACTTCTACTTTGACGACCCTGAGAACCGGAGGATATTCGACCGCGTCGCCGAGAAATGCTACCTTCCGACTAACGAGATCTTACTCGATGAGATAAAGCGCCACCAGGATTCCGAACGGCCCTTCAAGGCCGCCTACAGCTTCTCGGGGATCTTTCTCGACCAGTGCGAGCGGTACAGCCCCAGGGTTCTGGAGTCCTTCGCTCGGCTCGTGGATACCGGGATGGTGGAGGTTATGGAGCAGACCTACCACCACTCCCTCGCCAGCCTCTACGAGGACGGAAGAGAGTTTTCCGAGCAGGTGAAGATGCACCGAGAGAGGATCGAGGAGGCCTTCGGCGTCAAGCCCCGGATCTTCGAGAATACTGAGCTTCTTTACGACGACCGGATCGCGAGGATCGTCGAGGATCTGGGCTACGCCGGGATCTTCGCCGAGGGGGTGGTTGCCCCTCCAAACCACGTCTATCGGCCGGAGGGGTGCGATAAGCTCTCCCTCCTCCTTCGGGACTACCAGATCACCGACGACATGGGATTTCGGTTCTCGGCCCGGTGGTGGAACGAGTACCCCCTCACCGCCGAGAAGTACGCCTCCTGGATCGCGGCAAAGCCCGGCGAGTGCGTCAACATCTTCTGCGACTACGAGACCTTCGGCGAGCACCAGTGGGCCGACACCGGGATCTTCGAGTTCCTGAAGTTCCTCCCCGGCGAGGTTCTGAAGTGGGATCACTTGAGGTTTGCAACCCCCAGCGATGTGGTGGCAAAGAATCCGCCCATCGAGACCATCAGCGTTCCAAAGACCACCTCCTGGGCCGACATAGAAAGAGACACCAGCTGCTGGCTAGGAAACGCTCTCCAGTGGGCCTGCTACTCCTATCACCGGAGGCTTGAGGGGCCCATCAAGGAGAGCGGCGACCAGCGCCTTCTGAATACCTGGAGGTGCCTGGGCCTCTCCGACCACCTCTACTACGCCTTCACCTACGGAGGCGCCCCCGGCGAGGTCCACAACTACTTCAGCCCTTACGGCAGCCCCTACGATGCCGCCGTCACCTTCTTCTCCGTCCTCTCCGACCTCCACCATCGTGTGAAGTCCTGGGTCGACGCCGCCGATGACCCCTTCCTCTTCTCGACGGGGATCGACGTCTTCACCGGGGATGTCGCCTGGGGCCGAAGAAGCCTGAGAGAGGTTTTTGAGACGGTGGAGATCGGTTCTCTCGAATACCACGCCAAGAGGGGTGACCTCTCAGCTTGGGCGAGGAGGAGCCTCGCCGACGCCGCCCTGGCCGAGAGGTTCGAGGCGGCGGAGGATCTCAGCGGAGATGGTCTGAGAGCGGCCCTTCTGGAGGCTGTGGACGGGGCCGATAGGAGAGACAGATCGAAGTCGAAGAAGGAGGACCGAGGTAAAAAGAGGGGCGGCCCGGAAAGGGGGAAGAAGAGATGAGCCTTGATCTCAGCTTTCATCCTAAGAGCTATCAAGAGGGGACAGAGCACGAATGGCTTACGACGAACGGCCTCGGAGGCTACGCCTCCTCAACGATCCTGGGGGCGAACACCAGGTCCTACCACGGCCTGTTGGTGGCAGCATTGAGCCCGCCCACCGGGAGGACCCTCCTCCTCTCATCCCTGGACGAGGAGCTGATATCCGAGTCGGGCAGGTACAATCTCGCCTGCCACCAGTATCCCGGCACGATATACCCCCAGGGGTTCCGGCACCTGGAAGAGTTTCGGCAGGACCCTGTCCCGACCTTCCTCTATCGGACCGATGACGGAACCGTCGTCGAGAAGAAGGTCTTCATGGTCGCTGGCGAGAATTCCACCGTCATCAGGTACGAGGTCGATGGGTCGGGCCTATTCAAGGTCGTCCCCCTCGTCAACTGCAGGAGCTTTCACGTGGCCTCTCGCTCCCCCCCGATGGACCAGGAGAGGATAGAGGGAGGAGGTAGCGGCGTTCGTCTTCGATCAGGGTGCGACTTCGTCCTCGTCTCCGACAAGGCCCGATACGTGAGAGAGGGGCTCTGGTACAACAACCTGGAGTATGAAGTCGAAAGGCAGAGGGGGCTTGCCTGGAGGGAGGACTCCTTTTCCCCCGGACGGTTTGAGGTCCAGGTCGACGGCCACCTAACCTTCAGCATAGTCGCATCAGCCGACAGGGATTCGCCGGAGGGAACCGAGGAGCTTTTGAGCCGGGAGGAGGAGAGGATCAGAAATCTGGTGGGAAACAAGAGGCGGGACCCTCGGTTCAGGCTTCTCGCGGCTCGAGCCGACCAGTTTCTGGTGCGAAGGGGCGAGGGAAGGAGCATCATCGCAGGGTACTATTGGTTCAACGACTGGGGAAGGGACGCCATGATATCGCTTCCTGGCCTCCTTCTCACAACGCGCAGGTTCGACGACGCCCGAGCAGTCCTGACCACCTTCGCCGGGGCGATGAAGGACGGACTCCTCCCCAACGACTTCGGGGCCGAAGGATACAACACCATCGACGCCGCCCTCTGGTTCTTCTGGTCGGTCTACAAGTACTGGGCCTACTCCGGAGACGCCGACCTGGTGAAGGACCTATTCCCATCCCTGCGGGCGATCGTAGACCGCTACTCTCGGGAGACGCCGGGATCGTTCTCTGACGAGGACGGCCTTATCATCTCAAAGCCCGGCCTCACCTGGATGGACGCAAAGGTGGGCGGCGAGTTCGTCACGCCCCGAGCCGGAAAGGCCTGCGAGATCAACGCCCTCTGGTACAACGCCCTGAAGGTGATGGAGGTCTTCGCCCAGGAGCTCGGCGAGGATTGGGATGGCGGACTTGCAGAGAATGTCCGAGAGAGCTACGAGAAGTTCTGGAACTCTGAATATGGCTGCCTCTTCGATCTGATCGACGAGACAGATTCCGCCATCAGGCCGAACCAGGTTATAGCGGCATCTCTCCCCTTTACCCCTCTCGACGAAGACCAGATAGGGGAGATCGTGGCGACGGCTGCCGAGGAGCTCCTCACCCCCCGCGGCCTGAGAACCCTATCGCCGGAGGACCCAGACTATATCGGAAGGTACGAGGGCGGACCCGCCGAGAGGGATCGAGCATACCACCAGGGGACGGTCTGGCCTTGGCTCATCGGGCCGTACATAACCGCCCGGCTGAAGGGGTGCTGCGGCTCCAAAAAGAGCAGAGACGAGGCGAGGGAGCTTTTAAAGCCCCTCATGGACTTCGACGGCCAGATCGGCGTCGGGACGATCTGCGAGGTCTTCGACGGCGACGAGCCCCATCGGCCCGGAGGCTGCATATCTCAGGCCTGGTCCGTCGGAGAGGTGATGAGGGCCTGGTCGGAAGATGTTATGATGGGGTCGAATAGGCTGAAGAGGAGAGGGGCCTAGAAGGGAAACGCCCCGGCCCTCCCCCCATTCTTCTCTGTTCTCTTCTTCAGCTTCCTTAGTTCAACTCCGTCTGAAGCCTCTTTTTTCGATCTTCTACTCGACAAGGGTCACGTCAGAAGGCTGCGCCATCATCGCCATCAGCATGTCAAGCCAGGAGGGGGCAGCCATCGCCTCTTCGGGCACCACGATCTCGACCGGCTCATTGTAGTTGGAGTATATGACCGTCGAGTCGGATTTGACCTCCATCTCGATCTCGCCCGTCTCGCCGACGGGAAGGCCCATCATATCCGCGGTCAGGGTCAGCTCCATGGAGAGATGGTTTTTCAGGGGCAGATGGGACTCCTTTGAGATCCAGGTCGTCCACTCCATCTCGCTCTCCTCGAAGATCTCGGTCACGTTCATGGCGTAGAGGGGCATTGATCCCATCTGCTGGTTCAGTATCAGGGCGAAGGTCTCCGTGTCGGGAACTACTTTCGCCTTGTAGGCGTCTTCGCCGTTGACCTTCTCTGACCCCACCAGCTCTATCTCGGAGGCGTTGAGAAGCTCTGCCTGGGTTCTCACTTGGTTCTGCTGATCCCACATCTCCTCAGGCATCCCGGGCATCTTCGTCCAGTTTCCGTCAATGTTGGTGTACATGGTGTCTCCCTGCATGTACATCTCCATCTTCGAGACGACGTCTCCCATGTCCTCTGAGCTGGTGGTGGTGATCATGGTCATCTTCATGGCGTGGGCCGTGACGTTCAGCTCGCCATCGCCCACCGACCTCGTATCGAAGGTCATGGTCTGAAGGGTTCTGTTCGTCTCAGAGTGGTTGACCACTTTTACGGTCTGATCCATATCTACGGCGAAGGCGGCGGTCTCGACCTTCTCCACCGACTCGATCATCATCGTCTTCAGCTCCTCGGGGCTGGGCTTCTCCTCGACGCAGCCGGAGAAGGCGACGACCATCAAGGCCAATAACAGTAATAGTTTCTTCATGTGGCAAACCCTCTCTCTGACGAACTATTTCACACTATCGTTTGGTTCTGGCCCTTTCCTCGTCGGCAACGAGCAGCCGCCGCATGATCAAGGGGGAGCGAGGGCCAGCATATACTTGTTTCCCAGGTACACCCCACCTCCGCCTCGCCGACGTAGCCTGGGACGAGGGGGTCGTCGCCGTGCGGACCAGGGCGCCTCCAGCCTCGAAGAGGTCCTTTGCGACCATCTCGAAGTTCTCGAAGGCCTCCGGTTGGAGGCGCCGGAGAGGGCGAGGCTCAGGTTCTCGTCGAAGGCCTTGAAGTCGAACTTCACGATCCCGCCTGACCGCAAAGAGAGTTCTGCCACCAAAGCAGCAGCATCGGCTGATCCAACACCGTATCTCTCACCTTCCGTCTCCAACCCCAGCATCCGCTTAGAGGCCCTGAGGGCGAAGGGGAGTTGGGGCTCGGGGCTTCTCCGAAGTAGCAGACGAACTAGGCCTTGGGGTTTGGCCTGACCCTGGAGACGAAGGCATCCAGGCTCACAAGGGGCGGAAGCCGCAGGTGGCGGTGGGACTCGTTCTGGCAGAAGAGGCAGTATCACCCAGGAGGCATATTTAATCAATATATAAATCAACCGATAAAGTCAAAACATTCAGGACCACACAAATTCGCGGATCGATGGAAAGGTTTATATTCGTCAGATGACGTAGAGACCTCAGGCAAAAGTCTGACGTTGAAAGTTTCCCTCCCTCCTGAATCCCTGATTGCGACTTTTGCCCCCCACCTCCCTTTTATCCGTTGCATCAGAAACCTTTAAGGATGTCATTGATCGTCGCTTGAACTGCTGGGTGTCTGATCTTGACCGAAGAGATCCTGATTTATTTGTCTACCATCCTGGTGCTGGGCATAGTAGCCCAGTGGCTGGCCTGGAGGTTGGGGCTTCCCTCGATACTGGTCTTGCTGATATTCGGCCTTGGTGCAGGCCCCATCACCGGTTTCCTCGATCCAGACCAGATCCTCGGACCCCTTCTCGTGCCCCTGGTATCCCTGTCAGTAGCGGTGATCCTCTTTGAGGGAGGCCTGAACCTGAAGATCGACGAGCTTCGGGAGATCGGGACCGTCGTCCGCAACCTGATAACCGTGGGGGTGCTGGTGACCTGGGTGATGACTTCGCTGGCCGCGCGTCTGATCCTCGGGCTCGACCCCGCCCTTGCGGTCCTTTTCGGCTCCATCCTGGTGGTGACAGGCCCGACGGTAATTCTGCCGATGCTGCTTCATGTCCGTCCGAGCGGAAGGGTCGGAAATATAGCGAAATGGGAGGGGATCATGAACGATCCCATCGGTGCGATGCTGGCGGTTCTGGTCTTCCAAGCGATTCTGATGGGCGGGGCCGAAGGGGTGACGACCGCCACCTTCCTGGGGATAGTGAAGACGATATTCATCGGGGTTTTCGTCGGGGTCACGGGCGAGATCGTCCTGGTCCAGTTTCTCAAGCGCTACTGGATCCCCGACTACCTTCAGAACCCCGCGACTCTGATGGTGGTGGTCACCGTTTTCACCATCTCAGAACAGTTCCAGATCGAGTCGGGCTTATTCGCCGTGACGGTGATGGGGGTCGTCTTGGCCAACCAGAAAGCGGTCGCCGTCAAGCACATAATTGAGTTCAAGGAGAATTTGAGGGTGCTCTTGATAGCCGCCCTATTCATAGTCCTCGCGGGACGGCTGACGGTGACGGACCTGGAATACATCGACAGGTATAGCTTCTTATTTCTTGGAGTTCTCATGCTGATAGTTCGACCCGCCGCCGTCGTCGTCTCCACCTGGGGTGCGAGGCTTCGGTGGCAGGAGCTGGTTTTTCTCTCCTGGATGGCACCTCGGGGGATCGTGGCAGCCTCGGTATCCTCGGTCTTCGCCCTCAGGCTCACGGGGGAGGGGTTTGCCCAGGCCGATGAGCTGGCCCCTCTCACCTTCTTCGTGATCATCGGGACGGTGGCGATATACGGCATCGGTGCCGCGCCCCTCGCCTGCTGGCTCGGCCTCGCCCAGTCGAACCCCCAGGGAGTCCTCATCGTCGGGGCCAACCCCTGGGCGCAAAAGATCGCCCAAGCCCTTCAGGAGGCGGGGGCGAGGGTTCTCGTCGTCGACTCAAACTACAGCCAGATATCCCAGGCTTATGAGGCGGGGCTTCCCACATATCACGGGAACATCATGGCAGATCACGTCCTGGAGGAGATCGAACTCGAGGGTATCGGCCGCCTCGTGGCCCTCACCTCCAATGACAAGGCGAACTCGCTGATATGCTTCCACCTTTCTGAGATCTTCGGAAGGGCGAACGTCTACCAGCTACCACCGGTGATGGAGGCTTACCGCGGCAAAGAGTTCATCCAGCCCGTCCACCTCCGGGGCAGGTTCCTCTTTGCAAGAGAGGCAACCCTTCCTTACCTCGCCCAGAGGTTCGAGGCCGGAGCCAGCATCAAGATCTTCAGGCTGACAGAAAAGTTCGATTACGAAGACTTCAAGAGCTGTTACGGCAAGTCAGCGATGCCGATGTTCCTCGTCGGGGAGCATGGAGACCTCTACATCTTCACCGCCGAGAACCGCTTCGCCCCCAGGCCCGGCCAGACCTTGATCGCCCTCATCAACCCCAGCGGCAGAGAGACCGAACCTTGCGTCCAGAAGGCATCGGAAATCAGGTCCGCTGATCAAACTTAAAAAAAGATGGAAAGCTCCAGATGGAGAAGTTGGAGAGGAGGGTGGATTCCCCCCATCAGCTGCATGCGCAGTCGAAGACCCCGACCTCGCCCCAGGACAGGAGAGTGCAGGGATCGAGGTCGGAGCATCCTCCGACGCAGCACGAGAGCCAGTCGGTCTCGTTCGTCTCGTTGGCGTAGACGTACTCCATCTCGATCCTTCTCGTTATATCGTAGGTTCCGATGTACCTCTCCTCGCCGAAGTTGATCACCTCTCCCCGGGAGTCGATCTGCCTGTACTTCAGGTCTGCGATCCCCGTTGAACGGGAGACGATATCGTAGACGGTGGACCTCGAAGGGAATGCGTCGGCGCTGATGATGGTATCGTTGGTGGCGACGATGGTGGCGTTCAGGCGGTCGAGGCTGAGGGCGACGTTCCTCTCCCTGGAGAGCTCCCTGTTGTAAAGGAAGCTTGCTCCAACGCTGTCTCCGTTATTTCCAGCACAGTCACGGTCGTTGATGTTCTTGCCGAAGTAGTCGACGGTCTTGCTGGCGTTCAAGGTGACGGGCCAGCTCTCTTCCAGGGTTATCGTCCAGACGCCGCTTCCCGCGGGCTTGATGTAGGTCCTGTTTACGTCGGCCTCAGCATCAGCCCGAAGCTTGATCAGCTCTTCGGAGCTGTAAGTACCCTCCAGTGCCGCCGTCCGCTCCCGGAGTCGGACGTCGTTGGCAGTGAGGTCGGCCATGCCGGAGTAGTAGGGGGAGAGGACCCTTCCAGCGGGAGTGACGGCTATCGGGGCTATATCGCCCTCCACCGAGCCGGAGAGGTCGAAGCCTATCGTCCCGCTCTGGCGGTGTATCCAGAACGAGGAGCCGTCGGTGACGTTGTCGACGCCAAACGTCCACGATGCGGCGGAGGCTGAAGATATTAGCCCCACCAGGAGGAACAAAAGATACGCGCATCCCATTTTCATTCAGACCTTCTCCTTCTTCGCTTTGGCATGAGCTCCAGTCTCGTCGGTCCAGGCCTTCACATCGATGTCGTAATCACCAAAGAACCACCCTTTGTATCTGCTCTTGTGCTCCGGTGGATCGAAGGAATCCGCTTCAGCTTCCATTTCGAATAAGCCCGATATGCGACCTTTTTGCAAGGCCAGGGTGGAATCGCCAGCATAGGCTTTCAATTTCCCATCACTGAAGTATCCGGAGAAGGTCGTATCCGCATCGGAAGATGACGTGCCGTCGTCGGCGTGCGATCCGAGATGTACATCATTTCCCTCCGCAAATACGTTATTCGCCCTTGCAGTGGCGCTCTGATCCGTGTTGGCCCTGAAATCGCCGCTGATCTCACCGATTCCGGTTATGTCCCCCTCTACGCTGGCGACCTCCCATCCCGATCCAGGGCCTTTGGAGTCGTAGGTCGCACCTATGGCACCCGCCCCTGCAACGCCGTCTACGATAGAGGTCGTTAAGCCCTTTCCAGCAGCAGAGGTGCTATCTCCGGACTTTGCCCTCAGGCGGTCTGCCCCTGCATAAGCCTTGAATCCGACGGCACCGGCACCGACGGCGGACCCTTCGCCGGTGATAGTGGTAGCCCCCGCCAGAGCAACTTGGACATTGCCAGCGGCGACGCCCGTTCCCGCAGCACCTTCCCGGCTGGAGGCGTCTACATCTCTTGCGACCACCTCGGCACCGTTCCCTGTGCTGGCTTCGACGCTCCCGACGCCCACGTGGTTCTTTTGGCCGGCGGCACCGGCGCCGAATATAGCACCTTCAGCCCCGCCGACCGCGGCCAAGTTCTTGAGGTCGAGGACGCCGCCCAGGCCACCCGCGGCAGCAGCGGCAACTGCGATGCCGTCCTTGTTGGAGGCCTCGACATCCTCGGCAAAGGCGTCGGTTCCCGAGAATCCGGTTCCTGCGGCAAGAGTTCCGCTGCGAATCTCGTTCTTCTCTCCGGAGGCGGCCACGCCGACTCCGGCAGCTTCAGCTCCGCCGACCACGGCCAAGTTCTTGAGGTCGAGGACGCCGCCCAGGCCACCCGCGGCAGCGGCAGCAACTGCGATGCCGTCCTTGTTGGAGGCCTCGACATCCTCGGCAAAGGCGTCGGTTCCCGAGAATCCGGTTCCTGCGGCAAGAGTTCCGCTGCGAATCTCGTTCTTCTCTCCGGAGGCGGCCACGCCGACTCCGGCAGCTTCAGCTCCGCCGACCACGGCCAAGTTCTTGAGGTCGAGGACGCCGCCCAGGCCACCCGCGGCAGCGGCAGCAACTGCGATGCCGTCCTTGTTGGAGGCCTCGACATCCTCGGCAAAGGCGCCGGTTCCCGAGAATCCGGTTCTTGCGGCAAGAGTTCCGCTGCGGATCTCGTTCTTCTCTCCGGCAGCGGCCACGCCGACTCCGGCAGCTTCAGCTCCGCCGACCACGGCCAAGTTTTTGATGTCGAGGACGCCGCCTAGGCCACCCGCCGCAGCGGCTGCAACTGCGATGCCATCCTTGTTGGAGGCCTTGACATCCTCGGCGAAAGCACCGGTTCCCGAGAATCCGGTTCCTGCGGCAAGAGTTCCGCTGATCTCGTTCTTTTTGCCGGCTGCAGCGACCCCGGTTCCCGCGACCTCACCCTCGCCGCCTATGTAGAGGCCTGGAAGGCCGCCGGTCAGATCGACTTCGAGGTTCACTTTACCGGCACCCGCTCCGGCACCGACGGCCCCGAGATCGCTCGACGCCGATCTCACGTCGCCGAAAGCCCAGGCGCTATTTCCGGTTCCCGTCGCAAGCCTGCAGTCGACCTCCGCGGGGCCCGCCAGGTCCAGAGAAGATACGGCAACCGCAGCTCCTTCACCCTCGAGGTTCAAGGTACCCGGCCCGAGGTCGGCGTTCATGTACCCGGCGGTCCCGAAGGCCGTTGGAAGGAATCCGGTCATTTGAGTATCCTGAGACGTAGCGATCCCGCCGTCGATATCTATCGTTTGAATGGAATCGAGAGATCCGTCCAATACAAAAGCGTGCTGCATCGCCCCCCTTCCTCCCCGATCCCCGGTGGAGACGACGGCGCTGAGGTCAGCGTCTTTTATCGAAACGTCCTGGATAGCGCCGAGGGTATCGGGCGTCAGACGGGCCGTCCCGCGAACCAGCGTCTGGGATGCGTCCCGGGAATAAATATAGTTCGCGCCAGCGTAACCGCCGCTCCCGGAGTATCCCTGAACCGCATAGACGTCGCCGGGGCCAGAGATCCGTCTGGAGTCGTCCATGCTCAGACCTCCGCTGAAGCCAGCCGACGATTCGCCGCTGACCTCTACGCCGTCGTCCACGTCGTAGGAATCCCAGATGCTCACACTTCTCCCGCCGCCATCACCCGCCGAGAAATGCATATCGATGGCATAAGCCCCTTGAAAAACCAGAAGGCAAATTATCGATATCGTTAACCGATATAACCAGGACAGAGATCTCCCTCCTCCAGCTGCCCATGACTTTTGCTTCGAAAAAGATAAACTTTTCTACAAATTGCTCAAATATTGGGAATAAGATATACAATTTAAATGCGGCTATATTATGTTTCCATAATAATAAGTAAAAATAACAGGATTCGATTTATGTAGGCCTTATTTCGATGGATCAAATGACCTTCACTTCTGCTGATCCGGCAAACTGAACTGCGTTGTAAGCTCGATCCTCCACCACCACCGTCGGCACGTAACCGCCAGCTTTCGCTTCCACCTCTTCGAGACTGACCCTGTAGTTGAAGAGGGGCGACCTGGAGAGGGCTATAGGCTGATGATAGATGTACGATGGAATACTGGAGCCTGATGGAATGATCATTTTGTAAAATATTATGGCGCTTTCGTCCTCGATCGCGGTTGCATCATTCGCCAGATAATCCATGTAATCGGCGTCGGGGGAAGTGGCGTTCAGAAAGTCCCGAGAGACGTAGTGGACCTGTCCGGATAGGTCGATAAGCCCGTTCAGCCTCCCATCCTCTCCGAAGTAGGCGTAGGCCGGAACCATGGAATCTCCGCGATCCATGATCAGAATGCAGGCCGCAGACCGGGCCAGAAGAGGTTGAAATCTCTCCGAGACGCCGTCGATCCCGGTTGCCAGGACGGGAGATACAGAGCCGTCCGGTCCTGATACCCTGTAAAAGGTCCCCGGCCAGGTGAACTGGACCGTCGCCTCGCCCCCCTCGACGTTCTGTACCTCGGACCAGACTACCTCCTGGGAGTCGTTCTCGGCCAGGTGCAAAGTCACGCTCTTGAGGTTCTGGTCGGGGTCTCTCACCTCCACCTCTATCTTTGCGGAGCTCTTTTGGCTTGCGGCATCCGGGAGGATCACAAGGCGAGCGACCTCCGGCGGCGGCGAAAATCCGACGGCCCTGATCATCCACTCGGTCTCGTTCTGCTGGTAGAGTCCCAGGTCCCACCCCAGGATTCGGTTGGGGTTTCTCGCGGAGAAAAACGATCTATTGGTGGCGGGACCGATGTCAGTGCCCACGTAGATCCCGCCGAATTCGTAGAGGGAGACCAGGAAGGGTCCCGAGACCTGGACGTCGGGGACGTCCACCAGGGCCCAGCCGAAATCCTCGCCGAAGAAGGAGTCGGCCCTGTCCGTCACCTTCGAGATGGTGTTCAGGTCCTCGTCCCAGATCTCTAAAACGAAGATCTCGGAAGCTTCTTCCGGCTCCAGCTTGCCGTGGACGAGAGCTGCAGAGAGGTTCCAATCGACGGAGGGGGCTTCGAAGAGGACGGAGTGGCCCCTTCCATCCCCCATTCGAAAGCCGTTCTCCGCAGTTCCGTCGTCGAGGTACAGGGTCACCGGGTTTTCGCAGAGGGCGCTCTGAGAGGCGAGGATGATGGGGATCAAAAGCCACGTCAAAATTCTCTTCATAGAAAACTCCCAAAAACCGGAACATATTTATTCGGCGTGCTGTTCGGGCTTCGGCAGTCGAGGATCGCTTCTGCGGTCATGCAGCCCGCCTTTTTGTTTTTTGTCTATTTGTCTTTTTTTGAAGTTAGGCCACCTGCGTCCTATCCGCCTTCTCCCGAATGACGATCGAAGTAAAACCGCGGTTAGGCCCCGAGGAGAGGCTCCGCCACGGGCACAGAGACAAGTTCGCCTACATCCGGCAGAAGACCAGGATGTTCGGATGCGGCAGGTGCTCTTGGGCCTGCCTCGGCGACGTCGATCGGTGGGCCATACTGAAGGAGGCGATCGAACGAAAGAAGAGTGCTTGAGGGCCACCGCGAAGATTTCTGGGACGTAACCGTCGCCTACGAAGCCAAAACCCCTCAGGGCCTCTACCTCACCAGCGAGTACGGGAGTGGCATGCGGCGGGGATCTAGGTCGCATCACCGTAGACATGATGGACGCGAGCTGGAAGGGGAACGTGGGGCTCGTCACCACGCTACTCTCCGACCTCAGACCCGCCCCCGACACTGCTGCCCTCTGCGGTCCGACGATGATGATCAACGCCGTCGCTGAGGATCTGGTGAGGAGGGGTTTCCCGAGCTCAAGAAATTGGGTCGTGGGTGAGAGCCATTGAAAACCGCTAACGTGTAGCTAATCCGATGAGCTCAGATGAGTGCAGTGCACGAAGTTGGTTTTAGGGTCTTGTTTTCAATGGCCTGCACCCACCACCAGAAATTGGATAGACGCGAAATATCTGTTCCCCCTCTCGCGGAGGAAGTGCAGAATTTAGTTCTATAGGATGGCGTGGGCGCAAAAAGGTTTAAAAAATATTACCGAACACTACAGATGATGGCCATCTTCTTTACGCTGGTTTTGGCGGGCCTATTGGTTGTCGCTCCCGATATTCAAGACAAGAAGTTAAAAACGCAGAGTAACCTATATATTAAGAGTACTCATGTACCGGACGGCGCATTTAAATGAGAATACTGCTCGTCTCCACCCAGGATTACATACATCATCCAGTTCCCTCGCGACACCACTACATATTCGAAGAGCTTGCGAAGAGGCATCAAGTTCATGTCCCCCACTTCCATGTAAGCGAAGGCAAAGAGCGAGATACAAAACTCATTGTGCATGAGGCCACCAAGTATCCGGTCAAGAACCCCGCACTTCATTACATCTTAAACGCGCCCTACCATTACAAGGTGATCAAGGAGATCGTAGAGGAGGAAGAGATCGACGTCGTAGTGGCCTCTCACGTCCTAGCCGGAACTGCAGCCATAAAGGCGGCCAAAAAGTGCGGGGTCCCGGTGATATTCGACCTGAAAGACTGGTTTCCGGATTCAGCAGCATCGTATTACAAAAACCCGTTTTCGAAATGGGCCTTAAGGAATGGCGTATGGCAGATCACGAGGTACAACCTGGGAAGGAGCGATCTGATCACCACGGTCTCGCCTTCTCTGGTCGAGCGCTTGAATGATCGCGGCTTCGAGGCTAAATTGATAACCAACGGGGTGAATACCGACTACTTTAGGCCCATGGACATGATTTTGGGGAAAAGAAGGTTGGGGTTGGATGAAGACGCTTTCGTCATCGGATTCTCGGGAAGCGTTGAAAGGTGGTACGCCTTAGATCAGGTCATAAAAAGCTTTGCGGAAATTTCGGATAGAGAGGCCGACCTCAAGTTATTGATCGTAGGCGGGTCTTTATTCACCGATTACGATCGAGAGCTGAAAGAGATGACGAAGAAGCTTGGGATCGAAGATAAGGTGATATTTTCCGGCTTAGTAGAGTACGAGGAGCTTCCAAGCTACATTTCAGCTATGGACCTGTGCCTCATACCTCTTCTGCCCGATGATTGGGTCAACATAGCCCTCCCAAACAAATTCTTTGAGTACTCTGCCTGCGGAAAGCCCATCCTATCCACACCGATCCCTGATATGATGAAGATCGGGGGTGAGCACCTCTTTATCTATCGGGACATGAAAGAGTTTTCGGACAAGGTTCTGGAGATCAAGAACGACCCGAGAAGCTTCAAGGTGGACATGACGAACTACAGTTGGAAGAGGAAGGCTAGGGATATGGAGAAGATGCTGGAAAACGTGATCTCGGGCAGGTAAAAGCTCAGGTGACATCAGCAGAGGTTTATAGATGATTGGGGTGCTGTATCCAGATGAATATGCAGTTAGAGAGACCTTTCAGTTATTAAAGACCGCCTGGGAATATTATGATCCATCCGGCAATTACGATGTAATAATTGCAAAGCGCAGCGATCTGAAAACCTCAGATAGCGTTACCATCATCGACTTATCAGAGAATGACTTTTTTAAAGAAATTAGTGTTATGCTTAATTCGGGATTAGACGGTAATAGAGAACCAATATGCGACGTTCTTTTGGATCGACTGCGGCAAAAATTAAAACGAGAAATTACCTTGGTGGAGATCCCCCCGATCCCGTGGCAGTATTCCTATATGGTAGCCCTCACTCACGATGTGGATATTACCTCAGTAAGAGAGAGGAGATGGATCTCTGTCGGAAACGCCATATTTAACTGCTTTTTTGCCTTCAGGATTTTGGATGGAATTGAGATATTGTTCGCGAAATTGGGTTTGGGAAAGGACCCGTGGAACCTCTTCGAGAATTGGATGGCCCTCGAGGACAATCTGGGGGTAAGATCCTCATTTTATTTCATACCATTTAAGGATGAACCGGGGTTCGATGCACCTAGGATACGGGGGGCTAAATATAATCTTAATGATAAAATTATTCGTGGATTGCTGGAAGGTGGTTGGGAGGTGGGTGTTCACGGAATCGATAACTGGAAAGATGTAATATCCGGAACTAATGAATTGAGATGCGTATCGAAATTCGGCATCTCCAAGATCGGGACGCGAATACACTGGCTGTTTTTCGATGAGGGATCTTTAAAGCGGTTAGACGATGCGGGGTACCATTACGATACGTCTTTTGGATATAACGGAGATGTGGGATTTAGAGCTGGAACCTTACAAGTGTATCGACCGAAGGGTGCCTATAATTTAGTTGAACTCCCTTTAAACATTCAAGATGTATCATTGTTCAGGAGAAAATATCTGAACCTGCCAAAAGACGACGCGAAAAAAATTTGCGGCAAAATATTTAATTATGCGAGAACATATGGTGGTGTCGTCACCTTATTATGGCATCAAACGAGCTTGGCTGAGCCACACAACTGGGGCGGACTCTACAGATATTTGGTTAAGAATGCATTGGAAGACGGAGCTTGGGTCACCAAAGCCGTTGATATAGTTGATTGGTTTAGGATCAGAAGGGATGTACAGCTCAATTACTCGAAAAAAGGAAAAAAAATCGATATACGTGTGGGTGGTCTTGATGTTACCGAAGACTGCCGTCTTCCAAGAATGAGGCTACGGGTTCATATCGATCCAGAGAGCGTCGTATATGTTAGTGAAGAATATTTGGCAGGGGACGGATTTTTGGATGTGAAGTGCGATCGAGAACTCATTAATATTGTAACTAAATAGGAGACGAGCAAATGAAAGTCTGCATAATAACGACAGTTGATAGTCCATTTGATCCGAGGGTGTTTTACAAGGAGGCAAAAAGCCTTGCTAAGGTTCACGATGTCGTAGTAATTGCCCCTTATGCTGAACCAATAAAAGAAGATTGCGACGGAATTGGCGTCGTTACGGTAAAAAAACCTGCAAAAAGGATTTTTCATCCGATAACGATGTGGAGAATTCTCAAAGAGGGCTTTAGCAGGGAATGTGATGTTTATCATTGTCACGCTCCGGACGCTTTGTTCTTGGGAGCATTATTGAAAATTTTAAAGCGATCTAAGGTCGTATACGATGCGCGCGAACACTACCCATCTTTAATTGCAGAAAATTCTCTATTTCCGAAGTTCATTAAGCCTTTTGTTAGATTTTTGGCCGATATTGGCGAAAGAGGATTGATAAATTTTGCTGATGTAATAATCACGGTTGATGAAATCTTAGCAGCAAAATATAGACAATTTCACAATTATGTGGTGGTCATGCCCAACTATCCAAGACTTTCGTTTTTTAAAGAGGATAATTACTCCGAAGAACTAAACCAAAAATTTAAGTATAACAAGGTGCTGTTGTACGTTGGAGGTTTAACTGAGTATAGGGGCGTTCTCCAGTCATTACAGGCGTTTAAAAAAGTCCTAAAGGTCTTACCCGAGGCAAAACTATTATTTCTTGGAAATTTTAGTGGTAATACGGGATATAAAGAAAACGTATTTTCATATATTAGAGAGAATGATCTAAACGAGTCGGTGAGTTTTTTAGGTTATGTCCAACATAAAAACATACCTAACTATATAAATCTGTGCGATGTTGGCATCGTATTCTTACAACCAATCCCACGTTACGAGAACGCGGTTCCCATGAAGCTATTTGAATATATGTCTTGTGGGAAGCCCGTAATTGCAAGCGACTTTTCCGAGATAAAAAATATTGTTAAAGAAATTGACTGTGGCATCTTAGTCGATCCAACAGTTCCAGATGAGATCGCAACTGCTATGATTTATCTGCTTAGCCATCAGGAAGAAGGAAAAAGAATGGGCTTGAAAGGGAAATTCGCGGTGGGGGAAAAGTACAATTGGGAAGTAATAGAGGAGAGGATATTTAAAGTATATGACGACATTTTAGACGAGCACGATGTGATCGGCGATTAGGGTTTCATTATAGTCGAACTCAGTTTGTGCGGGAACGAGGGTGTGGGAAAAGGAGATGTATATGAGTGGGTATAGAGAGGAATTAGCAACGACTAAAATCGAGAGCAATAGCCAGGATGACGAATTGCTACGTTTGCGTAAGATAACTAAAGTGAATAACGCTCTAGTCGATCTCACGGTGTATAATAATATATTTATGTGGTGGTTTGTAGATCAAGACTTTTTTATACGTAATAACGGGATACGCAAAGATCACCCATTTATAAAAAGATTAAAGGAAAATCCTATTTTATATATTACCTATAGGTTTGCAACTTCTATTGTATGTAAAATAAATATGAAATTATATACTCCAATCGAGTATCGTAATAATAACCGAATATTAGTAGTGGCCCAAAACCTCCAATGGAGAACCATATTGGATACCACTACGATGAAGCCTAAAAAGGGAGATGCTTTTTTTGATTCGATATTATTAAAATTAAGAGAAAGCGAAGGAACTGAAATTGTCACGGTATATCCGTTAGGATATTCGTTATCGGACTTACACACAATAATTGACAAAAGAAAAAACCAAAAAGATATAATTCATAAACCGTTTGATATTTATTGGTCCCTAAATAGTTGGAAAAAAGGACGTGCCGCAAAAAATTATTTCTCCAAATTGTGGAGCAATTTTAAAAATGCCAACAATTTGAAAAAATCATCCGAACTTTTGGGAATAAATCTTGATCTCCTAAACGATAGAATCTCGTACTATTTCAATACTATTTTTGGAATAATGGTAGAACATATTGAAATGGCAAAACAAATGATTGATGAAGAAAGGCCTGATTTAATATTGTTACTAAATGAATATGGCCGCTTTGAACGATCTCTATTAATTGCAGCCAAGCTGAAGGGTGTGCCAACATTAGCTGTGCAGCATGGCATTATTACACCAACGCACCATGGATATATATTTGATAAGTACTACAAAGATACTTTAACCTTGCCGGATATCACTTGCGTCTACGGACAATATTACTACGAACTACTCACCGAAAAAAGCATATACGACCCAGAGCACGTTGTTATAACGGGACAGCCAAGGTATGATATCCTGGGCAGCGCGAATAAGATCTACACAAAAGAAAAATTTTTAAAAGATCACAATGTTCGTATCGGTAATAAAATAATACTTTGGACTACACAATGCCACGGCTTAAGCGATGATGAGAACATGAAATATGTCGATACGATATTTAAAACTATAAAAACTATAAAAAATAGCACTTTGATTATAAAACAGCATCCTGGAGAGGGAAGTGCATATACAAAAATGCTCAAAAAGTATATAAAGACTTATGATATAAATTCGATAATAACTAAAAAGAACTCGGATACTTATGAGTTGTTATATGTTTGTGATTTGATGATCACAAAAAACTCTACAACTGCAATGGAGGCGGTGGCGTTAGAAAAACCAGTAGTAATCCTGAATTTGAGTGGGAAGCCAGATCTGGTGAACTACGTAGAAGAAGGTGTAGCTTTAGGCGTTTATAAAAAAGAAGATTTGAAACCAGCAATTGAGAGGTTAATAAGAGACGATTACGAACTGGCGGTGAATAGAGAGAAATATATAGAAAAATATCTTTATAAGATTGATGGGAAATCAACAGACCGAGTGGTAGGCGAGATTAGTAAAATCCTTCTCAAGAAGAACATCCATTGATTATTATGATAATTAAATATTATATATCCGAGGTATCTAGAGTATTCCGATTTACCTTCAGTCAAACTGCCTTATTCAACCGTTATTTAAACCAAATGGTGGAACTTCGAGATTTCTTGGAAATATCTCGAAAATTACATCAAGTTATCGGTATATACTATTATATTATTTTGTGGTGAAAAAATGGGCGAACATAGGCTTTTCGCACAACGAATAGGGCTTGTCGGCCTATTGAATCTTCTTATAGCTTTAAGCTCGATCTTTTTGCTACCAATTCTGACAAAAACACTTACTATTGCAGAATACGGAATTTGGGCCCAGATTATAGTTACGATTGGCTTGATACCTTCAATCGTGATGTTTGGACTGCCTTATTCCATGGTCAGATTTCTGGCTGTCACAGAAAAAAAAGAAGATGTTCAAGAAGGATTCTATTCCGTCGCCTTCGTCGTTTTACATACAAGTGCTATCGCATCACTTTTATTATTTGTATTCTCCAAACCGATCGCTTCGATGCTGTTCGATGATAATTACACCATCGCAGAATTATTGTGTTTAATCGTATTTGTCGAATGCTTAAACGTATTATCCCTTAATTTTTTCAGAACATCTCAACAAATAAAGAAATACTCTATACTCATATTTATACAGACTTACTTAACATTCATTTTAGTTTCCTATTTTGTCCTATCTGGCCATGGGATTGTTGGCGCTGCAACAGGAATTTTGATTACTAGGATTTTTTTATTTTTGATAATGGCATCGCTTATTGTCTCAGAGATCGGCTTCAAAATCCCAAAGTTCGCGAATATGAGGGATTATTTGGCCTTTGGTTTACCCACAGTACCTGGAAATTTATCAGGCTGGGTGGTAAATTCGAGCGATCGCTATGTTATCGGTTTATTTCTTGGCACAGCTTTCGTTGGTTATTACTCCCCAGGATACGCACTGGGCAGCGCAATACAGATGTTCGTGGCACCACTCGGCCTGATATTGCCCGCCATTTTATCGAAATATTATGACGAAAATAAAATAGATGAAGCAAAAGTAGTTTTAAAATTCTCATTAAAATATTTCTTATTATTTGCCATACCTTCCTCATTTGGTTTATCTCTTTTATCGAAGCCCCTGTTGACTATTCTTTCTACACCAGAGATCGCATCGGAGGGGTATTTGATCACGCCATTTGTGGCTATCGGCTCGGTCTTTTTTGGGGCGTCTGTGATCGTTACCCACATAATCGTCCTGGAGAAGAAGACAACTATCACAGGTTCTATATACATACTGGCGGCCATATTGAATTTTGGACTAAATTTGGTGTTTATTCCGTACATGGGAATAATAGGCGCTGCAGTAACGACTCTGGTGGCATACCTATCCATCTTCGTCGCAGGTACATATTACTCCTTCAAATATATCAAATTCAATATCGACCTTAAGTTCGTATTAAAGAGCATTTTTGCATCTATTATGATGTCCTCAGTCATTCTCAAGTGGAATCCCGAAGGAATGCAGAATGTGCTGGCTACTGTTGGGGTTTGTGCCTTTGTCTATGCGGTCGTTTTATTACTTTTGAAAGGGATGACTATAGACGAACTTATATTCTTCAAAAACGTATTCAAGAGCTAGGGAAAGAACTAGTGC
>DAOSXX010000030.1:0-32143 GCA_035380685.1 Methanothrix sp. | reverse complement strand
TCCCCCACCTCGGGAACCCGGCCCCTGCTGACGACCCCCTCGAAGGCCGCCACCATGCAGACCCCCACGTCCTTGGGGGCGAAATTCTCGTCGCCCAGGAGGTGGCGCGGCCCCACCATGTGGACGGTTACTAGGCCGTGATCGATCTTTATGATCTCGCCAAAATGAGTCACGGGGCAGCCCAGGGGCCGGTAGCGGAGGACGTCTCCCACCTCGAACTCGGCGTCCCGATCGAAGGGGTGGATGTCCTCGCGGCAGGCGGGCTCCCCCGGCAGCGGCGCCAGGGCGAAGTCTGCTGCGAGACCGTCGATGACGCCCCGGATCTCAGCCTCGGCATCGTCACCGACCTCTTCACCCGCTCGCCCCTCTCGATCCTTCAATTTCTGTTTAAGCCGGGGTAGGATCTCCTCGATCTCTTCTCTCTCGGCGAGGTGTCTCTCCTGGCCGAGGAAGGGGCAGAGGTCGAGGTCTTTGCCTTTCAGAAGGGCCCGGGCGAACTCCCGACAGTTCTTGAACCCGCACTCTCCACAGTTGAAGCCGGGCAGAAGCTTTGCGATCTCCTTCATCTCGCTCGCACCTTCACGTTCTCAAAACCTCTCAAAAACTCGCAAGCTTCTCATCCTCTTTACTCCCCGGAGTACTCCATGAACCCGTCGAGGTGGCGGAGGACTCCTCGGTGGTGCTCCTTTGATACCCGGAGCTCCCCGGTGCAGAGGGTGCATATCGCCAGAGGTGGGTTGTGCCGCAAAAGCATGTTCTCGCCGACCTCGGGCCCATTTCTTATCAGCTCGGCGAGCTCAGAAGCCCCCTTGCCGGAAAGGCCGTTCGCCTCGACGATCCTGCACCGGGGGTTCGCCTCCAGAATCCTCTCCCGGAAGACCTCCCTCTCGGCCTGGGAGACCATGTCCCCCTTCGTCACGACGACGACGTCCGCCGTCGTCAGAAGAGGCCCGACCTTCAGGGGCGCGTTCGGCCCGGTGGTGACGTCGATGACGCATACGGCCAGGCACGAGTCGGGGTAAGGAGCGCACCGCAGACAGAGCCCCGCCGTCTCGTTCAGGAGGACGTCGGCATCCTGATCCTTTGCCCACTCCAGCATCTCGTCGACGTTGTAGATCGAGTAGTGGTCGGGACACATGTCCTTTGCGAGGCCCACGGCTACGGGCACATTGAGACGTTCGAACCTCTTGTCATCCTCGGTCCAGAGACAATCGATCTTGACGACGGCAGGCCGGAGCCCCTCCCTCTGAAGGCTCTTCACCGCATGCATCAGAACAGAGGTCTTGCCAGAGCCGGGGGTTCCCGCGATCACCACCAGCTTCAAAGCGCGGCCCCCACCACCTCGCCCCGCCTGATCGTCTCCCGCAGGTTCATTAGCCAGTCGTCGACTTTGGCGAGGTCCTCGCAGACCTTCTGCTCCTCAGAGCTCGTCTCGATCACCCTCACCATACCGCCGTTCTTCATCACGACCCTTCTTGAGGTCATCAATGCGAGCATCGGGTCGTGGGTCACGACGACGACGATCTTCCCCTCGCCCGCGAGAAGCTCCAGCGCCTCCTTCTTCTTGATCCCGGCGTTCTCGATCTCGTCGATGAGGACGATCGGCGAATCGCTGATCACGGCGATGTCCGCGGTCATCAGCGCCCTCGACTGGCCTCCGCTCAAAATCGTCAGGTGGTGACCGGGATGGACCGGCTCGCCGGTGAGGGTGTTTGCAAGCTCTATCACCCGGTCCACGACCTCTGGCGACCTTCCCCGGCTCTTCGCGTGCATCCGGAGAAACTCATCGACGGACATGTCTGCGAGAAAGTGCATGTTCTGTGAGAGCTGGGCGATCAGCTTCTTTCGGGGGTCAGACCTCGTCTCCGCCCGAGGCTCGCATCCGTCGATCAGTATCTTCCGGCCCGATGACGTATCTCCCGCGGCGAACTGCTCGATGTCGGCGATGAGAGAGCTCTTTCCCGAGCCTGTCGGCCCGACGATTCCGATGATCTCGCCCCGCCGCATGTCCAGTCTCTCCACCAGGTCCGGGTTTCCGTCTTTATCGAAGCCACCGATTATGGTGAGCTTGCAGGCCCGATCTGTCGTCATGGTTCAGGCCCTCCGTCCCAGGACCTCGAAGATCTCAGCGAGAAGGTCGGTATCATATGATGATGGTGATGTCGATGAGAGGGCCGATGGCTCGGCCTTGATGTGGCAATTGAGCATGAACATGTCCAGTTCCTCTTCGGCCCGGGAGACTCCGCCCCCGGTGATGTTGAGCAGTATGAGATCCTTCTTTTCGACCGCTCCCGCTCGGACGGCCTTCTCGAGGGCGGCGACGGCGACCGCTGCCGCCGGCAGGATGTCGATATCCTCGGAGTCCTCAAATATTTTCTGGGCGTCTTTCGCCTCCTGGTTGGGGATCGCGTAGACCTCACCTTCGGTCTCCTCCAGGGCCTCCTTCACTCCGCCTTTGACGGCGTAAGGCGGCTTTCTGTTGTAGAGGACGTCGTCGACCATCCCTTTGGGACATTCGCCCATCTCCATCTTCGAGCCGGTCCAGGAGGCGTAGATCGGGGCGCATGGGCTGTTCTGGGCGAGGTGAAGTTTGGGAAGATGCCGACCGAAGCGGCCGTCCTCGACCAGTCGAATCGAGGCCTCCCAGGCGGCGATCCCGCCGGTGCCGCTGCCGACGGCCTGGAAGTAGTGTTTGGGAAGGGCCTTCATCGAAAGGACGCCGTCGAGCATCACGACCCCCATCCCGTCCCTCCGGGCGACGTTCCTCGCGCCGCCCTCGCCAACGAACCGGGGATGGGCAGAAAGCCGTGCCGCAAAATCGATCGCCTCGGTGTAGTCGCCGTTCACCGAGATCACGCAGATGTTGTCTGATGGCCTCTCAGAGATCCAGAGTCTGTCGAGGCCCGTCGGCGGAACGACCAGGACGAGGGGGAGGTGGGCCGCTGAGGCTGCTTGGGCGAAAGCCCTCGCGGTATTTCCCGCCGATGCGACGACAAGGATTTGATCGTCCTCCCGCTCGATCATCCTCTCCACCGTAGGAGGAGCTTCCAGGTCCTTGAAGCTGCAGGTGGTCATCTTAGCCCCCCTCTCTGGCCAGTAGCCGCTGAAGCTGACGTAGAGGTTCTCAAGACCCAGCTCCCGGCCAAGCCCCTCGCTTCGATAGGCAATGGGCTTCTCCCCCGACCCCCGGAGGGGCTCCTTCACCGGCAGCCAGTCGTAGAACTTCCAGAGTCCCGGAAGGTCGTCCCTCGGGGTTAGCCTTTTTGTGAAGTACTCAGTTCTGAGGAGGGAATCGTCGTTTTGACAGGTGAGGGCGCGGGGTGGCTGTGCATGCCCGCAGCCCAGGCACCTGACCAGATATTCGCCCATGATGGTATTTCGGGCGAGTTGTGAATATAACGTTTTCTGTTTTGTCCAACATTTTGCCCGTATTGTGAAATATCCCTTCCATTAAATGTACAATAAGCCCGACAAAAGCCCAACAAAGCCCAAGAATCAGTCCGAAAAATCGGAATCATTTGGGCAAATTTCAGGAGTTTTAATGAGAAATGGGCCTTCTTTGTGCGAGTAATTCTCCCAAAAGCCAGATGGCAGATAACCTGGCATTTAGTCCCGATACGAGAAAATTCGTAAAATAGATCTTATCCTAAATCTCAAGACCGAAGTCCACTATCCGGATGATCTAACCTTCGTCCAAGAATACCAAGTATTCACCGTGCTGAGAATTCGCATAAATATCTGTTGTTTTTATATTAACTCTGGTTGGGTTTTTATATTTGACTTTGCCCTGATCGGGCAGAACTTATAAAATCTTGCTCGTATGTGAGAAAACTATATATGTGATGAATTCGCTTAGAAAAAATCGACCCGTTATTGGCGATCGTGGGCCTAAACGTTTTCAAATACAGGAGCGAGCGCTGGGCTATGAACCTCCTTGATATAGCTTGCGGTTTATATCTTTTTTAAAATAAGGTGGTGAGATAAGATTAGGCGAGTTGTATTATGCGAATGTGGAGAGTTTGTCGATGGAGAAACTTTCAAAGATTATATAGAGACAAAAGTAAATCCATCCACACCCACTATAGGGCACACCAGATGCGGTTTAGTATTCAATTTCGTTGACGGGGAGCTTCCAAAGCGATATTCTTCGAAGACGGAACTTAAAAGCTTGGCTTTGAAGTTCGCAGAAAAAAACAAGTTCGAATACGCTGTCACAGAAGCTTTCCTACTTGAGGTGGACAGGTTAAAGTCCCTGGGAACTATGTCTGATGTGGAAATATTGATGGATGCATCAGAAAATATAATAGCGTGTGGCCGCTTAGGCTCGAAAGGAGCATATCTTCAGAAATAGGCAATAAATTATTGGGATTGTTCCATTCGAAATCGACGCCTTACCCGCTGGTTTAAAGACACCAATAGATTAAATTTTTTTTATTTTTGCATATCGAGCTCAACAGAATTGCGATAGGCTTAAAGATCTTTGTAGGTATTCTACAAAATTTAGAAGAGGCTGGCATTATGAAAATAGGGAATTTATTTTTTGAGACATTTGTAACCCGTGGCCAAGGTGCCACAGGGATGGAACGAAGGTGAGAGAAATGCCATCTACACTAACGTATCCGGGAGTGTATATAGAAGAGATCCCCAGCGGCGTGCGCACCATCACCGGTGTAGCAACTTCGGTCACCGCCTTCATCGGCCGCGCCATGCGCGGTCCCGTGAACGAGCCCGTGACCATAAACAACTTCGGCGACTTCGAGCGGACTTTTGGCGGTCTGTGGTTGAAAAGCACCATGAGCTATGCGGTGCGCGACTTTTACCTGAACGGCGGCAGCCAGGCGATTATAATCCGGCTCTTCCATCCGTTCTTCGCAACAGCTGACGATCAGGCTGCTGCATTGGATGCAGCACAGGACGTAGCAGCAGCAGCAGCAACTGCAGCTGAAGCATTTGGCGCCACAGCAGAAGAGGTGGCTGATGCCGCTCGCGCCGAGGCAGACTCGGAAGCAAACGCCGCGGAGCCGCGCAAGACTGCGGCTGACACCGTTGCCAAAGCAGCAGAGGCAGAGGCGCTAAAGGCTGACGCTACCGCCGAACAGGTTAAAATTGCCGCTGAAGCAGCTGTTGACAAGGCTGCTCCTTTGACCAAAGCCAAGCTCGCAGTCAATGGGCTGAATCTGGAGGCTGCCTACCAAGGCAGCTGGGGCAACGAGATCACCGCCGAGGTCAATCACGAAACAAAGGACCCTGACGACACAACTCTGTTCAACCTCATCGTATCGGACGGTGTGTTCAGCGAGGAGTTCCTCAACGTCTCGGTCAGCCCAGATAATGCGCGTTATGTGCTCAGGGTGCTGGAACAAGGATCGAAGCTGGTTAGGGTGGAAGAAGACAGCGAGATGCCTTCCGAAAGGCCGTCAGATACTGTCGCTCCGGTTCAGGCTGCAGGTGGCAGTGACGGTGAAGCCCTGGCATCTGGCGAATTCCTCGGCTCTGAAGCAGGTAAGACCGGCATCTACGCCCTGGAGAAGGCCGACATATTCAATTTGCTGTGCATTCCGCCATACAATGAAGATGGCAACGTGGATTACGACCTGATCATCGGCCCCGCCGCTGCATATTGCGAGAAGCGCCGAGCCATGCTACTCATAGATCCGAAAAGCGAGTGGTCCAGCAAAGATGACGCAAAAACCGGCATTGGAACTGGAGTTGGAACTACAAGCAAGAACTCTGCCCTGTTCTTCCCCCGTCTGCGACAGCCCAACTCGCTTCGAGACAACCAGATGGAAGAGTTCGCACCCTGCGGCGCAGTTGCCGGTGTCTTCGCCCGAACAGATACCCAGCGAGGCGTCTGGAAAGCCCCGGCAGGTCTGGATGCCACCTTGGTGGGCGTGCCGCAACTGAGCGTGCCTCTGACCGATCCCGAGAACGGGGAGCTGAACCCCCTGGGGATCAACTGTCTGAGGGCCATGCCGGCGGCAGGGCGGGTGATATGGGGTTCACGGACTTTGCAGGGCAATGACCGCCTCGCTTCAGAGTGGAAGTACATACCCGTTCGCCGCGTTGCTCTGTACATCGAAGAGAGCCTCTACCGCGGAACGCAATGGGTGGTCTTCGAGCCGAACGACGAGCCGCTCTGGGCCCAGATCCGGCTGAACGTGGGTGCCTTCATGCACAGCCTCTTCCGGCAGGGTGCTTTCCAGGGGACGACCCCGAAGGAGGCCTATTTCGTCAAGTGCGACAAGGAGACCACCACCCAGAACGACATCGATAGAGGCATCGTCAACATCCTGGTGGGCTTCGCCCCGCTCAAGCCAGCGGAGTTCGTGGTGATCAAGATTCAGCAGATAGCTGGACAGATCCAGACATAGGAGGCGATCTTTCATGGCACAATTTAGCGTTAATGCAACTCGTTTTGACCCCTACAAGAATTTCAAGTTCAGGGTCAAGTGGGACGGTCGATACGTGGCCGGCGTCAGCAAGGTCAGCGCCCTGAAGAGGACGACAGAGGTGGTAGAGCACCGCGAGGGCGGGGACCCCAGCAGCACCCGCAAGTCGCCGGGCCAGTCCAAGTACGAGGCCATAACTTTGGAGAGGGGCGTGACCCACGACACAGAGTTCGAAAAGTGGGCGAACAAGGTCTGGAACTACGGCTCGGGCCTAGGCTCAGAGGTCTCTCTCCAGGACTTCCGAAAAGATATCATCATCGAGGTCTACAACGAGGCGGGCCAGCTGGCGATCGCCTACAAGGTTTATCGGTGCTGGGTCTCGGAGTACCAGGCGATTCCGGACCTCGACGCCAAAGCAAACGACGTCGCCATCCAGACCATCAAGCTCGAGAATGAGGGATGGGAGCGCGACTACGAGGTGACCGAACCCAGCGAGCCGACGTTCACTGAGCCGTCTGCGTAATTGAGATATGCACCCTCTTTCAGCATCGGAGCTGTTGGGCGTCTGGGAACGGGGGCGAGGTCTGCCATCTTTGCAACGGGCGATGGTGTTGCTGGCCTCAGCATGTCCCGAGGTTCCAGCCGATTCCCTGGCGAGGCTTTCCATCGGAGAGCGAGACGGCCTTCTGCTCACACTGCGTGAGTGGGCTTTTGGACCTCATCTGATCGGGATGACGGCGTGTCCTGAATGTGGTGATCGGCTGGAGCTGAACTTTGACACCGCAGACGTCAGGGCGACGCCCGAGAACGAATCTGATGAAGAGTTCTCGATCGCGGTATCCGACTACGATCTGCGGTTCCGCCTGGTCAACACTCAGGATCTATCAACCATCGACGGCGGAGATGTTGCCTTTGCCAGGCAAATGTTGCTCAACCGCTGCATCTTGGCGGTTCGCTACAGGGGTGAGGAGAGTTCCATCGACCAGTTGCCCTTCGATGTGGTGGGTGAGTTGGTGGAACAGATGGGGCTTTTGGATCCCCAGGCGGATGTGCAGCTAGCTCTGACCTGTCCCTCATGCACCAACCAGTGGGAAGCAGCCTTCGATATCGTCTCGTTCTTCTGGGCTGAGATCGAAAGTTGGGCCCATCGCCTTCTGCGCGAGGTCCACTCTCTGGCTCGGGCATACGGCTGGCGCGAATCTGATATCCTGGCCATGAGCCCCCAGAGAAGGCAGCTTTACCTGGAGCTGATAGAAGAATGAGCGATTACCTCAGCCGCATCGTGGCCAGAAACCTGAACATGGCGGAGGTGGTCCAACCTCGATTGTGGTCGCTTTTCGAGCCACCGTCTGCAGATGGCGGTCAAGTTTTTGAGGAGCATTCTGGCTACGGGGAACGGGACGAGGTTTTTGTATCCGATGAGCCCGAGGCGTATCTCCAAACGTCGATGTCGCCTTTGTCGCCCCCTCTCGCCGATCGTTCCGCAGACTCGGCTTTGGCAGATGTGGTCTGGACCGAAACCGCTCAGCGAAAGGCGGCCGATCCTCGAACGTCGATCCAAAATAAGCCCCGGCCAAATCTGGAAGAGACCGAGGAGCACCAAATACCGGAGATGACTGAGAAGATCCCCGTGGCGATCAGCAGCCCCAAGAACGAGGTGGCATCACCAGACCAAAACCGGTCGGACTATTCTGCGGCGGTCAAGGCCGAACCACCAAGAACGGTTAGTCGGAAGGCAATTGATGCCCAACCGCTCACACCTGAGACGATTCGGGGTGAGACGAGCCAGGGCAGACCATTTGCATATCAGAATAAAATCGAGACGATTCCAGCGACGGTGAGCGAAAAGACGCAAAGAACCGATCCCCTGGCGCCCACTCTGAAGTCGCCGAAACAAACGCCACCCGATCAACGACAAACGGCGTCTTCCGAGGTGACAGTCAAGACCGAAACGGTTGGAACAGTTCACCGAAAGGCGGCCGATTCCCAGACGCCGTCGCCTGAGACGATCGTAAGTTCGTCCAGGCCGGATCTGGTTGAGACGAAAAGTCGTCCATACCCGAAGATGATGGAGGCTATTCCAGCGATGGCAAAAAACGAGACGGAAATAGTCGGTTCCCCATCCCCATCTCAGAAGGCGCCGAAACAAACGCCGCCAGATCAAAGACAAACGACGTCTACCGCAGTGACGGTCAAGACCGAAACCGTTCGCCGAAGGGCCGTCGGTAATCAATCGTTCTTGCCTGGATCGATCCCGAATCTGCCCCGGCAGGAATCGGGCGAGGCGAAAAGGCAGCCCAGCCCGGAGAAGGAGACAACCATAGTCACAGCCAAAAGCAAGATCGCAACGCAAGACCTGTGGCAACAAGAGCCTCCCTTGGCTGAGGTTGGATTTGAAACCGACAGAAGGGCCCGCCAAAAGGTTGCCGATGTCCAACCACGTGCCTCCGAGCCGATCCAGAGTCTGCCCCCATCAGATTTGGAGATAACCCAAAGACGGCCCGGACCAGAGAACGCCACTTATCTTGAAGTGGCAACAGAGGTCCATCCGTCTTCCAGAAGGGTGCAACTGCCGTCTGGTCCAGAGATAGATCGATCTCCAAAGGTTGGGATCGATGGTGAGAGGGGGACTAGGTCAAGCCGAGTCGCCGCCGAGAGGGAACTTTTGCTCGCGCCCAGTTCGAGAGCACAAGCGATCTCACCGCCAGAGGTGACACGATTTGTGGCGCCGAAAGATTCGACCAAAACCCAACCGACGGAAACTAACCCTACGATCCAAGTGAAGATCGGTCGAGTCGAGGTGCGCGCTGCAGCGCCGACCGGACCGACTCCACCGCCATCACGCGGCGCCCCTCAACCGGCGCCGAAGCTCTCTTTGGATGAGTACCTGAAGCAGCGAGACGGAGGGCGACGATGAGCAACTTTCTGGCCATCGCCACTGTGACCGAGGCCCTCAAGCAAATTCTGGACGCCACCGTGGGAAGAGACGTGCCCGGGGCGAACGCCACGGCGGTCCGGCCCACAGAGTCGGGAGATAAGGGGGTCAACATCTACCTCTACCAGGTCAGCCCCAACTCCTCCTGGCGGAACGAGGACCTCCCCACACGCCGTGATGACAGCACCCTAGCCCAGCGTCCTCGGGCCGCTCTGGATCTGCATTACCTTTTGACCTTTTATGGCGAAGAGGCGCACCTTGAACCTCAGAGGCTGCTGGGAAGCGTCGTTGCCACCCTTCACGCCCAGCCCGTGCTGACGCGTCAGCGGATCCGAGACGCCATCAACAACGCAGAGAACGGGTTTTTGAACGGTTCGGACCTCGCCGAGGAGATCGAGCTGGTCAAGTTCACGCCCATACCTCTCTCCCTGGAGGAGCTTTACAACCTGTGGTCAGGTTTCTTCCAGACGTCTTACTCGCTCTCCGTCGCCTACCATGCATCGGTGGTCTTCGTCGAAGGGATGGAGAGCCCCGAAAGAGCGCTTCCCGTCCTCGAGCGGAACCTCTACGTCGCGACCTTCCGCCAGCCCCTCATCGAGCAGGTCATGTCTCAGGAGGGGTCGAACAAGCCGATAGTATTCGGCAGCACGTTGGTCATCAGGGGAAAACGCCTCCGAGGCGACGTTACTCGCGTGTTGACAGGCGGAACGGAGGTCGAGCCGGAGAAGGTCGACGAGACGAAGGTCGTTCTCAAACTGCCTGATTCGATTCGTGCAGGGGTTCAGAGCCTGCAGGTGGTCCAAAAGATTATGATGGGAACGCCGCCTGAGCCCCACCGGGGCGTCGAATCGAACGTGTCTGCCTTCGTGCTCCGCCCCGCCATCACGAGCATCGACGATGCGACAAAGGTCGCAAGCGTCAGTCCCGCCATCGGCCAGAGACAGAGTGTGGTCATTCTCCTGAACGAGCTGACCGAGAATACTCCTGCCGCCTACACCTTCGTCCTCCCCTCTCGCAACGCCGACACAAACGAGATCACAATACCTGTAAGCGGCGTAGAGGCCGGGACTTATCTTGTGAGGGTACAGGTGGACGGGGCCGAGAGCCTCCTTGACTTGGAGGACGGGGCGTATGCCGGCCCGAAAGTGGTGATCGAATGAGAGCCGCCACGATCCAGGATTGGCCGGAGGCGAACCAGAGATACCTGAGCGCGGCTCTGGAGGCGTTGCGGGAGAGGCTCGAGGTCTGCGCCGCCCAGATCGAGGGCGATGGCGGAGCCGTCTCGACCGCGAAGAGGCGGTTGGATGAGGCAGAGCAGGACCTGGACCGGGCGGCAGAAGTTCTTCCCGCACCTTCGGCTCTCGAAGCCCTGGTGGCGGCCTTCGGCCTTTCGCCCTTCGAGCGGGATCTGCTCTTGATTTGCGCAGGATTGGAGCTGGATTCGAGTTTCGCACCGCTTTGTGCCGCTCTTCAGGGCGATTCTCGGAGGGCGTACCCCTCCTTCAGCCTCGCGATGAAGGCGCTGCCCGGGGCTCACTGGAGCGCCATCCTTCCAGCCGCGCCCCTCCGCCGATGGCGGCTGGTAGAGGTGGGGCCGGGAGACGGATTGACCACCAGCCCCTTGCGGATCGACGAAAGGGTGCTCCACTATCTTGCGGGGTTGTCGTACCTGGACGAGCGGCTTCAGTGGATGGCAGATCCCGTCCGCGTCTCGGAGGAGCTTCCTCCTTCGCACCGCGCTCTGGCAAGAAGGATCGTGGATATCCTGTTGAAGGATGGCATTTTGGCCAATCCAATAATCCAGCTCTGCGGCGGTGAGGGGGTGGGAAAGAGGGCCATCGCCGCCTCGGCCTGTGCGGATCTCGGCCTTCAGCTGCACGCGATCCACGCCACTGACATCCCCGCGAATGTCGCAGACCGGGAGGCTCTGGCCCGATTCTGGGAGCGAGAGGCCTTTCTGAGCGGCGCCGCCATCCTGGTGGACTGCGAGGATCTGGACGGAAAGGATGGGAGGGACCGGATGCACGCTGTCGTCTCCTTCGTGGAGAGCGCGAAGTGCATGATCTTTGTTGCATCTCGCCAGCCGCTCATCTTCAAAAGGAGATCCGCCCTCCGTCTGGACGTTGAGAGGCCCCGCCCGGCAGAGCAGCGGTCTCTCTGGCGGAGGGCCCTCGGCCCCGCATCTCAGGGGCTGGACGGCCAGCTGGAGGGGCTTGTAGCCCAGTTCAACTTGGGGCCGGGAGAGATCCAGGCCGCCAGCATCGAGGCGCTCGCCGGGTGGTCAAAGGGGGCGGAGGATGCGGAGGCATTGGGCGAACCAGGCGAGTCTGGCGATTCAGGTGGTTTGGCCGAGTTGGCACCCCTCCTGTGGGACGCATGCCGCACCCAGGCGAGGCCGCGCCTGGCGGATCTGGCGCAGCGGATCGACCCTCTTGCCACCTGGAACGACCTGGTTCTGCCGGAGCCGCAGCTCCAGATCCTGAGGGAGATCGGAGTCCACCTCCGGGGGCGGGCGATAGTGTACGATCTCTGGGGTTTCGCCTCCAAGGGGTCGCGCGGCCTTGGGATCAGCGCCCTTTTTGCGGGGGACAGCGGGACCGGCAAGACGATGGCCGCCGAGGTTCTGGCAAACGATCTCAAGCTCGACCTCTACCGGATCGACCTATCCCAGGTGGTGAGCAAGTACATCGGCGAGACCGAGAAGAACCTCCGCCGAGTCTTTGACGCCGCCGAGAACGGTGGCGCTATCCTCCTATTCGACGAGGCCGACGCCCTCTTCGGCAAGAGAAGCGAGGTGAAGGACAGCCACGACCGGTACGCCAACATCGAGATCAGCTACCTTCTCCAACGGATGGAAGCCTACCGAGGTCTAGCCATCCTCACCACCAACATGAAGAGCGCCCTCGATCGGGCCTTTTTGCGGCGGATCCGGTTCATAGTGCAGTTCCCCTTCCCGGATGCGTCGAACCGGGCCGAGATCTGGAGGCGGATCTTCCCTGAAGAGACGCCCACTGATGGGGTCGACTTCGGGAAGCTCGCCCGGCTTAACGTGGCCGGGGGCAACATCAGGAACATCGCCCTTTACGCAGCATTTCTGGCGGCTGATTCCGAGGAGTCCGTGGGGATGGCCCACCTACTGCGGGCCGCCCGGGTCGAGTATGCCAAGATGGAGCGGGCCCTCACCGAGGGCGAGATCGGAGGCTGGACGTGAACCTGGAGCTGGAGATCGAGGAGCTGGTGCTGGACGGATTTCCCGCAGCCCAAAAGGACCGGATCGCCCGGGCGGTGCATATTGAGCTGGAGCGGCTCTTCGCCGAGAGGGGCGTTCCGCCATCCCTCGAAGCCGGGGGTAATGTGGCCCGGATCGACGGCGGAAGCTTCGAGGCGAAGCCCGGTTCCAGCCCGGAGTCGATCGGCGCCCAGGTGGCGCGGGGGCTGTATGGGGGGATGAGAGAATGATGATGGGAAAACAGGTTCGAGAGACCCGACAAAACTCGCCCTCGACTTCCACGAACTGTCAGCTCGGCCCGCGCCCCTTCGCGTCTCCAGAGCCTGAGCATGAGTACTTGGACCGGGAGGCGCGGTTCGGCTACAGTTTCGGCGAGATTAATTTATTTCCCATTCAGCCCAAGCTCAAACTGGGGCCACCTGGAGATCGATACGAACAGGAGGCCGACCGGGTGGCTGAGCAGGTCGTGCAGATGGTGACGCCGTGCCCGAAATGCCGGGTTGAATCGGAGGAGGGAGATAAAGAAACATTTCGAGCTAAACCAATTGCTTATCAAATTACGTCACTGGTTCAAAGGCAGGAGGCGAATCCAGAAGAAATGGAAGTGGATGAAGAACTCCTCCAGCCAAAACAGCCAGATGGTCGAATGCCCCAAGTAGATCCCTGCCTGGAAGCTCAGATTCAAGGCCTGAGAAGCGGCGGCCAGCCGCTCGATGCGGCGAACCGTGCCTTTTTCGAGCCCCGCTTCGGCGCCGACTTTGGCCATGTGCGGGTGCATACCGATGCTAAAGCAGCTGAGTCAGCGCGGGCGATTCGGGCGGCTGCTTATACAGTCGGACAACATGTAGTCTTTGCAGCTGGAGGCTACGCGCCACACACAACGGCGGGAAAGCAGTTGCTTGCACATGAACTTGTGCATACGTGCCAACAAGGCCAAGTCGCGGATTCGCAGTGTTTCCCGCTTGAGATCAGTACAGTTAACGATATTTCTGAACACGAGGCCGACCAGATCGCTCAATACGGGTTGACACAGTATGGCGAATCGAAGCCCAAAGTCAGCACGGCCGAGTTGTCTGTGCAACGGGCCTGCGGATCGCGGGCGATCGGTCACCCTGAAGGCTGTTCCCCCTTCGGTGGGGTAGGCACTACGGAAATATCCAACCGAATTGACGAACGTTTTCTGTTCGAAGTGAACTGTGACGACTTTAGGCCTGGCGAGGAAGCGCGTTTGAGAAATCTAGCAGCCCGGGTCGGTGCGCGTGACGTTATCGACATCCATGGTTTTGCCAGCGAAGAAGGCCCCGTGGTGTTCAATGAACACCTCTCGTGCGCAAGGATTCGAAAAGCCGAATCAGTATTGATCGCTGCCGGTGTGCCAGCACGACAAATCCGTGGTCGTTATAAACATGGCGCTACGCCTGGATCACGACCAGAGAACCGCAGTGTTGTCATTCCTTTGGCCGAACCGCCGACGATCGGCGTTCTGGGGGCAGGGTTTGTAGGTCCGCCTTCTGCATCGCAACGGCGGGCTGCTGCGTCGTGTCCGATCGAATGCGACGGCACGAACCTCGGCACTTTAAACGCAATGGGCTTGTTCTTCCACGCCAGTCGAGGTGGCATCGTACCAGCAGGAGGCCTAACAGCAACCGGGGTCGGCACATCATTGCATTTCACTGCTACCGCAATCGACATTGCCCGAGGAACACCTTGTTATTGTGATAGCTACAGGATTATTCAAATCTTAGATACAACGCATCCTGCAGCAGGGCGAGTTAGTCCCTACGTTGACAATGCTGGCCGCGCGACTCCGTTCTATGGGGACGTCGGCCTATCTGGATCAGGAATTCATGAGATTCCAGCAGGCTATCCTGATGCTGGTGAGCGCGTTCAATCAACGCGTTCCATCTATGACCGACCATACCGTACCACAGGTTCTTTGGGCGGACGCGACCTGCGGTGGGAAGCCGAATCTTGTGTGACCTGTGTCAAAGTCGGCCAGCCTGATAGGATTCTCGGATGTACAACGTATGGTTTTGCGAGAACCTACAATGTTGCTTCTGCTTCATACAACCCAGTGACTGGCATCGGACCGGGCTGCCGCGCAGTACCAAGTGCTCGTTTTCTCAATGCATTAAGAAGCGATCCAACCGTCGCGACATATGATTTTGAGGGTAAGTGAATGGCAGCAAGTATGTTTCTTGCGACTCAATGTAATCATCGGAGTCATTATGTCCTCCAGCACCGATAAGCAGTGGTTTCCGCCTGTGTTGTTCCTTGGCGAAGTTGCGCTGCAACTCTACTACGCAACTGTCCGGTCAACTCATTTTGTGAGAAAAAGTACATTTCGGTATATCCGCAAGAATGATATCACGATTGACCGTGGAATACTTGATTGTTTTAGAAACGGACTCGATTTCGATCAAATCCCACACGATAAACAAGATGAATATTGTTTGACCGTTCAACTTGGCGGTGAGATCACAAGTGTTGATGAGGTTGTGTTCCACGGTTGTCGCATCGCCAATGAGGAGGTGCGCATTTGGTTGACGATCACTAAGGTTGAGAGCCAAGACGTCGAACCCTTTCCTGTTGAGGCATTTGTTCTTATTCCCTTGAATAAGACAATAATCAGCAGGCAAATGACGATTATCGAATTCAAGGGTTATTACCGGTCTTTTGAAGGTGAATTAAGCCCATTAGAGGAAGCTCCGATTGAAGCGGTCTCAGTTTTGTATTCCTAACGGTTAAGATGAGAAATCGCGTTATTCCTGGTAGCGAATGGCCAAAACGCCGGTCTGACACAGCAGAACCCCTACGGGATAGTATGCCTCCAGTCGGATAAGCTTCGAACCTTGACAGTGGGCTACCAGCTGCCGCTTCACTTCGACAAGGAGCTGAAGCTCTCGGTCAAGGTGAACGAGGACGGCGTGATCCAGATACTCGGCAACGTCATTCACGGGAAGTAACTTTCGGCGGCTTGGGCCTCCCCGAAGCTGGGCGGCGAAAGCAGAGCTGAGCAAAGCCCTCCTCAGGATCAAGGGCACCCTTTCTAAAACCAATAACTTTCCCCTAACGAGGATCCGATGATGAGAAGAACGCACCTACAAGAGAAGCCTCTTTCGAATTCGCCCCAGGTCCCCACGAAGAGCCGGTTCCCCCCGCGCCCGTTCGCCGCCCAGAAGCCGACGCATGAGGCGCGTTCTGCCGAATCCTCGGACAGAGCGGCGCGTTTCGGCCACAGCTTCGGCGAGATCGACATCTTCCCAAGGCCGGTCGTCCAGCCGAAGCTTGGGCTTGGATCCGCTATTGATCCGTACGAGCAAGAAGCGGATGGTGTGGAGGAGCAATTGATGCGGATGCCGGAAGGTATTACTTTCCAGCGCAGGTGTGCTAAGTGCGATGTGGATAAAAAAAGTGTTTTGCAGTCCAAAGAATCTCCAAAACAAGTGCCATTAACCCTGGGTCAGAATGTGCCATCCATCGTACACGATGTGTTGCGTTCGCCCGGCCAACCGCTGGACCCGAGCACGCGCGCCTTCATGGGGCCGCGCTTTGGGCATGGCTTCAGCCAGGTGGGGGTATATACAGACGCAATAGCCGGCTATCAGCATGGGACTCTACAGCTCGGTATGTCTGATGATGCGTTTGAATATCAGGCGAAGGATGTAGCACGGAGGATTGAAGGAACGCGATCTTTGAACTTCACAGGTGTATCCAGCGCTCCCGTCCTCCAACGCGACCTCGCCCGGCCGCCGCGTGCTGAGTCTGCTCCGGTGAGAGTGTTAACACCAGATGAGGTTGCTGAGGCGATTGAATTCAATCAACAACGTTTTAGAGATCCCTATTCGATTAGTCTGATTCGAGATGTCATGGGTATAGGCCAGTACCCGGCGGTAGTTGATAATGAATTCGTTCAAGAAGTAGTTCAATGGCAGGCTGAACGGCGCATGGATCAAGATGGATGGGTCGGACATTCCACTACACGTTCGTTTTTTTTAGAGCTAGTTGCTGAGGGCCAATATCGAGATGCAGTGGCCCTGCTAATTGATTCATATGCTTTGCCAGAGAGTCCTCGCTTGGAGGATATAAGAATCGGTTCCACGCCAGCTTGCTGTGGAACTGCCGATGAGCCGGCTGATGCACTCACATCCGGTGGTATGGGTAGTGGACGCCCCGTCCGAATCTGCGTATGTCGAAGGAGCATTACTCGGTCGGTAGCCAACTATAATTTCTTTGTGCGCACAATCGGGCATGAGCTCGTTCATGTTCGCCAGCGTGCTGCCAACAACGTTCCCTATAGTGAAATCAGGGAGCTTGAAGCATATTTCTGGGAAGTATGTAGTGCAGGGCGAGCTCCTGCATTAGCTGTCGAAGACAGAGAAACTTATGCACTATTAGCTTTAACGTTGCTGCAAAGGATAGGCATTCCTCCAAATTGCTTATTAACGCCACGTCAACAAAGTATGTTGACTATAGAACAAAACGTTATGCGACTCCAACTCATCAATTTCGTCAAGGTTCGCCACGGTCTTAGTCCATGTCCGCTTCCTGCACAAACGCCCACTTGTTGGCCTCCCGCTACACAAACGCCATAACTATTGCAAGAAAAATTGATTCTCCAGCGCTCGGCTGCATTGGACGCTCCAACTTCAGTGCAGTCCACAGTGCACGAGGTGCTGCTCTCGCCTTGCTTGCTGCTGGATACGGTCAAGCGCACCTCTTTCATGGAGCCATGGTTCCGGCTCGACTTGCATAAGTATGATTACAAATGGAGGCAAGAACAGCGGAATCAGCGCAAAAAGCAACATTAAATTATAATTTTTAATAGGGGGATTAAAGTTCCATGACCACATTTCCCGGCTCGCCAAAGCTGATCAAGGGCGCCCTAGTATCCATAGACTTGGACAGATCCCAGGCCAGCACCATCGCCTTCCAGTGCAACTCGCACACCCTCACCCGCAGCTTGGACCCCCAGATGATGGGCGGGACGAGCGGCAGGATGGGCGGAGGCAGCTACGAACCCCTGCGCATCCAGGGCGCGCCCACCGAGACGATAAGCCGGGACATCGAGATCGACGCCACAGACCAGATGGAAAAGGCGCAAGGAACGGCCGAGGATATGAGCATCTACACTTGGCTCTCGGCGCGAGATATGCCCGCCTAAATCTAATTCCCAGTTATCTCTAGTTTTCGTTCCATTTGACCGATCAAATCCATCCCAGCTTAGGAGACCTGACATGATCACGAAAAGTCCGATCAACCACCACAATGGAGCCCTCCAGCCATGACCACAGCCCCTCGCCTCCTCAAAGGCGCCATAGTCGCCATCGATCCCAACAACCCCCTTGCCAGCGTGACGGTCTTCCAGTACAACCCCCACACTCTGACCCGCCGGCTGGAGCCCCAGATGGTGGGCGGCGAGAGCAGGGCCGAGCCCCTGCGGATCAAGGGGGCTCCCGTGGAGACGATAGACGTCGAGATCGAGATCGACGCCGCCGACCAGCTGGAGAGGGGAGGCATTTCAGCCTCGTTCATGGGGATCTACCCCCAGCTCTCGGCTCTGGAGATGCTCGTCTACCCCAAGAGCAAACAGGTGATCGCCAACGAGGCCCTCCTCAAGCAGGGCACCATCGAGATCGTACCCCCCGAGGCCCCCCTCACCCTCTTCGTCTGGGGGCCGTCCCGGATCCTTCCGGTCCAGATAAAGAGCTTCAGCATCACCGAAGAGGTCCACGACACACGGCTCAACCCCCTCCAGGCGAAGGTCTCCCTCAGTATGAGGGTCCTCAGCTACAACGACCTCCCCTCAGACCACAAGGGCCACAAGATCTTCCTCGCCCACCAGGTGGCAAAAGAGGTGATGGCCACCGTCGGGAGCGTCGGCAACCTCGGCTCTGTGGTGGGTAGCAACATCAAGCTGCTCTGACAAAAAAAATATTCTATTAAATATTTATATTAATCGTGATGAGGTGAAACAATGTTCGAACCCTCTAGCCGCTACTATTCCCTGGAAACTGCCGTCCATACCATGCCTGACGGCCGGATCGTGACCTACAAGCGCCGCCGATTCCTCCCCCGAGGCGAGGAGATGGACCTCCTGGTGGAGGTCACCGTCGCCGAAGGAGACCGGCTCGACCTGATCGCCTTTCGCACCCTCGGCGATCCGGAAATTTTCTGGCGGATCTCTGACGCCAACGACGCCATGAACCCCTTCGACCTGGTCGGAGACGGCGAAATTGGACGAAAATTGCGCATTCCCATTCCGCAGGCCTGAGGGACGATGAGCCAGACGGGCATCTATCTGACGCTGTGGATCGGCAGGGCATCCCCCAAGTCCGCCAAGCGAGAGCTGGCCGAGGCTCTTCAGAGCGTCGAGGTCACCCACAGCGACGAGGGGAGATCGGGATTTCAGGTCACCTTCCAGACATCAAATAACGGGATCAAGGGCTCAGAGGATCTGAAACCCTTCAGTCGGGTCATCCTCATGGTAACCATCAACGCCGTCCAGCAGGTCCTCATGGACGGCATCATCGCTCACCAGCAGCTCACACCCGGCGATCCCGGAACTGGGACCTCCACCTTGACGGTCACAGGCGAGGACGTCAGCATCATGATGGACCTGAAGGAGAAAGCGATGCCTCACCCTGGCCAGGACGAGGCCACCATCGCCAGGTCAATAATCTCCAGTTACTCCCAGTACGGACTGACCGATGGCGTCGTAAACCCTCAGACGATCAACCGGCCCAGCGTCAATGAGTGGACTCCACGACAGAGGGGCACCGACCTTGAGCTTCTGAAGAATCTGGCAGACCGCTACGCTTTCGATTTTTATGTCATCCCCGGCCCCAAACCCAAAAAGAACACCGCCTACTGGGGCCCTCCCAAAAGCGAAGGCACCCCCCAGGGGGTGCTCAACGTGAACATGGGCCCCAACAGCAACGTGGAGACGATCAACTTCCGGTACAACGCCCTCGCTCCCGTCAGGATCGAAGGACAGGTGCAGGACCGCGAAACAAACCAGATCGAGTCTGTCCAGGCCACCTCCAGCCAGCGCTCGGCGCTATCCAGAGAGCCTGCCCTGACCTCACAATCTCACGTTCGCACCCGCCAGTTCCGTCAATCAGGGCTCAACGCCAGAGAAGCCCTGGCCCGCGCCCAGGCCATGACCGACAACTCCGTAGACGAGGTGGCGACCGCCGAAGGGGAGCTAAACGCCCTTCGCTACGGCAACCTTCTGAAGCCCCGCGAACCGGTGAACCTGCGCGGCGCAGGGCACGGCTACGACGGAACTTGGTACGTCAAGAGGGTGACCCACTCAATCCAGAGGGGAGATTACAAGCAGCGGTTCGTCCTGACCCGTGAAGGCCTGGGACCAAAAACTTCGAGGGTATAAAGATGAGTCCTCAATTTTTCGGAAAATATCGGGGCAAAGTTCAGAACAACAAAGACCCCCTGAAGCTGGGCAGGCTCCAGGTCCAGGTTCCCTCGGTTCTCGGAGAAGACCACGACAGCTGGGCGATGCCCTCGGTCCCCTACGCCGGAAAGGGGGTGGGCCTCTTCCTTCTGCCACCGGTGGGGGCGAACGTCTGGGTGGAGTTTGAGGCCGGAGATCCCGACCACCCCATCTGGTCCGGCTGCTTCTGGGGGACCGACGAGGTCCCGGCCGATCCGCCCGAGGAGAAGATGAAGGTCTTCAAGACCGACTCCCTCTCTTTGGTTCTGGACGACTCGAAGAGCCTCACCCTGGAGCTCGGATCGCCAGCCGTGAAAAAGCCGCTGAAGGTCGTCTTCGACTCCTCGGGGATCGAGATCAAGGACGGAAACTCCACCATCAAAATGACAGATTCAAAGATATCAGTCAAGTCTAACGAGGTCGAGATCAAGAACAACGGTTTCAGCATCAAGGTGACGACCTCCAAGGTCACCATCAACGACGGCGCTCTGGAGGTGATCTGACTGGCCGACTTTCTCCAGCACGTGGGGATCTCCGCCATCTGTCCTCACGGCGGCCAGATCTCCGTCGTATCCACCAACACTAGGGTGAAGGCGATGGGCCAATACGTGGCGGTCATGGGGGACACCTACACAGTGGCCGGTTGCCCCTTCACAGTCCCTGCGGGCCCCGCCACCAAACCTCAGCCCTGCATCAAAGTCCAGTGGATCGTCCCCGCCATGCGGGTGAAGGTGATGGGAAAACAGGTCCTTCTGAAGGGGAGCTCTGGGATCTGTCTGAGCGCTGAGCAGATCCCGCAGGGTCCTCCGAACGTGATGATGACCCAGATGAGGGTCAAGGGGGTCTGACGATGGAGATAGCCTACCCTTTTCGGATCGACAGCAGAGGACGAACCGCGTCATCCGACGCAGAACGGCACGTCCGAGACCTGATCGAGCAGGTTCTCTTCACCATGCCCGGTGAAAGGGTCAACCGACCGGACTTCGGCTGTGGTATAATGCAGCTCGTATTCGCTCCCAACAGCGACGAACTCGCTTCGGCCACCTCGTTTCTCGTCCAGGGACAGCTTCAGCAGTGGCTCGGCGACCTGATCCAGGTGGAGGCGGTGAAGGTGGAGAGCGTCGATTCCGCCCTGAACGTGACGGTCCAGTACGTTATCCGGCGAACCCAGCAGCTTCAGGTGGCACAGTTTTCGCGTGAGGTATGAGATGGGCACCCAGTACTACTGCAAAAACGAAAAACGCCGGGCTATGGTCCGCGATCGCGTGGGTCCGGACGAAAAGCCCCTCCTGAACGGCATCGATTACCTGGAGGTCACCTCGGATCAGACGACTCTCGAAGTCCACTTCATCCACAACCTTCCTGGCCAGGAAGACGGGGTTCCGGCAGACTCTGACGAACTCTCTTCGAAGAACGTGGTCATCGAAGGGGGCGTTCGGGTTCGAGACGTCCGCGTGGAATCGGTCGAATCGGACGGAAAGGTTCTGACGGTCGATGTGAACGTCCCCGGCGACTTCTCGAACTACAAGCTCCGGCTGGTCCAATCGCCCGGATCTCCGGATCCTCCCAAAGGATTCGATAAACAGCTATCAGAGGTCCAGTTCTCTTTTAAGGTCAACTGCCCGAGCGACTTCGACTGCAAGGCGGCCAGGGTCTGCCCGACGGAGAGTTTTCCAGAACCCCATATCGATTATCTGGCCAAGGACTACGCAAGCTTCCGAAACCTGATCCTCGACCGCCTCTCGGTCATCATGCCGGACTGGAGAGAAAGGAGCCCCGCCGATCTCGGGATCGTGCTCGCAGAGCTTTTGGCCTATGCGGGAGACTACCTCAGCTACTATCAAGATGCAGTGGCGACTGAGGCTTATCTTACCACCGCTCGCAAACGAGTTTCAGTAAGGCGCCACGCCCGTCTTCTGGACTATCATATCTCCGACGGATGCAACTCCAAAGCCTGGGTCTGTTTTGAGCTGGACGGGGACGATCCAGCTCTTCTGGTGAGAGAAGATGAGACGACTAAGCAGCGAACGAAGCTGCTGACGAGCTGCAGTGAAGGGGCCGTGCTGGACTGGGACGATTGGCAGAACCTGGCCCTCGAAGATCGTCCGGAGGTCTTCGAACTTCTCCACGACGTCACCCTGTACCCCGGACATAGCAAGATCAAATTCTACACCTGGGACGACGACGAATGCTGCCTCCCAAAGGGAGCGACCCGCGCAACTCTGATTGATGACGGTCTGAACCTCCAGGCAGGGGACGTTCTGATCTTCGAAGAGCTGCGAGGGCCCCAGACCGGCGATGAGGCGGATCCGGCCCATCGACAGGCTGTGAGGTTGATCGACGTATCTTACGGCACGGATCCGCTGAACGAAGATAAAAAAATAGCTGAGATCGAGTGGCATCACGAAGATGCCCTGAAATTTCCGCTCTGCATCTCCACCCGCTCGTCCCTTATCGAGAATGGGGAGGACGATAAGGCGATCTCCTGCGTTCGAGGCAACGTAGTTCTGGCAGACCACGGCTGCACTCGCCCGGACGAAGACCTGGTACCGGCAGAGGCGCCTTCCAGCGGAAGATACAGGCCCAGGCTCCAGCGGGGGGGTCTCACCTTCAGCGCCGATTACGATCACAACGAAGCTAAGAAGACGTCCGCGTTCGCCACAATAGGCCAGGACCCTCACCAGGCGCTTCCTGCCGTGGAGCTGACCTGGGAGAACGACTCCTGGCGTCCAAGGCGCGATCTTCTCAACAGCGACCGGTTCGCCACCGAGTTCGTTGTGGAGATGGAAGACGACGGCAGATCGCAGCTGAGGTTCGGTGACGACGTGATGGGAAGACAGCCCACCCCGGGAACTCGTTTTAAGGCCTCTTATCGGGTCGGCAGCGGAAGCTCGGGAAACGTCGGGGCCGAGGCGATCAGACACCTCGTCCTCCCCTGTGGCCATCCAGTTCCGCAAGGCGAGATCAAGATAAGAAACCCCCTTCCCACCCAGGGAGGCACCGACCCTGAGCCCACATATCAGGTATCTCTCTACGCTCCCCAGGCGTTCCGAAGACAGGAGAGGGCGGTGACAGAAGACGACTATGCCGAGGTGGCAGAGCGTCATTCAGACGTTCTCAAGGCGGTGGCGACCCTCCGGTGGACCGGAAGCTGGTACACCATCTTCGTCAGCGTCGACCGGAAAGAGGGAAGGAAGGTGGACAGAGAGTTCGAACGAGATCTGCGCGACTTTCTGGAACGGTTTAGGCTCGCAGGCCACGACATCGAGATCGAAGGGCCGAGATTCGTTCCCCTCGACATCGCCTTCAAGGTCTGCGTTGCACCAGGTTACCTGAAAAGCAACGTCAAGCAGACTCTTCTCGAGACCTTCAGCAACGTCGACCTTCCTGAGAGAAGGCGCGGTTTCTTCCACCCCGACAATTTCACTTTCGGCCAGCCGGTCTACCTGAGCAGGCTGGTGGCGACAGCCATGCAAGTCCCTGGGGTGCTGTGGGTGGAGACGCTCCGTTTCCAGCGTTGGGGCCATGATCCCAGAGGTGAGATCGACGCCGGGATGATAGAGGTCGACCAGCTAGAGATCGCCAGGCTCGAGAACGATCCGAGCTTCCCGGAGAACGGCAAGATCGAATTTCTGATGACGGGAGGGATGTGACAGTGACTATCGACGATGGAAAACTGGATGTATGCGGCTGTTGTGAGGGGGTCGAGCCCCGCAAAGCTCGTTACAACCGGCCCGGCTTGCCGGCTATAGATTACAGGCTGGATACCCATTCGGGCTTCTTCAGAAGAGCCCTCTCCAAGCTCCACCTCCAGAAGGTTCCAGACAAATCTCAGCCCCTCCGAGACCTGACCACCCGGTCCAGGGACGATCCCGCCATCGCCTTCCTGGACGCCTGGGCTCTGGTGGCGGACGTTCTCACATTCTATCAGGAACGTGCGGCCAACGAGGGGTTCTTGCGCACCCTTCAGGAGAGACGGTCGGCCCTGGAGCTGGCAAGGGCCATCGGATACGAGCTGAAACCTGGGGTCGCCGCCAGCGTTCATCTCGCCTTTTCCATGGAGGACTCGCCGGGATCGCCAAAGACGACTTTGGTTCCGGAGGGCCTAGGGGTCAAGAGCATCCCGCCCCCTGGAAAGTTGCCCCAAACCTTCGAGACCTTCGAGGAGATTGAGGCGAGGGTGGAATGGAACGCCCTCGCCCCCCAGCTCACCGAAGAGCAGAGGGTGGGGGACGGCTCGACGGAGATGCTGCTGGAAGGTCTCGATACGTTCCTCCAGCCGGGAGATGCCGTCCTCTTCGTCGGCTCAGAGGACGGCTCCGGCTTTGAGGGCGAATCCTGGCAGAAGTGCGTCGTGAAGGAAGTGAACTACGCCCCCAATCGAGAGATCGTCTCCGTCAAGTGGGACGAGCCTCTGAAGGAGAGGACAAAAAGCCTCCTCTTCGAAGGTCACCACGAAAATCTGAAAGAGGGCGATCCCATCTTCTTCGAAAGTGAGTGCGGAGAGAACCGACCTCTGGCGGCGGTCAGAGATCTCTGCGGAGATACGCTGGCGGTTTGGAACATGCCGCTGACGGGCGGGCAAAACCAGCTCCTGATCAAGAGCTTGGGGGTCGGCATCAAGGCTGGTGACGATATCCTCTTCGGGCCGGTCCCTGGCCAGGATGTTCGCATCATCCAAAGCGCTACGCTCCTTAAGAGGGTGGTCGGTGACGTCGAGAGCGACGTAACCCTCCTCGTCCTGGAGAAACCTTTTCCTTCGGAAAATGGATCGAAGAAACTTCTCATCGACGATGATTACAGCAGCAAGCTCGGCCAAGGAGATGCCGTCGTTTTCGTCGGCGAGTATCGGCAGGCCAGGGCTATTGAGTCGGTGGAGGAGATCGACGGCAAAACTCTCGTTGCCTGGGACGTGCCCTTATTTGACGGCTCGATGGACCTTCTCCTAAATTCGCAAGCGAGCTCCGTCGGCTTTGAGGTGGGCGAGATTTTGATCTTCATGGACGCCGAGAAAGAGGTTCGATTGCGCAAATCTGTGGAGTTTTTTCTCGGCAGGTCTCTTGTGACCTGGGCCGATCCGCTCGTCGACGGGTCCAAGGGACTTCTGCTCCAGGGGGACTACAGTTCGGTAACTTCTCTCCTCTTCGAAGACGATCCGTGGCAGGTTCGGACCGTTGTGGAGGCAAACGAGAGCGCCACCGAGACCCTGGTGACCCTGGACGGACCCATCGAGGACGGAACGATGCAGCTTCTTGCCAGGGTGGCCAGCGACGAGCTGAGTCCGGCGGTTGTGGTCGGGTTTGGAATATACGCCTGGCAGGTCCGAGAGATAAAGAATGTCGAATTTGGGTCCGATTCGAAGGGATACTTCACCGTTGCGTCCTGGGAAACGCCTCTCTTCGGAGAACATAAGGGGATGCGCCTCAAGGGGACGGGGGAGACGATTGAGGTCAACGATTGCATCTGGTTTGAATGCCAGCGTTGGCAGATGCGCATCTTGACGACGGTGAAGCTGGACCCGGTGGGCGGTCGCACCATCGCGGCCTGGGAAGTACCGCTGGAGGGTCTCGGAGACCCAGAAGACGAGTCGTTCGTCAACCCTCAGGTCTTCGCCATGCGAGAGCGGCCCGATCTCTACAGATCCAGCCTCGCCGAGGGCAAGATCGACCTTGAGGGCACCTACCCCAGGATCCTGCCGGGGAGCTGGGTGGCAATGACCCCCGACGAAGGCCTTTACAGAGTCAAGGCCGTCTCCCTCATGTCGCAGGAACGGACGGTAGAGGTGCCGCGGCCGGGGGACGGCCCCCCGCTCGAGTTCAGTTCAAAAGTCAAGATCACCCGCATCGAGCCTGAAGCGGCCGAAGGGCTGGCCGGATTCTCCGAGCTTGAAAATGCCGTCTTCGCCCAGAGCGAGCCCCTAAGCCTCGCGGTTAAGATCCGTGAAGGCCTGATCGAGGGGGAGACCATCGAGCTGGACAGGGCGGTTTACGGTCTCGTCCCCGAAAAGACCCTGATCGTCAGCGGAAAGCCGATGCGAGCCCGGATCGACGTCGACGGCCTATCCCTCACCTCCTCCAAGGGCGTCGAAAAAACTCTTTACAGGGACGACTCGCTCCAGGTATTGAAACCGCCCGAGACCGTTGAGCTCCTCTGGACTCTCCTGACCGAAGACTGCTTTGAGGGGACTGTCGTGGCGGACGTCGGCGATATAGTCTTCAAGCCCCCCTCCGATTTGGACGACGAAAAACTTTTGGCTCAGGTCAAGGTCGGCGGCTTGAAGCTGGTCTCGGAAGGTGGAGTCGATAGAGACCTGGTCGAGGGAGAGGCGTTGAAAGTTTCGGATTCTCCCGAGGACGCAAAGCTCATCTGGACTCTGAGGGACGGGGACGGCTTTGAGGGGTCAGTGACGGCCCTGGCTGGAGAGATCAGCTTCCAGCCTGCTCAGGAGAAGGACTCGATAGCGAGCGAGGTCGTGACCCTGGACGGCACCAGAAGGTCCGGGGGCAGAACCGTCCTCTCCCTCAAAGAGCCGATGGAGAGCTGCTACGATCCGGCAACCTTCGCGGTTCGCGCCAACGTCGCCCGGGCCACCCACGGCGAGACCTTGAACGAAGTTTTAGGAAGCGGCGACGGCTCAAAGCCCAACCAGCGGTTCGAGCTCGGAAAGCCGTATATGACTTACGTTTCGGCTCCCACCTCCACCGGCACGAAAAGCACTCTCAAAGTGAGGGTCAACGGCGTCCTCTGGAAAGAGTTGGCCTCGCTTTACGGGACGGACGAGAGGAGCCAGAGCTACATCGTCCGCATAGACGACGATGCCCTGGCGACCGTCATCTTCGGCGACGGCAAAAGCGGTGCGCGCCTTCCCACCGGCGATGAAAACGTCACTGCAACTCACCGGAACGGGATCGGACCCGACGGCGAGGTGGCCGCGGAGAGCCTGACCATCCTTCAGAGCCGACCCCTCGGGATCAGCGAGGTGACAAACCCCCTGCCAGCTTCGGGATCTGCGCCCCCCGAGAAGCTTTCGGACGCTCGATATAACGCCCCCTTGACGGTTCTCACCCTGGACAGGATCGTCTCCTTGCTCGACTTTGAGCACTTCGTCAGGTCTTTTGCCGGCATAGGCAAGGCTCAGGCCGTCTCCATCCCCCGAGGGCAGAGCAAGGTGGTCCACATCACCATCGCCTCTTCCAGCGGCAAAGAGGTGAACGAGGGTTCGGAACTCTACAAAAACCTAGTCAAGGCGATAGACGCCATGAGAGACCCCGTGGCCCGGGTTCGTGAACGGGTTTTTGTGGAGAGCTTCCAGCTTCAGACCTTCAGCCTAAAAGCTGGAGTTTTGATAGATCCTCGCCTCGTCGCCGAGGAGGTTCTGGACCGGGTCAAGACCGAACTGAGGCGGACCTTCTCCTTTGAAAACCGCGATTTCGGACAGTTTGTGACCGCTGCCGAGGTTCTGGCCGTCATCCAGGCCGTTGAGGGCGTGATCGCGGTGGACTTGGACAGACTGGAACGAAACGACGCCCCACAGGCCGGAACATCCTTGACGTCCGTTCTGGTGGCCGAAAAAGCCCGAATAGACGAAGAAAGCGGCGCCATACTCCCCGCTGAACTGCTTTTGTTGAACCCTGCCGACGAAGGCGCTTTGCTTGAGGAACTGAGATCATGACCGAATCGACAAAAGAACGACTCTACAACCTTCTGCCCGCCGTCTATCGGGCTCGCGACTTCGCTGAGGGTGAGCCTTTGAGGGCCCTCCTGAACCTAATCGAGGGCGAGATGCGGCTTTTGGAAGAGGATCTCGAGGGGCTTTACGACGATTGGTTCATCGAGACCTGTGCAGACTGGGTGATCCCCTACATCGGCGACCTTCTGGGCGTTCACGCCGCACATTCTCTTTCGGCCGGCGGAGCGAAGATGCGAGGTTACGTGGCCAACACCATCGCCTACCGCAGGAGGAAGGGAACCGCCTCGGTTCTGGAACAGGTGTCCCGCGATGTGACCGGCTGGTCGTCTCACGCCGTCGAGTTCTTCCAGCTCCTCGCCGTGACCCAACATCTTAACCATCTCCGGCTGGATAGGGGCCGGACGGTCTCTCTCCGGGACGCCGACGAGATGGAGATGGTGAACGGGCCCTTTGAGACGGCGGCCCACACCCTGGACGTCCGGAGAATAGCGACCAGGGGCGGCAGGTACAACATCCCCAACGTCGGGATCTTCCTCTGGAGGCTGCAGAGCTACCCCCTGGACCAGGCCACCGCCCACAAGATCGGCAATGAAGGGAACCTGTACACCTTCGATCCCACCGGCCTTGAGATCCCCCTCTTCAACAGGCCCCAGACTGAAGACTGGATCACACATCTATCTGAGGAGATCAACGTTCCCGGGCCGCTGCGCCGCCATCCTCTTTACGACGAACTCGAGGCGCGTCGCAGCGGAGTCATCCCGCAGCCATCTTATTTCGATCCCCATCCGGTATTCGGGGTCGATATCGTCTTCGATGAAGGGGGCAAACTTCGCAGAATACCGCCCGAGGACGTCTTCATCTGCAACATGGCTGAATGGCGATATCCACCCTCCGAGCCAGAGAGAGTCATAATCTCTGTATCGGGTTTTGACGTCGAAGTAGAGGCGAACGGTGGGGATTATCGTCCCTGGTTCAGCGGAGAGGTGGTGGAGGTATTCAGCGATCAGAAAAACGACCCGGGAATATTTGCTGCAATCGTGAAAGCGGAACTAGATGTTGCCAGTTGGTTGTTGACCCTCGACGAAGATGTATCGGCGATGGCAACCCACACAAACCTCCGCATAAGAAGGATAACAATCGCAGTGGACCCCAAAATAGGGCGGCTCACACTTATCGAGGCGGTCTCGCCCTACAAGGTTCTCGCCAGCTACTCCTACGGTTTCAGTGGCGACGTGGGCGCCGGCCCCTACGATCGGACTTCGTCAATTCGGCAAATTTTAGCTGGCGAAGTGGGCTGGCAGCTAGGTGTGAGCAAAGAGGTCGCAGACGAGAAGACGATATTCAAAACTGTTAATGAGGCGCTGGGGCATGCCCCTGATAAGTGGAAAGAGCTGGTGAATGCAGACAAGCCTGAGAACGAAGAGGGATCCAAAACCAAGGTGGGCTTGATCGTCATAATGGACAGCCAAACTTACGATGAGGTCTTATCCATTAGCGTCCCATCCGGCTGTCAGCTTCTGATCGTGGCCGCGGACTGGCTTAATGCGAGGTCGAAGGGCCAGTTCGCGGCCAGGGGGCTGAGGCCGCATCTGCTGGGCGACATGAAAGTCTCCGATGAGGGGGAACGTCCGGATTCTAGATCAGATCCCGGCGAGCTTGTTATAGACGGCCTCCTGATCGAGGGAAAACTGATCGTTTCCGGCAACATCAGCCTTCGGGTCGCTCACGCAACCCTGGTGCCGGGTATCGGTGGCATAGAGGTTGATAACGACAGTTCGACGAAATTGACGATCGACCGTTCGATCTGCGGGCCGATCGTGATGGCCGGGAGCGCGCCCAGATTTACCCTGAGAGAAAGCATCGTAGATGCAGGAATCGCAAACGATGCCATCAACGCTGAGAACGCCACCGCAGAGATTTGCCGGTCCACTGTCCTGGGCAAAACCCTTCTTCGCCGTCTGGAGGCCAACGGCTCCATATTTACCGGAGAGGTGACGGTGCTGCTCCGGCAGCAGGGATGTGTCCGGTTCTCTTACCTGCCCACGGAATCTCGTTCCCCTCGACGTTTCCGTTGCCAGCCAGACCTGGCGCTGGCGGCAAAACGGGAGGCCCTGGGGAGAGATCTCTCCCTCGAGGAGAAGAGGGCGGTGAAAATTCGCCTGCGTCCTGCGTTCACATCATTTCATTACGGCGATCCCGGCTATGGCCAGCTCAGCTTCGCCTCTGCCGAGGAGGTCCGGACGGGAGCAGAAGACGGCTCGGAGATGGGCGTCTTCGGAATTTTAGAGCAGCCTCAGCGCGAGGCCAACCTGAGGGCGGCCTTGGAGGAGTACATGCGGTTCGGGCTGGAGGCCGGGATCTTTTACGTGACTTAAACGATTAGAGGGGGCACTTTATGAAAGGAGATTTTTCGCGGTTCAAATTCGATCCGAAAAAGAACTACAACAGCGTCTTGATGCAGCAGGGACGGGTGATCCTGGACGCCGACTGGAACGAGCAGGCGGATATCCAAAAACATATCCGAGAAACGGAAGCTGTAGATGTCGTCGGCCGGTGCGGCGCTCCCATCGATATCGCCGGGTTCAAAGTCGAGGTGGCGCCCGACGGCCGGGACTTGACCCTATCGTCTGGCCGGATCTACGTCGACGGGATTTTGATCGAGCTGGACGAGCATATCGGATATTTTGAAGATGTAACGTTCCATTCGGAAAACGAAGTGAGACTATCCGCCCTGAACGTAGACGATGTGGGCTTGAAGAGAGGTCAGTGGGTGAAGATCTCTGTCAAAGATGATCTATATCATCAGGTGCTCAGGATAGAGGAGATCGACTCGGAAGGGCTTATTCTGACCTTCAACGAAGATGTGGACGAAAATTTGAGGAATGAGGCCACATCTTCAGGGATTTATATAAAAATATTTTTCAAAATAGAAGATCAACCGGTAGCTGATCCGATATTTCAACCGATTGTTCATCCGGGAATTGGACCGGTAGTTCATCCGGCAGTTGAACCGGCAGTTGAACCGGTACTTCATCCGATTGATGAAACGATAGTTCATCCGATAGATGAATCGATTATCCATGAAGTGGCTCAGAAAACATACTTGGCTTACCTGGACGCCTGGGATAGACACATCACCGCCGTAGAAGACGACGACATTCGGGAGAAGGCCCTTGGGGGTCCGGACACCGCCACCCGCGTCAAGACGGAATGGCGTGCAAAACTGGTTCCATGCGTTCTGGAGACTCTTTCGTGCCGGGAAGCGTCTTTGAAGCTGAAAGATCTGACCGATCCGGGAGATTCCCGCCTTGCCGTTCGCCTCCAGCCCGCCCAGAAAGAGTCGGCCACTGACCCGTGTTCAATTCTATCAGGTGCGGCCTATCGAGGGCTTGAAAATCAGCTCTATAGGGTGGAGATTCACGAGCCAGGTGGGGTGGGAGAGGCTACTTTCAAGTGGTCCCGAAATAACGGCGCCATAGCCTTTGCCATAGTGGACTTCATAGAGGACGAGTCCGAGGATGAAGGGCCGGGGATCGCCGAGTACCACAAGGTGAAGCTGAAGCAGCTAGGCTGGGACCAGGAGCTGAGGATCCACAAAGATGAATGGGTCGAGGTTCTCGGCGACGAGACCGAACTTTTGGGCGAGCCTGGGACTCTGGCCAGGGTAGAGGATATCGATGAAGCAGATCTTATCCTCACCTTGACAGCGGACGTGGCAAAGCACGCCAAAGAATCGAACCCCAAAGTCCGTCGTTGGGATTTGAAGGAAAGCGGGTTGGAGGAGTCAGAGTTAATTAACGGGCTACCAACGGAGACGGACTCTGAGGACGGCGGCTGGATCGAGCTTGAGTACGGCATAGAGGTCTCTTTCAAAGCCGGTGATCGTTATCGAACCGGGGACTTCTGGCTGCTTCCGGCCCGAAATACTGGAGAGATAGAGTGGCCCCACGACGAGAAGGATTTTGTGCCGAAGTTCGGCATCCAACACCACAACTGTCTTTTGGCAATTCTGAGGCGTGATCAGGAAGGAATGTGGTACTTAGGAAAAGATTGTCGGAAGCTCTTCCCACCGTTGACGGATATGGTATTTCTATCCTACGTCGGCGGTGAAGGTCAGGAAGGGATGCCTGGAGAAGAGCTGCCATCGCCGCTTCAGGTCAGGGTCCATCGAGGGGGACGACCCGTCGAAGGGGCGGAGGTGAATTTCGAGATCGTCAAAGGAAACGGCAAAATCCGGGGGGATCCGGGGGATGTTTATCTCCACGATCAGATAACGGTAACCACGGACAACGATGGCATCGCAAGATGCCTCTGGAGGTTCGGAGACGACCAGCCTGAAGACGATCTGATCTGGATCGAGGAGGTGAAAGCCACACTTCTCTATCCAGAGATGGAGCATCCACCTTCGATCCAGTTCAACGCCAACGCCAGTGCCGCGACTCTCTCT
>DAOSXX010000029.1:0-32188 GCA_035380685.1 Methanothrix sp. | reverse complement strand
CCCCGGTCCCGAGCTTCGGAGGTTTCGTCAATGGTAACGACGTCACCTGGAACCTGGGCAGGCTTAACGTCAGCGACACGAGATCTCTATGGCTCGAAGCCCACATCAACGGCTCAGTCGTTGGCGAGCTCACGAACACCGTCGAGGCGGAAGGCAAACCCGAGCAAGGCAAAAACGTCACCGACAGCGACTCTGTAAACGTCACCGCCTTGGGAGCAAAGATCGACGTCGATAAGACCGTCGACATCCCGGTCGGGTCGGCCAGCACTCGTGTTAACTTCACCATCGTCGTCAACAATAGCGGGAACGCCGATCTCGATCCGGTCTTGGTAACAGATACGTTGCCGTTCGGTCTCGACGCCCCGGTCCCGAGCTCCGGAGGTTTCGTCAATGGAAACGTCATCACCTGGAACCTGGGCAGGCTTAACGTCAGCGACACGAGATCTCTATGGCTCGAAGCCCACATCAACGGCTCAGTCGTTGGCGAGCTCACGAACACCGTCGAGGCGGAAGGCAAACCCGAGCAAGGCAAAAACGTCACCGACAGCGACTCTGTAAACGTCACCGCCTTGGGAGCAAAGATCGACGTCGATAAGACCGTCGACATCCCGGTCGGGTCGGCCAGCACTCGTGTTAACTTCACCATCGTCGTCAACAATAGCGGGAACGCCGATCTCGATCCGGTCTTGGTAACAGATACGTTGCCGTTCGGTCTCGACGCCCCGGTCCCGAGCTCCGGAGGTTTCGTCAATGGAAACGTCATCACCTGGAACCTGGGCAGGCTTAACGTCAGCGACACGAGATCTCTATGGCTCGAAGCCCACATCAACGGCTCAGTCGTTGGCGAGCTCACGAACACCGTCGAGGCGGAAGGCAAACCCGAGCAAGGCAAAAACGTCACCGACAGCGACTCTGTAAACGTCACCGCCTTGGGAGCAAAGATCGACGTCGATAAGACCGTCGACATCCCGGTCGGGTCGGCCAGCACTCGTGTTAACTTCACCATCGTCGTCAACAATAGCGGGAACGCCGATCTCGATCCGGTCTTGGTAACAGATACGTTGCCGTTCGGTCTCGACGCCCCGGTCCCGAGCTCCGGAGGTTTCGTCAATGGAAACGTCATCACCTGGAACCTGGGCAGGCTTAACGTCAGCGACACGAGATCTCTATGGCTCGAAGCCCACATCAACGGCTCAGTCGTTGGCGAGCTCACGAACACCGTCGAGGCGGAAGGCAAACCCGAGCAAGGCAAAAACGTCACCGACAGCGACTCTGTAAACGTCACCGCCTTGGGAGCAAAGATCGACGTCGATAAGACCGTCGACATCCCGGTCGGGTCGGCCAGCACTCGTGTTAACTTCACCATCGTCGTCAACAATAGCGGGAACGCCGATCTCGATCCGGTCTTGGTAACAGATACGTTGCCGTTCGGTCTCGACGCCCCGGTCCCGAGCTCCGGAGGTTTCGTCAATGGAAACGTCATCACCTGGAACCTGGGCAGGCTTAACGTCAGCGACACGAGATCTCTATGGCTCGAAGCCCACATCAACGGCTCAGTCGTTGGCGAGCTCACGAACACCGTCGAGGCGGAAGGCAAACCCGAGCAAGGCAAAAACGTCACCGACAGCGACTCTGTAAACGTCACCGCCTTGGGAGCAAAGATCGACGTCGATAAGACCGTGGATATTCCTGTAGCAAAGATCGGGACCAACGTGACCTTCACCATAAATGTGACCAACACCGGCAGTGCCGATCTGGACCCTGTCATAGTTACCGATACTCTGCCGTTCGGCCTCGATTATGTCAGCTCAACCGACAACGGTAGCGAGTCTGGAGGCGTCGTCGCATGGAACCTCGGCAGAATGAACTCCAGCGATTCGAGGTCGATCGAGCTGGTGGCCCAGATAACCGGCAGCACCTTCGAGAACATGACAAACCTCGTCCGTGTAGGTGGCAAGCCCGAGCACGGCGACAACGTCACCGATAGCGACACCGAGAACGTGAAGACGTTCATCGCCAGCCTCGATGTAAACAAGACCGCAAACGTCAACGCGACGGAACCGTTCAAGAACGTCAACTACACCATAGTCGTCACCAACACCGGAAACATCAGGCTAGTCCCGGTGATCGTCAACGATATCCTTCCGAGAGGCATCGACTACGTCTCGGCCCATCCGGAACCTGAGAGCGTAACTCCTCCCGCACCTCAGCCAGGAGTTTCCCAAGTCGTGGTCTGGAACCTCACCGAAGGCCTCGATCCGGGCGAATCGGCGACCATATTCCTCATCGGCTTCGTGAACGGGAACAACCTGAACACCACCAACAGGGTCACAGTTTTGGGATTCGCTCCGGACAGATCAGCTACCAACTTGGTCGAGGACAACGAGACCACAGAAATCTACAGGCTGGAGGTCAACAAGACCGCCTCCAAGAACGTCGTCAAACGCGGTGAGGAGGTGACTTACACCATATCGGTCTGCAACACAGGAACCGTTCCGTTGACCAACGTGGTGGTGAGAGACGCGTTCGACAAGGCCGTCGAGCTCCTTTCGGTCTATTACTCCTGGTCTGGCGTGTCGGATCCCCATATCGAGAAGGTCGGCGAGGGCGAATGGCTCATCGGATTACTTCCGAACGGCGCCTGCGTCGAGATCACCCTCGTCGTCAAGGTACCGAAACAGGAGTTCGAGTTCAGCATGGACCAGGGCGTTTCAGGCGAGGGGTTCGTCAACGTCGCTAACGATTACTCGACCACCCTCTCCGAGTACGTCATCCGCAACAATGTGAAGGCATCGACCGTTGAAACCGGCGATCAGGACAGCGAGGCGGTGACGGTGCTGGGCGAGCCCGGAACTGAGCTCTCCACAAGAGAGCACGGCAGCGGCGGGTATGAGAGCGAAGAGCTTGTCAGGATGAGGACCTATAACAAGTCGATCTCCATGGACAAAGACGTCTCGGCTGAGTACAGGCCTACAACCCTGGGCCTCTACAACAACCGCACGGTGAACTACTCTTCGCGGTGGACCGAGGAGGCTAGGGCCAAGAACCGGATAACCGGAGCTTCGATGAGCGAGTCCTATCGGTACGCAACGCGCATCGATCGGGAGTCGAGCCTGGACGTCGACAAGAACGGATCCACCATGACCATCGATTCGGAGTTCGAGGGTATGGGCCACGTCGGCTTCCTGAAGAAAGACCCCGGATCGGGAGCCGGGAGCACGCCGACCTTTGAGGCTCGAGAGGACTATGTAGGAAGCTTCAAAGTTCTGGAGAAAGTCGACGAGTACGGGTCGGGCGTCAGTTCGGATAAGTCGGCGTCAGGAGCCGGTCTTGTGGCCGTCGACAAACGGATCGGCGAAAGCCAGAGGTCCTACGAGTCGGGCACGGGCGCTTACGATTCTGAGGAGCTGATCAGAACCCACACCAACTACATAGCAAAGGACATAAGCCTCGAATACGCGCCTGCAAGCCTCAACCTCACGGGGACCAACGGCACCTGGATCAACCAGTCGATGCTCTGGAAGGAGGGGATGCGTTCCAGGACGCCAGGCACGAGCTTCATCGGCGAGGAGTACACCAGCATAAGCCAGCTCGACAAGGAGACGGTGGCCCTAGGCCTCAACGAGATGGATACGGTGGCCAACTTCTCGGGCCGCGCTCGTTACAGGACCGTCTTGAAGGATGAGGTCGACATCGACGAACAGTACGAAGGCGACTACTCGATCGAGAGGAGGGTCCTATTAACCGGAGTCCCCAAGTACGACCGGCCTCATTTGAACGTCGTCAAGAGCGGATCGATCATCGAGGAGACGATCCTGGACGCCAAGGAAGAAACCAAGGTGGGCGAGAGCAGGGACGAGGTGATCAAAGTCGCCACCTATACCATAACCCTGAAAAACGACGGCAACAAGGCGCTGGGCCCGATATATGTCAAGGACCTCTTCCCGCCAGGTGCGGCCTACATAAACTCCTCGGTCCGGCCATCGGAGCTGGCCGAGACGTATGCCAACTGGACCCTGATCCATCTCGCCATCGGCGACGTCTCCACCATCGTTCTGAATCTGGACGTTACGAAGCATCACCCCGACGAGCTGGTGAACAGGGTCTTTGTCACCGCCGGTTACGACGGCGACGAGCAGATCACGGCGTCCAACTTCAGCGCCCTCGAAATGGAGTGGCTCACCTGCTGCCCCAACGAGACAGTCTCCGTCACAAAGACTGCAGAGATGGACGAGTTTAACCCTGACGTCGTCATTTACAGGGTTGATATAAAGAACGAGGCCGACGCCACCAGGGTCGCCACCGTAACCGATTCGTTGCCAGCAGGCATGATCCTCCTCGACTCGATGGTGCCCTTCGCCTCTTACGAGAACGATACCATAACCTGGAATATGGTCGAGATCGGGCCGTTTGAGTCGGCGACGATAGTCTACCGTGTCGAGGTCCACCATTCCGGGCGTTTCGCAAACAGCGTCTGGGTGGACGCGCGGTCCGTCGACGGCCCCGTCGTCCAGCCTGTTACAGCCACATCGGTCATCGACGTCGGCGAGGTCGAAGAGTGCGGGGATACGTCTTGCTCCCTCTGGAGCCCGCCGAGCTGGGACTTTGAGTCTCCGGGCGAGACGACGGGGCTAAGCTGCGAAGAGCTGTTCTGTGAAGTGAAGTAGAGGGCTGGCGCCTTAATCTGACGCCAGCGCCCTGATTTTTTGTGATGATATTTGGCTAAATCTCGCCCAAAAACCCTTCATACCGGCTCGGGCTTATCGAGGAGTCCCGTCTTCTCCAGGATCGCGCCAGATCTCGCGTGAGGCCTCCTCGATACTGAGTCGCTCGTCTTCTCGATCTCCCGAGCCTCGTCGGCGAGCTTCGCGGCGGCCCGCATGACCTCGTGGCCCGCGGCGGCGGTGAGGGCGATCCTGTCCAGCTCCTTCAGCCTGAAGCAGGCCGCGGCGTCGATCCCCGCCACGGTCTGGGCCATGTGGAGGGCGCCGATGGCCTTTGCCCGAGCGTAGGGGTTTTTGAAGTTCATCCGCTCGGTGGTTTTCTCGGGGCTTGCGAGGATGGAGGGAAGCTTTGGTTCACCGGCGAGGATGCTGGCCATCGCCTTGTCAAGCTCCTCCTGGACGAGCCTCACGGACCCGCAGATGCTCAGCACCTTGAGGGCGTCGGAGTTGAAGAGCGCCATCTCTGCGGGATCGAGGAACTCGCGCTTCGCACCGATGAGGGGGTCGAAGGGGAGGATGATGTAGCCGAAACCCTCGGCCTCCAGGGCCTCTCGGGCCTCCTTCTTTGAGGGGCCGTCGGATATGACTATCGTCGGAACGTCCCTGTAGAGCTCTCTTGCCGTGGTAGGGCCTGGGGTGGCGGCGTTCGGTCCGACCATCACCACAAGCTGGGGACCCCAGCTTTTCAGCTCCGCTGACATCTCAGCCTCCTTCTTCGTCATCTTGGCTCCGAAGCATAGGGATCTAGCCTCGATGTCGGTTCTCTCGGCGATCTCGTCCAGCGCGAGGTCTGCAACCAGCGATGATGCAACGTTGCCTAGCTTGATAAACCCGATCTTGAACATTGCAATAACCCGCTGAGGTGATGCAGCCGGATCATAAAAGAGTTCCGATCTCTCGAATCTGGCAGAACTTCTTTATATACCGCTCTCGTTTTGGAAAAAGATACTTTGAGATCTTGGATGATTCGTCACTTGGGCGAGAATAGGTGGTTGGTCTTGGACACCCTCGCCATCGCCACGGGCCTTGCAGGAGGGCTTGGGGCCGTCGTCTTCAGGAGGCTGGCCGAGGCGGTCCACCACTTCTTCTTCGGCCCGGTCCTGGCGGCCCTTCCCGGAGGCGACGGGAGACTGGTCCTGCTACCCGTCCTGGGGGGACTTGTGATCGGCCTTTCGATCCTGAGGTTCGCGCCCGAGGCGAAAGGGGAGGGGATCCCGGAGCTGATGGAGTCTCTTCACAAGAAGGGCGGAAGGATCCGGGCGCGGTCGGGGCCCGCCCTCCTCCTCGCCTCGGCCGTCACCATCGGTAGCGGCGGGAGCGCCGGCAGGGACTCGCCCATCGCCCAGATCGGAGCGTCCTTCGGCTCTCTATTGGGCCAGAGGCTGAGGCTGACGGTGGCCGACGTCCAGATCCTCGCCATCTGCGGCTTTGTGGCAGGGCTGGCCGGAACCTTCAACGCGCCCCTCGGAAGCGCCATCTTCGGCATGGAGGTGGTCATGAGGCGGTTTCGGATGGTGGACGCCGTCCCCATCCTCCTCTCGGCGGTGATCGGCGCGGCGACCGCCTCAACCTTCCTCGGTCAGAACCCTGCCTTCACACCTCCCGAGACCGATCTAGTCCTGGCGGAGCTTTGGCTCTGCTTCGTCCTGGGGCTGGCCTTCGGCATATTCAGCCTCCTCTGGGTCGGCCTCGCAAGCGGCGCAGAAAGGCTCTTCGAATGGCTTCCCCTGAGGGACGGCTTGAAGCCAGCCTTGGGCGGTTTTGTCGCTGGGGCTGTGGGATTATATTTCCTGGATTACGGGGTCATGGGGGTCGGGTATGACGGCGTGGACCGGGTCTTGAACCTCGTCTCCAGTTCCACCGGGGACGAGGTCCAGGTACTCCTCTTCCTTTTGGCCCTGGCGACGGCCAAGGCCTTGGCCACCGCCTCGACCCTCGGATCCGGCGGGAGCGGTGGCAGCATCGCTCCAACCCTCTACATCGGCGCCGTGGTCGGAGCCGCCCTGGGCCTTATCTTCGGCGACCTCTTGCCCGTGGCGGAAGGGCACGCTCCGACCTACGCCCTTCTGGGGGCGGGGGCCCTCTTCGCGGGATCCGCGGGCGCCCCTCTCACCTGTGTGGTGATGATATCGGAGATGACCGCCGACTACTCCCTCCTCCCTTCGCTCATGATCGCTTGCGCCACCAGCTACGCCATCGCCACCATCGGCCTCAAGGGGTCGACTATGTACACTTTGAAGCTTTTGAGGAGGGGGGTGTCCCTGGAGGCGGGAGAGACGGTTTTGGAGAGGGTCCTCGTCGAAGATGCCATGGCCCGTGAGGTGGTGGCGGTCGCCCCGGAGATGACCATCAGAGAGGTGAGAGACGAAATAGTCGAGCACAACATCAGAGGCTTCCCCGTCGTCAAGGACGGCGAGCTTTTGGGGATCATAACCTTCGACGACCTCCGGAAGGTTCCTGAGGAGAGGCAGGACGAGATTCGTGTCGAGGACATGGCCGTAAAAGAGGTGATCGTCGCCTATCCCGACGAGAACATGAAGCAGGTAATGGACCGGCTATACCAGAACAATATCGGTCGGCTACCCGTGGTGGAGCGAACCGACCCGAAGAAGCTGCTGGGTATGGTCACCAGGACCGACGCCATCAGCGCCTACGAGATGGCGGCGGAGAAGGAGGGGAAGGAGCTCCGGAGATAGGAGGCGGGTCGCTGGATCGGCCGGATCTCTTCATCTCTCTTCTATCCTCACCCTTTCCCCGTCGGCGTCGACGGTCACCAGGGTGCCGTCTTCGAGATCGAGGATCTCGGCGGGGACCCCGTCCACCAGGGGAATCCCGCTGATGATGGCGCCGACGGCCACGATCGGCTCAGACCTGATGTTGATCATCGCCGCCGGGGCGACGCCCCTCTTCTTGAGCTGGTAGATGACGTAAGATCCGACGGTGGAGCCCTTGCCGCCGGGGAATATCAGAACCTTGCCCCCGACATCCTTGCCGTAAAGCTGATGTTTCGGATCGACGACCTTTCCGGTATCCGGGTCGACGGTGCCGAGGAAGGATATCGGTTCCTTTGATACGAGGGCAGGACCCGAGGCCCTTCCGCTCGATATCCGATGGCAGTGAATCTCCATCTTCAGTCCCTCCTGGTGGCGGCTTTTACGCACTCCTCGGTGCTTCCATAGGCCGCCTTTATCTTGCAGAGGCCCGGGACGTAGGCGAGGGCTTTTCCGGAGTTCACCATCATTTTTTTGTATCTGTTGCTGGCGGGCGATACCACCATGCAGGTGTCGCAGAAGACCTTAGCTCCCGACCCCTCTATCTTATCGACGAGCTTCGGGCACCTTTCGGCGATCCCCCGGGCGGTGCAGATCCAGAGCTCTCGCTCGACTGTTTTACCCTCCAGGAGCCGGGCGAGCTTTTCCAGCTCTTTTGGAGAAGAGTGGGGGCAGCCCACGGCCACGATGTCCACCTCATCGTTGGGGGCGTTCTCTTCGCGAACCTGCCGGAGATCTTCTGCGGTAGCGGTGATCTCCTCAAATCCCTTCGGGGCCAAAGGCGCGTCCTCATCGAAGTAGTAGAGGGCCACAGAGCCGCTGGCGGCCATGGCGGCTCCGAGGGCTTTCAGCTCATCGACCTTTGGCCTTCGCCGGAATGAGAAGCTTGGGACCCTCTCGCCCACCTCTCTTCCGACGATGTAGCCCAGAATTCCGTAGTCGGAGGGTTCAAGGTCGGCGTCGACCGAGATTTTGATGGTCGGAATTCTGTTTTCTTCGAGGTGGTAGCCGTACCTCGGGGTCTTTCCCACCAGGGCCGCCGCCAGGGCCGAGGGTCCCCCCTCCCGGTTCGTCTTCGCCCCGATGACGGAGTTGGCGAAGGAGACGGCGGAAGACTCGCTCCAGGCCAGGTGGTCGCCCCTCCGGGCGGAGTCAGACCTGATCTGGTAGGGGGTGCAGGTGCAGTCCGGCGAGATTCCGAGGCTTTTGTAGGCGTCGACGATCTCGATCTGCTTTTTGGCGAAGTTCTCGTCGATCTTCATCTCTCGCCAGCGGGAGAGGTCCATCCCGGCCGGGTTGAGGACGCTGGGGACCACCACCTTTCCCCGGAGGTCTGATATCCATTCGAGACCCGCCTCGCCTATCGTCTTGAAGGAGACTCCTGCCACCTGGACGCTTCGAACGGGGATCAGCCGGTCGGCACCGTAGATGTCGCCGAGGGCCACCAGGATCTCCATCGCCCTTCTCAGGGTCTCACCCAGGTCCCCCTGGTATGCTCGCTCCTCATCTCGCGAAAGGTGCATGTTCGTTCCTCGGGCGCGGGAATATAAAAAGGCTGAGATCGAGGAGATAGAGTTTCAGATCAGCCTGCCGATGGGGTGGCCCGCGGCGGGCCAGACCTCCAGATCCTTCACCGCCTCGGAGACGAGGATGTCGGTCATCGCCGCCACCGGAAAGACCTCCCCGGCGCGCTCGATGGGGCCGTAGAGGACATAATCGCCTCCAGCCAGGATCTCAAGCCCCGCCGAAGCGGCGTCGCATGCATCCCTCGTGCCCCTTTCCTTTGACCGGAGCCAGCGCCAGGAGGAGACGGCGTTGTGGATCCCTGAGCCGGTGGGAAGGCCAAACCTAGCCTTCGCGAGAACGGTGGCCCGGAGGGACCTCCCGGCCCCGTCTCCCAGGGGGACGACGCCGGGGTCGATGAGGAGGCTCGTCATCCCGAGGCCGCGGGCGAGGTCGATCAGGCCTTCGCCCCTTCCGGCACCGCCCTTTTCGAGGGCTCTGATCGTCCCCTCGACGCTGGAGTCGGCGGGGTTGTAGGCGAGGAGGATGGCGGAGTCAATCTCGCTGTGGGCGACGGCCTCTTCCTCCCGGCCGGTCATCCCGAGGCTGACGCTATTGTAGATGCATCGGTCAGCATAGCCGATCTCCGAGACAAGATTCGCCATCTCGATCCTCGTCTCGGGGTCGGCGGAGTCGAGGATCAGCGGACCGGACCAGACCCCCTCCACGAAGTCGAGGTAGCGGCCGAAGGCCTCCGGGGTCTTGGCGTAGAGGTGCAAAACTGCGGGGTTGCCCGTCTCCTCCGAGAGCACCGTCTGCCGGACGATCAGATCTTCAGCCTCCAAATCGTCGAATCGACCCCGGTCCTCTTCCTCCACTATCCGATGGCCCTGGTAGAATATCGTGCCACAGAGGGCCGTGGGGTTTTCTCCCGGCTGGCCCCCGATCTTAACCCCGGCGACGTTCAGCACCGACTGATCTTTTGCAAACCTGTACAACTCCACCGCCTCAAACTCACTACAACTCCAAGCTCAAATCGATTTTGTGCTCCCTGGTCAAAAAAGTTGGGTTCGATCGTCTCCGAGCCTCATCCGATCGGTTCAGGAGGTGATCGCCTTCTTTCTCAGAAGCCGGTTGTACTTGATCGCAAACCTATGGGCCTCGTCTCTCATCTCCTGGACGAAGAGGGAGGCCTTATCCTCCCGTTTTACGGGAAGAGGACGGAGGCAGCCGGGGACGTAGATCTCCTCCTCCCTCTTGGCGATGGAGATGACGGGTATGGTGAGGCCGAGCCTCCGGAGCTCCTGGGAGGCGGCCCAGAGCTGCCCCTTCCCCCCGTCGATGACGATCAGGTCGGGCATCTCGGCCTCTTCCTCCTTCTGGCGGGAGTAGCGCCTCTTTACGATCTCGCCGATGGAGGCGAAGTCGTCGATCCCCCCGACGGTTCTGATCTTGAAGCGGCGGTAGCCGTTCTTGTCGGGCCTCCCGCCCCGGAACTGGACCATCGACCCGACGGTGAAGCTGCCCGCGAGGTGGGAGACGTCGAAGACCTCGATGACGTTCGGTGCCTTCGGCAGAGATAGCGCCTCCTGGAGGGCGACGAGCTTCTTTTGGTCGCCGAAGAATCGGATCTCGACGTTTTTCTGAGCCAGCTCCAGAAGCTTTCTCTTCTCGCCCTGCTTTGGAACCGTGACCCGGACCCGTCTTCCCTTGACGTAAGATAGAAAATCGACCAGGGATTCGTCGAGGGCTTCGCCCAAAATCAGCTCCTCAGGAGGCTCGTTCTCGGAGTAGTACTGGACGAGAAACTCCTCAAGGAAGCTCTCGCCGCCTGGGAAGACGAACTCCTCTTTCCCCTCCAGGGTTCCGCGGTAGACCTTGAAGAGCATCAGGTAGACGGCGTCGCCCTCGACGACGTAGCTCAGGACGTCCTCGTCGAACCTCTTCTGCCTCTCGATGTGCTGGCGGTCCTGGAGGCTTTCGAGGGCCCTGATCTCGTCGCGAAGCTCCATCGCCCGCTCAAACTCCTCCTCACCAGCGAGCCTCGTCATCTCCTCCTTCAGTGAGCCGATCAGCTCCCCGGTCTTCCCCTTCAGGGCCGACTCGGCCCGGGCCACCCGTTCCCTGTACAGCTCGGGCGAGATCTTTCCGATGCAGGGGCCGCTGCAGGCGCCCATGTGATAGCGGAGGCACGCCCTCTTCGGAAGCCTCCTGCAGGTCCTTAGGCCGAAGGTCTTCCGGACGACTGAGAAGACGTAGTCCCTCTCCCGCGCGGAGACGAAGGGGCCAAAGAAGCTCCCCCTCCCGGTCCGTCTCCGAGATAAATGGATTCGCGGAAACTCCTCGTCGGTGAGGTGGATGGAGGCGTACCGGGAGGAGTCCTTCAGCTTGACGTTGTACTTGGGCCAGTGCTTTTTGATCAGGGCGTTTTCCAGGAGCAACGCCTCGACCTCGCTGTCGGTGACGATGAAGTCGAGGTTTTGGGCGGCGGAGACTAGGGCCGAGGTCTTGGGGTCGAGGTCTCTTTTCTGGAAGTAGCTTGCGACCCTTTTTTTCAGGTCCAACGCCTTTCCGACGTAGATGACGGCTCCCTCGGCGTCTTTGAAGAGGTAGCAGCCGGGAAGGTGGGGGAGGGGCTCAACGTCTATCATGGTGGAGGGGCCTCGTTTTCATAACCTAAACTCTGGCCTATGCAATAACCATTTTTCTAATTGGGTTTAACTGCTCACAAATTGCCGAAAGATTTGGACAATGTCATAGTTATTACTCTCATCCATGGCCTGCCTCGCCAAACAGAAGATCATGCGGCGCACCGTCGGTCCTGATCAAGGCCGGGGTCTTGCAGGGCAGGAATGCGACGATCCACCCCGCCGGTCGGAAAGATCTGACCGACGACCAGTACGTCGACGACCGGGTTGTGATCTCCGGAAAGCTCGTCACCAGCAAGGCGGCGGGGACGGCGATGTAGTTCGCCCTCCGGCTGGTGGGGGAGTTCGTTGGGGGGAGAGGATGAGGAAGCTCGCGGAGGAGATCTTGGCGGAGTGCGAGGTGTGAACAGCAGATCAAATTATTTAATTTTTCGCCATTTGGTTTCCATGCAGTTTATTTTAAAAAATACTGTCTTGCCTTATTCTGAATACTATTCTTTTTCTGTTCTTTTTGATTATATCTGTGGGTCAATGAAATTCGTAAATCATAGGCTCATCCTATGAGATCCCATAAATCAAGCGCATGATACGTTTTTAGAAATTTATTTAAATGTTTTATACCTGCCGTCGATCGCTAGACGAGACAAAATAGGAGCGATGGCTGCCTTAAAATTTGAGGAACTTTGGAGACTTGTATCAATTTAGCAGCATTATACCCTATAATGAGGTGGCAAAGGAGAATGCAGTAATCTCACTAAAAATTTATATAGTATGCGCGTGCAGATGTATTGTAATTGTGGGCGGGCCTTTACCTCCAGCGAGCAAGCCAGCCTCTGGCTCCATCCCGGTTGGCCAACGGCGCATCAGGCTGCAAAGCAGAGGATCGAAGATTAACCATGCGCACCTACGCAGATAAAACGAAGGCAGATGGGCAGACAGGGTCTGCCAAATCCACGATACAAGCTCGGGGATTCTTCGGGCAGAGCCGTGAGGCGAACTCGATCTTTCCCTTGCAGCCAGCGATCGGGAATCAAGGTGAGCGGCGGCTTATGCAGTCCAAGACCGGAGAGCTCGAAGTAGGACCGGTCAGCACAGTGAGAAGGGGTTTTGCTCACGATTTCAGCCGCATCTCCATATATGCTAAAACGTCATCGATCCCTCAGACAAAACAGACGGTCAATAAGCCAGGAGACGTATGCGAGCAGGAGGCGGACCGAGTGGCGGAGCAGGTGACGCGCATGTCCGAGGTTCGGCGCCGTCGCGCCTACGGCGGAGGCTGCCCCAAATGTCAGATGGAGCAACCCGAGAGGGAGAAGGAGCGCCTGCAGACTAAACGCATACAAGGCAACTGCACAGAACATATTGCAGTACAACCAATTGTCCATGAAGTACTTCGTTCTTCCGGCCAGCCACTCGATCCCGTGACCCGCGCCTTCTTCGAGCCGCGCTTTGGTCGCGACTTCAGCCGCGTGCAGGTGCATACTGATGGGAAGGCGAGCGAGTCAGCGCGAACACTCAATGCAAGGGCATATACTGTAGGGCAGGATTTGGTCTTTGGTGCAGGGCAGTATGCACAGAGGACAGAACATGGGAAGCGACTGCTGGCACATGAGTTAGCGCATGTAGTTCAACAAAGTTCAAGCACACCTTCCATCCAACGAAATCCACTGACAGAACAGGAGAAACAGAAAGACCTTACCTCAGAGAAATATGCGTGGAACAACAGGCTCCAGAACGTATATGACAATAATCCATCCATGAGAATGGGCGAAACCGGAGAGGCTGTCAGATTGGTTCAGGAAGGCTTGGCTGCAGATGGAATCGCACTACCGATCTCTACCAATAAAGAAACGGGCGAGTTAGACGGCATCTTTGGTCAGGAAACTTACAAGGGAGTGCAGGAGTTCCAATACAAATATGCGAGTGATGGGTTGCTTGACCCCCACGGAAGAGCTGACGGCATCGTCGGCAGAAACACTATGGGGAAACTAGATGATTTGGCCCAGCAGGGCAAAGTACTGCCAATTTGTCAAGACTTTGGCCAGGTCACCGGTGAACAGACAACAGAGGGTCAACCTGATCAGACTTATTCTGTATCTACGGGATCTTTTGACAATTCAACCGGCCCATGCGCAAAACCGCCTTGTGGAAAGAAAACCACACATGTGACAGGGACAACCAGATGTCCGCCCTTTGCTCCTGGATGTTCCAATCCTGATATCATATTGAAGAAACCCTATATAGTATTCGTATTATGTAAAACAGATAAAAATACCAATGATGGGCCCGGTTCCATAGATCCTAAAGGGTGTACACCAAATTGGAATGTTCGCCCTGGAACGCTTATGTTCTCTTCTCTTTCTAAATCTAACAAACAAGGATGGAAACTAAAACCCGAACTGGAGTATTTCACTTGTCGGCCGCGAGAAGGGGATAAATGGGAGTGGGGTTTTATGCAGACTGTTGAGTATGCGATTATGGGTGGCGGCTATTCTAACAATCAAAGGCATATCTTTATTGCCGTGAGAAGGGCTCGCGATGCACGCGAAAAGGATACTCCATCTCCGTGGTATGACAAACCTGGTAACGATTTTGGCCCCCAGGTAGTAGGATTCCGGCCGTTGATTGCTGATTCACCCTGGGTGGAGCTTCCTGTGAAACACAAGAACAGCAGAACCCCTGATTTGCATCGGGTCTTTATAAATGGAACATTCTATACATGGTTGATTGTTAAACAGAAGAGGACTTCCCCTCAAAACGCCGATTTTCTTTACCATTGGAGATTTGATGTATGCCGGTCATGGGATTTTAGGCCTCAACAAACCGGTATTCATCCTTGCCAAATAAGTGCATGGGTAGCTAGTGGGGGACAGAACACAGCCTTTGAAGGTGTTGGACAGGGACCTGGAACACCGGTTTGGGACACTCCGATTGCAAATTTTGCTAAGAAGGAATACTGGCTTCCTTAAACCTGAATTCATAGGTAAAATGATGATCAAAAAGGAGGTGGCAAACTGGCGGCGTCGCACCCCGCGGCAGCTGCCGGGCATTCCAATTAGCTGAACTCGAAAATTTTATAAATTTCTTTTTGGATACAAACTAACCCATCCTGTAATTCTCCCTCGGGACGGAGATCTCGAACCTCGCCCCCTTCCCCTCCTCGCCGGTCTCGGTGATGGTCATGCCGGTGATCCCCAGGATCTCCCGGCTGAGGAAGAGGCCGTAGCCGGTGTGCCTCCCGAAGGCCTGATCGAAGATCCGGGCCTTCATCTCCTCTGGTATCCCCACGCCGTCGTCCTCGACGACGATGATGCCTTCGCCCGCCCGCTCCTCGCCTCCGCCCTCGCCGCTGTCGCCCTCATCTTCCGCCTTCTCTTTTTCGACGAAAAAGACCCGGATCTTGGTGGCACCCTCCCCGTGCCTCGCAGCGTTCTCCAGCAGGTTTGTGAAGACCTTCTCCAGCATCGGGTCGGCGAAGACCTCCACAGGCCCCGTGGATATCTCCACCTCGACCTTGCCTCCTCCCTCGCTCCCGCCCGCGACCCCCCCGACCCCTGTTCCAGCCCCGGCCTCGCCCGCTTCGCCGACCGGACCTCTTGAGACCTCGACGGGGGCGGACTCTGCCGCCCTGCGGACTACCTCATCGAGAGGCTGCCATTCGGGAGCAGCCACCCCCATGTCCTGATAGTCCCGGGTGAAGACGACCTGCCTTCGGATCGTCTTCGTCAGCTCCAGGACCCGGTCGATGTACTTTTTCATGGCAGGGTCCTCGGGGAGGATCTCGCTCAAGAGGTGGGCGTACCCCGAAAGCCCCGTGATCTGGTTTAAGATGTCGTGGCGGGTTATGCTGCTGAGGAGGTTCAGCTTCCTGTTCGCCTCCTTCAGAGCCTCCTGGTACTGCCGGATCTCCGTGATGTCCTGGGTGATCCCCGCCATCCTCTGGGGGCGGCCCTCATCGTCTCTCTCCATAACCTCGCCGCGGTCGTGAACCCAGATCCACCGGCCGTCTTTCCGCTTCAGCCGATAGTCAATCTCGAAGTAAGGGGTCCTCTCTTCGAAGTGATCCCGAAGAGCAGCGATGACTTTTTTTAAATCGTCTGGATGTATTATCCTCTCCCTCTCCCAGACGTGCCCCGTCAGCTCATCTTCCGGGTACCCGAACATCTCGACGAGCCGCCGATTTCGGACCACCTCTCCCGTGACCACGTTCCTGTCCCAGATTCCCAGGTTCGCTCCCTCGATAACGAGCTTCATCCTCTCCTCGTTCTTCTGAAGCGCCATCTCAGTCTCTTTGATGTCGGTGACGTCGCGGATCGACTCGATCGCTCCTACGATATTCTTCTCTCCGTCAAAGAGGGGCGATGCCGTCCCCCAAAGGTAGGCCCCCCTGCCTCCTCGAACGGACAACACGAAGGCCTCAGCGTAGAGCTTATCTCCTTCCTTCTTGACGGAATTGTAGAGAGATTCCAGCTCGTCGTCCCTCGAAAAGATCAGATCGATGAGTATGGGCCGTTTAACTCCGTAGAAGACCTCTCCGTAAGCGCAATCCCCTTTTCCGACTATATTCTCCTTGGAAACCCCCGTCATCTCCTCGATCGCCCGGTTCCACGCGATCACCTTCCTGTCCTGATCGATGACGAAGGTCGGGTCAGGGAGAAAATCGATGATGTCCAGAAGCTGCTTGTGGGCCTGGATCTGCTTTTCTTCCGCTCGCTTTCGCTCGGTGATGTCCTGACCCTGGATTATGGTGGCCACCAGCGTTCCGTCCTTCTCAGAGTAGATGTTGGCTGAGTTCCATAGAACGATCCTGACGCCACCGTTTTTGCAGCGGACTGGAATCTCCACTGACTCCCAGCACTCGCCTCTCAGGGCGTAAGCGATCTTGGCGAGGGCCTCCTCTCGCCCCTCGTCCGGAAGGAGCATGCAGGCCTCTTTGCCGATCACCTCCTCGGCGGAGTAGCCGGTCAGCCGCTCGAAGGCCCTGTTGAAGCGTATTATCTTCATATCCGGCCCCCAGACGGCTATCGGGGCGTTGGCGTAGTGGAGGAGGCTGTCCAGATAGTCCCGGGTCTCCCTCAAGGCCAGCTCGCCCCGCTTCCTTTCGGTGACGTCCCGGATAGATTCGATGGCGCCGACTATCCTTCCGTGGTCATCGAAGAGAGGCGATGCCGTCGCCCAGATGTAGGCCCCCTTTCCCCCGTAGAGGGACGGCACATAGACCTCTGCGAAGATCGCATCCCCCTTCCTGCCGACGTGGTTGTAACTTCTCTTAATCTCCTCATCCTCTGAGAAGATCGAGTCGATCAGAACGGGCCTTTCGAATCCGTAAAAGGGCGCTCCATAGGAGTAAGAATCCCTGCCGATGACGTTTTCTTTTGGAACTCCCGTCATCTCCTCGACCGCCCGGTTCCAGGCGATCACCTTTCTATTCTGGTCGATGACGAAGGTGGCGTCGGGGAGAAAGTCGATTATGTCCTGAAGCTGCTTGTGAGCCCGGCGCAGCTCCTCATCCATCCTCTTCTGCTCTGTTATATCGGAGAATATCGTCGCAAACTGTCTCTTCCCTATGGAAAAGGCGGATATGCTGAAATATCTATCACTCGACGGGAAAATCCCCTCGAACTTCGCGGGAGATCCCGTCTCGGCCACCTTCGAGTATATCTCTAAAAATGGGGGTCTATCAGATCGGAAAACTTCGGTCGCCCTCTTTCCGATCGCCTCTTCCGGCTTCAAGCCAGCTATCAGCTCGATTTTGGGGTTTGCGTCCATTATGACGTAGTCTCGGGGCTCGTTCTCACCATCGCGGACGAACTCGTAGAGGACGAAACCCTCGTTCATGTTCTCGAAGAGGGCCCTGTACTTCTCCTCGCTTTCGAGAACAGCTCTCTTTGTCTTCTGCCGTTCAGCTGCCTGCCGGATCTGGTGGGTCAGCTCTGCGTAGAGGACTTTGGGGTTCGCGTCTTTCTGGAGGTAGTAGTCGGCACCGTTGTTGAGGGCCTCGATCACCACCTCTTCTCTCCCCTTTCCCGTGAAGAGGATGAAGGGGACGTCAGAATCCTGGCTTCGGACCCATTTCAGAAACGATATGCCGTCCATCTCGGGCATCACGTAATCGGAGACGATGACATCGTAATGGTCGCCCGTCAGCCTCTCCATCGCCTCTCTCGCTGATTCGATGGCGTCAACCCTTATGTCCTGGGACCTTTCGAGGAAGATCTTCGCGATCTCCAGCACCGCTGGGTCGTCATCCACCATCAGAACTCGAATCATACACATTCTCCAGCCAGCTCGACCGCTCCAAGAACAAAGGATCTTGAGTAAGGATCTTGAGTTAGAAATATGGACATCTATGGCTATAATGCCTTTCGGGCGATCTGACCGCCCTCTCGATTCGGTCGAATAGGCGACGCCAAAGGATGCTGAAAAGGCGCCCGAACTGATGGAGCCGTTTCGAGTTATCTAAGATGGGGTCATTGGAGTTCCGGCGAGCGGAGGGGCGACCGCCCCTTTATAGGGGCTACGACGACATATATAATTAACATTAGAGAGCTTAAACGGCTCCTTGTCTTCTGGGGTGATAAGTTTTGAGGATGGGGCTACTCTTGGGACTGACGTTATTCGTTCTGTCGGCGTCTTCGGTTTGGGCTCAGCCTGAAGAGGTATGGAACGGAACCTTCGGCGGGCCTGGCCACGAGGTGGGCGGGCCCATCTCGGCGACCGGCGACGGCGGCTACGTCCTGACGGGGATGACCGAGTCTTACGGCGCCGGAAACGGCGACCTCTGGCTGCTCAAAGTGGATCGCGACGGCAGGAAAGTTTGGGACCAGGCCTTCGGCGGCAGGGGCGTCGATGTGGGGGAGTCGGTCATGGAGACGGAGGATGAAGGCTATGTCGTTGCCGGATATACCACCTCCTTCGGCGCCGGCGGCAAGGACGTCTGGCTTCTGAAGGCCGACTCTTACGGGAACGAAGAGTGGGATGAAACCCTGGGGGGTCCCGACGATGATGCCGCATGGTCTGTGGTCGAGACGGATGACGGCGGCATCGTCCTCCTTGGATACACCGACTCTTACGGCATCGGAAAATTCGACGTCTGGCTTTTGAAGACCGACGCCGAGGGCGTTGAGGTGTGGAACAGGACCTTCGGAGGCCCGAGCGACGACGAGGGTATGGCCGTCGGAGAGACGAGAGACGGCGGGCTCATCATCGCTGGCAGGACCGACTCTTACGGCGTCGGAGGGCGCGACGCCTGGCTTATAAGGACAGATGCCGAGGGGAACGAGATCTGGGATAGGACCTTTGGAGGGGCGAAGGAGGACTGCCTCTGCTCGGTGCAGGAGATCGATGACGGATACGCTGCTTCTGGTTTTACGAGCTCCTTTGGGACAGGGAAAAGCGAAGTCTGGCTATTGAGGACCGACTCGGAAGGTATGGAGCTCTGGAACAGGACCTTCGGGATCTCTGCCGGAGACTTTGGCAGCTCAGTCGTGCCGACGGAGGATGGCGGCTTCATAGTCGCGGGCTGGACCAGCCGGGACGGGAGGAGGACCAGCCCCGATGACGCGCTGCTGATAAAGACCGATTCTGAGGGCGGTGTGGAGTGGACGGCGCTGCTCGGAGGCGACGGTACTCAGAGCGGCGTTTCAGTCATCGAGGCCGAAGATGGCGACATCGTCGTATCAGGATTTTCGAACCGTGGCAGTGCAGGCGGTTTTGATCTCTGGATGACGAAATTGATGGACAGCTGACGGACGGAACGCGAGCTGAACGAAGATCTCCAAAATCTCCTATTTGTTGATCTTCGCGATCATCAGATCTGCGTTTCCAGAATCGATCGTCCAGCCACAGGTGACGTAGCCGCCGTCTTCGGCCGCCAGGACCGAGGATCCCTCCTCTCGCCCCGACTCGCCGAAGGTGATGTCCCACTCCTTTGTTCCCCAGCCGTCGGTCTTCAAAAGCCATGAGTAGAGCCCCCCGACAGAACTCCAGCCTCCGATTATGTAGCCGCCGTCGGCCGTCGCCTGGACCGCGGTGGCGATGTCTCTGCCCGAATCCCCCACGCTGAAGATCTTGCCCCGGATGGCCTTTCCGTCGGGATCGGTTATTATCAGCCAGGCGTCTCCCGCCGAGGCCTCCCCGTCGAGGGGGGCGCTCGCCCCGCCAGCGGCGACGTACCCGCCTCCTGCCGTCTGCTGGACAGACTCGCCGACGTCGTCTCTTGAGCCGCCGTAGGTGACGTTCCAGACCTCTTTCCCTTCCGAGTCGGTCTTAAGAAGCCACAGGTCGCTTCCGCCAGCGCCAAAGGACTCGGTGAAGCCTGCGATGATGTATCCGCCGTCGTCCGTCTCCTTTGCGGAGCGGCCGCCGTCGTCGTTTGCGCCTCCGTAGGTCCGATTCCACAGCTCATCCCCCTCGGCATCGGTCTTGACGAGCCAGGCGTCTTTGCCGCCGGCGCCGAAAGATTCGGTCTCCCCGACGACTACGTATCCGCCGTCGCCGGTTTTGTCGAGGGAATAAGCCCAGTCGTAGCCGGACCCCCCGAGGGTTCGGTTCCAGATCTCTCCGCCCTTCGGGTCCGTCTTCGTCAGCCAGGCGTTAAAATCCCCTGCGCCGCGAGAGTTCGTCCCGCCGGCGAAGATGAGACCGCCATCCGAGGTCTCCAAGACCGCCATGGCTTCATCGTCGCCGGGGCCGCCGAAGGTCTCGTTCCAGCGCTCTCTTCCCTTCGAATCCGTCGATATCAGCCAGCCGTCGCGCCCGCCAGCGCCAAAAGAGTTCGTCCTGCCGACGACGACGAGGCCGCCGTTTTTCGTCTCGATGACCGAGTTTCCGACGTCAAAGCCCGGGCCGCCGAAGGTCGCCCTCCAGACCTCCCCCTCAGTTTCGAAAGTGCCGAAGGCGTACAAAATGAGGACCAGAGTTATCATCAGCGCCGCCCCCAGCACCAGAGGCTCCTCGCTGAACTTCGTCGAGGCGATAGTCGCCTTTATCTTGCGGATCTTCCGTTTAACCGAGGGTTCAGCCTCTCGACGTTCGGACATCGTCCCTCTCCTTCACCAGAGATCGAATTTGCTGAGGTTCGTTTTTCCCGTTAAGCTTTTTGGTCAGTTCGGTTTCGTTTTCACGCTTCAGACGCGTCCCCCTCGGCGGAGGGCTTCAGCGGTTTGATGGGACGGTCCTCTGGCCCCTCTTCGTAAACGAAGATCTCCTCGATCTGGACGCCGAAGATCCTCGCCATCTTGAAGGCCAAGTCTAGAGATGGGTTGTACTTGTCCTTCTCTATCGCGATTATCGTCTGCCTCGTCACGCCCAGCTTCTTTGCGAGCTGCTCCTGGGTCAGATCGTGAATCGCTCTGTAGACTTTGATCTTATTCCTCATCGTCGGGCTCGTATCCGTATCGTCTGTTGTAGTATCCGTAGAGGACAGAGTAGAGGATCATCAGGGCGCAGGCCGAGAAGGCGAGGAGAAATCCGGGGTTGGTGTACTCAGGATGGGCGACTCTCAGGGCTATCAACACGACGCCTACGAAGGCGCTCGTCGCAGCAAATACCTCCATGGCGACCTTGGCCGCCCGTTCGCTCACCCTCTCGTCCCTTTCGTCCGCCACCACCTCTTCGACGCTCATTTTGCATAAATAAAATAAAATTATGCCCACGACCGCTGAGATCACGACGAGGGAGGCATCGGCCGCCGCGGCAAACCAGCCCGCCAGAGCCACCGTGGCCACTATAATAATAATTCTGCATATCTTGGATTGTTTCGCGTCCATCGGCATCACGATGTAAACCATGTATTACAATTAGTTATATAAACTTAACTAATTAGATTTCATTATCCAGATCCGGCGAGAATCCAGAAGATCGTGTTTCTCTTTTGTTGAAACGATCTCTCGCTGAGGCCGGGTTCACCACCCCATGTCATGACATGGATTCTTTACAGATAGTAAAGTTAATATAACATTATGTAATTCATGGGTGACATAGGGTGGGGGAGTTGGGGTGTTGTCTTCAAGGCCTCTGGCCGATGAGGACGGCTGATGGACGGCTTGTTCGGGGCCGAGAGCTGGGGTCTGCCCACCTGCTCCAGCTCAATTTTTACATTTTTATCTCGAAAGAGGCGACGGAGTTGGACAGGATAAGGGGAGTTGGGAAAATAGAGCTTGATTTGATGGCATCGGCCAGGATAGCCGCAGTCATCGCGGCGCTGGTGGCGCTCTGCATCTGCGCCCTGGCGGAGGGGGATGTTGAGGACGATTCAGCAGACAGCTGGCGCGAGAAGGGGCATGGGCTATTCTCGAACGGAAGTATGGAAGAGGCTCTCCAGGCTTACGACGAGGCGCTGAAGATCGATCCAGAAAACGCCACCTTCTGGCTCGACAAATCTCTTATTCACGATATCCTGGCTAGGCGATCTCGCCTGAAGGCGGTTGCCCTGTTCGACGAGGATCTGGCAGAAAACCCCGAAGATGCCCGGTCCTGGTGGGGCAGAGGCGTCGCCCTCTTTGGCCTGGAAAGGCCGGAGGAGGCTGAAGAGTCCTGGGAGAGAGCTCTTGAGATCTACGACGAGACGCTGGAGTCGGACCCCGAGGACGCCGAGGCGTGGTTTGAGAAGGCCGAGGTTCTGATCAGCCTGGGCAGAAACGGGGAGGCGATCGAGGCCTACGACCGGGCCATAGAGCAGAACTCCACGAGGTCTGCCGAGGCTGCCATGGCCAAGGCCAACCTTCTCGTGGAGATGGGACTTTATGATGAGTCCCTGGAGGCTTTCGACGAGGCCCAGGAGCTGATACCTCCAGACGACGACCAGGCGATGGGCCGCCTTTGGGGCACCAAGGCCGGTGTCTTGCGCCAGATGAACTTAACTGAGGAGGCCGAGGCGGCCGTTGCCAAGGCCGCGGAGCTGGGGGTCGGGTTCTAACCCAGCCCAATTTTTTGTGAAAACAGGAGTGGGATAAGATGAAAGGAAACTATGATCGTTTGATAGCCCTTGGCGGGCTGCAAAAGTCGGGCCTTGGGATCAGGCTAGCCATAGTCTATGCAGCGTTGGCGTTGCTTAGCATCTGTGCCCTGGCAGGGGATGGCATCGAAGAAGAAAATTCAGCAGAAAGCTGGTATCAAGAAGGCTTCGAGCTTTGGGCCGACGGTTCTCTCAGCGAGGCCATTGAGGCTTACGACAAATCTCTCTCGATAGACCCTGAAAATGGCGACGCCTGGCTGGACAAGGCCCTGATCCTCGACATTCTGGGCGATACAAGCGAGTCTCAGGAGGCCTACATAAAGGCCCTTGACGCATTTGACGAAGACCTGAAGGAAGATCCTGATGATGCATGGTCCTGGTGGGGGATGGGTGTTGCTCTTGACAGCCTGGGCAGGCAGAAGGAGGCCACAGAGGCACGAGAGAAGGCCGCTTTTATCTACAACCGGACCCTGGAAGAGAACCCCGATGATGCTGAAACCTGGTTTGATATGGCGGAAGTTTTGGTCAGCCTTTTGAGAAGAGAGGAAGCGATCGAGGCATACGGAAAGGTCGTCGAGCTGAACTCCGCAGAGGCTGACTACGCTGCGATATCCCAGGGAGTCCTGTTGCAGGAGCTTGGAAGATATGATGAGTCTTTGGAGGCCTTCGACAGGGCCATCGAGTTGATCCCGGAAAATGACACCCAAATGCTGGCCATGGTCTGGTACCATAAGGCCAATTCCCTGGATAACGGCAATAGGCCAGAGGAGGCCCTCAAGGCCTATGATATGGTCACAGTGCTCGATCCCGGGAACAAAGGGGCTTGGCTCGGCAAAGGAACCATGCTCGAAGATTTGGGCATGTACAACCAATCATTGGAGGCCTACGAAGCGGCTCTGAAGCTGGACCCTCAGCTGTTCTATGCTTGGACGAAAAAAGGCGACTCGCTGGCAAAACTTGGCCAAAACTCCGAAGCTCAGACGGCCTACGCCGAGGCTCTTGAGATCTGCGATCTGGAAATTCAGAAGGACCCCCATGACTATCGGGCCTGGCGGAATAAGGGCATATCCCTCTACAAAATGGGAGAGTACGAAGAGGCCCTCGAAGCCTACAACGAGTGCATAGAGAACTCTCCGCCCGACTTCAACTCGGTAGTGCCCGATGCATTGGTTGGAAAAGCGGATTCTCTACGAGCCCTGGGCATGAACGAGGAGGCACTGGCAGCGTATCGAGTGGCCATCGAATATTATCCGCTGGTCCCCGAGGCCTGGCAGGGGAAGGGCGAGGCCGAGCTGTCCCTGGGAAGGCGGATAGAAGCGGATCATGCCTTCATCATGGCTGAAAAGCTGGGGTATCAGGGATGACCTGACCACGCTCATATTTCATGAATTTTCTTGAGGATTGGTGATCGTTTCGCGATCGTATCTGGACGGAAAATTGGAGTGGGATGAAATGAAAATAAATCCGGGATCGTTGGAAGCCCTCATTGGGAGTGGACAGCTGAAGTTGAGCTTTGGGGCCAAGCTCGCAGTCGTCTTGGCAGGGCTCGCTATTTTGTGCGTCACTGCACCAGCGCAGGAGAATGCGTTAGATGATTGGTTGAATAAGGCCCATGAGCTGGAGTGGAGCGGCACGCCCGAAGAGACTTTGGAGGCCTACAATAAGGCCATAGAGATCGACCCCCAGAACGTCCAGGCCTGGCTCGGCAAGGGCATCGCCGAGTCGACGCTGGGATACCAAAGTGAGGCCATCGGGAGCTTCGAGAAAACCCTCGACCTCTGCGATGAGGCCATCGAAGCCGACTCTGAGGACGCAGACACCTGGTATTTCAGGGCCGAGGTTTTATTCCGCATGGGTCGAACTGAAGAGGCCCTCGAAGCGTACGATAGGGTCATCGAGATCCGACCTGGGGATTACCTGACCATGGAGAGGAAGGCTGAGTATCTCCTCGTTCTGGGAAGGTACGACGAGGCTCTGGAGACCTTCGAGGGGGCCATTGAGCTTCGACCTGCCAATGATACGGACCAGCTTGCTCTGGTCTGGTCTGCCAAGGCTCATATTCTGGAGATCTCCGGCAGATACGACGACGCCCTGGAAGCCTTGGACCGGTCCATAGATCTGGACCCTGAAAATGCATATTACAAAATAAGCAAGGGCTATGTATTCTCGGAGATGGGCAAAAGCGACGACTCCATCGCCGCTTACGATGAGGCCCTCCTGATAGATCCCAACAGCACAGCGGCCAGGAGCGCCAAGGCCTCAGAGCTGGCCCGCACCAAAAGGTACGAAGAATCTCTAGAAGCTTATGATGAGCTGTTGTCGATAGACCCTTATTCAGCCCAGGGCTGGCTTGACAGGGGAGACGTCCTGGAGAAGATGGGCCGGACTGATGAGGCGAGAGAGGCGTTCCAGAAATCTCTGGAGGCGTCGGATGAAGCCCAATCGGACGCCGCCGCGACCATGGTCGTAAGGGGCAGGGCTCTTTTCAGGCTTTCCAGGTACGATGAGGCCCTGGCGGCTTACGACGGGGCCATCGAGGGCGCTTCGCTCTCCACTCTCAAGTATTACACCTCCCAGGCATTGAGCGGAAAGGGCGATCTGCTGCGCGCCCAGGGGAAGAACGAAGAGGCAATTTTGGCTTACGATCAGGCCATCGATATCGAGCCGACGTTGAGCGAAGCCTGGCATGGCAGGGGCCTGGCGCAAAACGCTCTGGGCTGGGTGACCGAAGCTGGGTCGTCATTCTACGTGGCCGAGAAGCTGGGGTATCGGGAATGACCCAGCCAATATGCCATTTTTATAGGGTCCTTGAGGTGAACGAATGATAGGCAGATACGTCGATGACGCGGCTCTCACCAGGCCGGGATCCGGCAGAAGAGCGATGATGGCCGTCGTTTTTTGCCTGCTGACGCTGGCCTTTCAGGCGACGGCAGAGGGGGATACGGCCGAAGATCTGGTCAGAATGGGCATCGAGCTTTACCAGAACCGCTCCTATGACGAGGCTCTGGCGGCCTACGATCAGGCCCTGCTACTCTACCCCGACGATCTCCAGGCGTGGATGGGCAAGGGCCAGGTCTTAAGCGCCCTGGGAGACCACAACCGATCGCTTTTGGCCTACCAGAACGCCACCAGGATCGATCCCGGCGATCTGGAAGCCTGGTTCGGTGTGGGGTTGAACCGATTCCTATTGCAAGACCTCAACGAGTCACTGACGGCTCTGGAGATGGCCCTGGAAATAGACGGCAACTACACCAGAGCGTGGGAGCTGAAAAGCGCAGTCCTGGTCCAGATGGACAAGAACGACGAAGCCCTGGAGGCCTCCAGACGAGCCAGAATGACCACTGCATCCTCCGATACGGAGATGCTTTCGCATTCCTGGGTATCTGAGTTTTTCATACTCCGTCAGATGGGGCGCGATGACGAGGCTCTGGCGACCTTAGAGAACGCCACGACTATCGACCCCAAAAACTACGACGCTTGGATCCTCCTCGGCGAAGCCCTCCAAGGGAGGGGCGAGTACAACCGGTCGCTTGCGGCCTACGACAGCCTCCTCTCCAACATAGCTCCGACGAGCCCCCCATTCTTGGCCTTGGTCCTCATCGACAAGGGCAGCGTCCTTGTGGACATGGGCCGGTATGAAGAGGCGAGGGATCTCTACCAGCAGACGATCGACCTCAACTTCTCCGAAGAATCTCTCGACCAGTACTACCTTGGCCGGGCGGAGCTCGGCAAGGGCGTCTCCCTCCTCCGGTTCGGCGACTATGAGGAGGCCCTGGGGGCCTTCAATCGATCGATAGGGGCTGAGCCCCGGCTGGCAGACGATGCCTGGAGGGGGATCGGAGATGCCCGCATGGGGCTCGGATCCTATGAGGAGGCCCTCCAGGCTTACGATACGGCTCTGGAACTGTATCCTGAGTCCGTAAGCGCAGAACGTGGCCACGCCTGGAAGGGGAGGGGCGACGCCCTGATGGCTCTCGGACGGGAGGAGGACGCACTTTTGGCCTATGAGAACGCCTCTATCGCCTACGATCTCGCCATCGAGAGGCCGGATCAGGCAAGGCAATCGTATCCCCTCAACGGGGAGTTCTGGCAGAATCGGGGGGCTGTTCTGGAGGCTTTGGGTCTTGAGGGGCGGGCCGAGGAGGCCTATGGGAGGGCCAGGGAGCTTGGTTACGGGGGCTGAATCAAGCCAAAAATCCGAACCGTACCAAATTTTTTATACATTTACTGATGGAACAAAGAGGAGTGGGTTTGAGTGATTGGAAAAAACGGAGTGGGGAAGAGATCGTCTATCTTGGAGATTGGGCCTTTGTTTCCCCTCATTCTGGTGGCGCTGGCCGCTTTAAGCCTCTCTGCCGCGGCGGAAGATACCGCAGAGGACTGGGTGGCGAAGGGCCAGGAGCTGATGATGAACGGCTCCCTGGAGGAAGCCATTGCCGCCTACGACCGAGCCATAGATCTCGATCCCGACGATGCGGAGGCCTGGGTCGGCAGGGGCTACGCCCAGAGCAGGCTAGCCTTTCTCGCTGAGGAACCGGCCATGTACAACGAGTCTCTCCTCTCTTTTGAGAGGGCGATCGAGCTGAACCGGTCGTATTCGTCTGCCTGGAGCGGGAAGAGCTATGTTCTCTCGATCATGGAGCGGTACGATGAGGCCATCGAAGCTTACGACGCCTCACTGGAGATGGACCCACAGCAGCCGTGGGTTCTGGTCGGAAAGGCGAACGCGTTGTGGAAGCTTGGAAGACAGAACGAGTCGATGGAGGCCTACGACGCTGCCGTCGATGCTGCATCTGAAGATGTGGAGAAGGCGTTCGTCTGGTTTGAAAGGGCTCACCTCTTCGCCGAGGAGGGCGACTACAACGAGACGATGAAGGCCCTGGAGCGGGCCATCGAGCTGGCCCCTGAAGACAAGAACTTCTGGATCAATGGTGGCGTTCTCCTCTCGGCTCATTTGGGAAGGTACGAAGAGGCTCTCATCTATTTCGATAAGGGCCTTCAGATCGATCCCGAAGACGTCGACGCCTGGTTTTCCAAGGGTTCGGTCCTTCTCACGATGGAACGGTATGACGATGCCTTGACGTCTCTTGATGAGGTCACCGATCTGGACCCGAACCGCTCAGAGGCCTGGTACAAAAAGGGACAGGCTTTGGAGGCCTTGGGCAGGAGTGACGAAGCTGACTTGGCCTTTGAGCGGGCGAGAGAGCTCGGGTTCGAGGTGGCGCCATCGTCGTCATTGGCCCTTAAAAACGTCGTCTCCGTCGGGGAGGACGAGTTCATCGAGATGGCCAACGACGGAGACGAGACGGAGATCTTCGAGGGCTTAATTCTGACCATCGACGGCGCAGAGTCGGTCGTCATTCCCGACTTCACCCTCGATCCCGGTGAAAGGATCAGGTTCCACCTCGGCGAGGGCGAGAGCAACGAGACAGACGTATTTCTGAAGAGCGATCTCGATCTGGACGATATCTCCGGAAATCTGACTTTGAGAGATTCTACTGGAACGCTGGATAAGTTTGCAGCCTACTGGACGCCGGAGAAGACCTCAGAATACTGGATCGAGAAGGGACAGCAGTTACAGAGCGCCGAATCTTATGAAGACGCTCTCGATGCGCTGAATAACGCCACCGATATAGATCCTCAAAGTGCGATGGCCTGGTTCACCAAGGCTCAAATTCTCGGACAAAACCTCGGCAGGTACAACGAGTCTCTTGAAGCCTGTGAGAAAGCCATCGAGATAGAACCTGAAAATCCCGACTCCTGGCAGTTAAGAGGCCTCATCCTCATGAACCTGGGAAGGGACGAGGAGGCCCTGGCGGCCTTCGAGGAGGCGATCGAGCTTGATCCACAGAATGGGTACGCTTGGTATCTGAAAGGCAATTTGCTTCGGTATCTCGGCCGCGATACTGAGGCCGAGGAGGCCTTCGAGAGGGCTGAAGAGCTGGGGTTCACATCGCCTCTTGCGGGCATGATCGCCATCACAGAGATCGTGGCCACCGGCGAGGACGAGCTCATTGAGATCACAAACAACCTCGATGAGGCCAAAGACCTCAAAGGATGGACCCTGGTGGTCGACGAGGATGAAACGAGATCTCTGATCCTTCCCGAACACGTCCTGGAGCCTGGGGAAAATGTCAGGGTCCACTTCGGATCGGGCGAGGAGACCGGGACGGACCTCTTCATGGAGAGCGAGATAGTCCTCAATGATGCCGCCACGAGCGTCACTCTGAGGGACGAGGCCGGAAGGGTTGTCTCGTTTCTGGGGTTTGAAACCCTTCCAGATGGCGGAGTTGCGATGACCAGGGGTAGCGGGTTTGAGGACCGGCCGTCGTAGCCATAACCGGAAATATCGTGGAGCTGAGGGTGTGATATCCGACCTGGCCGCGCCCTCTCGTTCCCTATCGAGGAGGCGAGCCGTGAAACTAGGGTTGATTGTGCTGGCGATGGCGGTCGTGGTTCTGACGAGCACGGCTGGCGCCTACATTTACGAGCGATCCAAGATCGAGGGGGTGGGCTACAGAAGCCACGAGCTGGCGGCGGGGACCGCCGAAGGCGACAGCGGCCAGAAGGTGGTCCGAACGGTCTCGGGGAGCGGCAGGTTCTTCGAGCGGACGGAGTTTGAGCTCGACGGCTGCAGGGGTATCATAAACTATACTCAGGAGGTGGAGTTCGAGTACTTCCCGATAAGCTACCAGACCGGAACCTACGACCAGAAGTGGCAGGATCGGTTCTGCGTCTCCAACTATGATGCGGGGGCGGTGGTCACAGAGCAGTACTCTCAGGCGGAGCATCTGCAGAAGAACACCGATGTGAGAACCAGGTCTAGCGGCTCTGACGTCACGGGCGACCTTGCTTGTGGCATGTGCACTGGAGCCCTGGAGGCGAACTTCAACTCCAACGTCATCGGCGTCGCCCACATCGGCTGGCTCTCCAGGGACCCTAAGGCGAACGAAAAGGGGCGCCACGACGAGTACGGAAGGTCCGTCGAAGACCTGACGGGGGTCTTCTCCATCGAGAAGTTCATCCAGCTCTGGGGGAACGATACCTGCGGGACCGTCAGCGCCGATTGGCTTCCATGCATCTGATAAGTGCCGAACGACCGAGGGACGAAGTCAATTTTATGGCCATCTTTGAATGACAAAAAAAGTGGGGTGGGGAGTGAGATGAAAGGAAAAACCGGATCGTTAGCGGCCGTCAGCAGGCTGCCGAAGATGAGAACAAGCGCCAGGTCCGCTATCGCTCTGATCGCTTTGATTGCGCTCTGCAGCTGCACCCTGGCGCAGGAGAATACGGCAGAGGACTGGTACAGAGAAGGCATCGAGCTGTACCACCAAGAATCTTTTGAAGAGGCGCTCGAAGCGTTCAACCGTTCTCTGGAGATGAATCCGCAGTACTTCGATGCCTGGTTGTACAAGGGCGCAGCCCTCAACATGCTGGCGTTCAAGTTCTACGGACAGAACAGAGTCGAGATATTCGAAGAATCTTTGAACGCTTACGACAGGGCCATAGAGATAAACCCCAACAATGCTTCAGCTTGGGCTTTCAAAGGTCATGCGCTCGATAATATGGCCTGGTCCACTGATGATCCCTCCAGGTTCAACCAGTCCCTCCAGGCCTTCGACAAAGCCCTTGAGTTAGACCCCAAAGATGCAGGTAACTGGCATGGAAAAGGGGTTACGTTGATCCATTTTGCTCAGGACAAAGAGTTCCAGTCTGGCATCAGGACCGAAGAGGTCGAAGGGATGCTCGATGAGGCTCTCGCCAACATTAACAAAGCCATCGAGATAGATCCGGAGACTCCAGGAGCATTGGTGAACAGGGCGAGCCTCCTGGAGACGATGGGCAAACACGATGAGGCCCTCGAAAGCGCCAACTCGACTCAAGATCTGGCCAACATCTGGTACAACAGGGCAACAGTCCTTCGAAACGAGGGAAAGTTCGATGAAGCTCTAGATGCCTACGACAAGGCCATCGAGCTGGACCCCCAGCACCTTGAGGCCAGGATCGATGAAGGTCTCATCTTCCTGGTCATGGGCAAATTCAACGAATCGCTTGCAGCTTTTGATGAGGCCTTGACGATCGATCCCAACAGCTCTTACACATGGATCGAGAAAGGTCTGGTTCTCAGCAGAATGGAGCGGTTCAACGAATCTCTCAAGGCTTACGAAGAGTCCCTCAAGATCGACCCGATCAACCCTTCTGCCCTGGCTGGCAGAGGTTTTGTTCTTAGTCAGATGGGTAGGTATGACGAAGCTGTACAGGTTTTCGATAAGGTCATCGAAATCGATCCAGCTTACTTGAACATCGGAGGGGTTTGGTTTGCCAAGGGAGAAGCACTTGATAAACTGGGCAGGCACGACGAAGCTGTTACAGCTTACGAAAACGCCCTTTCGGCATATGACAGAGAACTGGAAATATATCCCGGCGTGGCCAAATTTTGGGCTGACAAGGGCGAGGCATTGAAGGCTTTGGGTCGTCAGGCCGAGGCGGAGGAGGCCTTCGCTCGGGCCGAGGAGCTGGAACGAGGGAGCTGATCAGCCCATAAAATTTTTTTACCATCATATCTGTATGATAAAATATGGGGTGAATTGACTTGAAAGGAAAAACCAGATTGTCGTCGGGCCTCAGCAGGCCATCGAAGTTGAGCACAGCGGCCAGGCTCGCCATAGTTTTCGCGGCTTTTGCGATGCTCTGCGCCTGTGTTACGGCACAGGAGGATACTTCAGGATACTGGATGAATAAGGCCCAAGAGCTGATGGATAACGAGTCCTATGAAGAAGCCCTGAGGGCGTATGACAGCGCCATAGAGCTCGATCCAGAAGATGCTAGAATCTGGATGGGCAAAGGCGATACCCAATCACGAATGGGTGACTATAACGAATCCCAGAAAACCTACGAAAATGCGTTGGATCTCATCAACGAATCCCTGGAAGCAAACCCGCTGGATGCAGAGGGCTGGTTTGTGAAAGGAGAGCTCCTTGATAGGTTGTATAGGTATGATGAGGCCCTCGAATCTTATAATATGTCGCTGGAGATAGATCCAACGGACAAAGAGGTCTGGTTGAACACGGGCAATACTTTTTCGAAAATAGCTGCATCTCAGACGCAGGGCCCTGAACGCATCAGAGCCTTTGAAGACTCAATCATTGCTTATGGCGAGGCCATCAAGATCGATCCGGATTACGGGAATGCCTGGATGGGGAAGGGCTACTCTCTTTACTACCTGGCCGCGTTCAACAAGAATCTCAGCAAGTACGACGAGTCTCTGAAGGCGTTTGATCGAGCCATCGAGCTGATACCAGACAATGATACAAGGAACCTCGCTTTGGCCTGGGTTGGCAGGGCCGTTGCTCTCTCGGACATTAGCGATGCCCTCGAAGATGCTGGTAGGCAAGATGAGGCTAAAGCCAGCCGTGAGGAGGCTTTGGAGTCCTATGATAATGCAATAGAGCTCGATCCAAACTTCACGGGCCTGGAGGCTCAGCTAGATAAAGCCGACATTCTGGCTAGCCTAGGCAGGTATAATGAATCCCTTGATGCGTTCGATAAGCTCATCGAGATTTTGCCTGCCAACGAAACCTTGTA
>DAOSXX010000028.1:29321-32298 GCA_035380685.1 Methanothrix sp. | reverse complement strand
GTCTGAACCTCTGAGCCGTCGGATACGAGAAAGGACTCCGAGAGGTCGACGCCGAGCCTAGCCGCCAGGGCCGGGACCGTCCCGACTCCGGGGATCGTCTCGATCTCGACCTTGGGGTGGCGCTCCGCGACCACTCTCTTCAGGTGGGAGAAGGTGGAGAAGGTATTGACGTCGCCGATGCAGGCGAAGGCCGCATCAGCCCTGGAGGCCCAGGAGGCGACGAGGTCGGCGTTCTCGGCCCAGATCTCCCGGAGTCTCTTTTTGTCCGAGATCATGGGAAACTCCAGGATCTCGGGGTCGGCGTAGGGCCGGACGAGATCCGCCGCCATCTCGCCGGGGACGAAGACCTTCTCTGCGGCCGCAAGGGCCTTCTCGGCCTTGCGAGTCAAAAGCTCCGGGTCACCGGGGCCGAGGCTGACCCCTATCAGCATCTCATCATCTCCATCTACTCAAACCTCCCTGGGATTCGGCCCACCACCATGAATATCGGGTTTACGGGCCTGAGGGCGATGTCGCCAGCCAGCTCGTAGCCCCGCGATATCCCTATCTGGAGAAGCTCCTCGAAGATCCCCTCCTTCTTCATCAGCCCGACGACCTTCGAGGCGATCCCGATCCGGGCGAGGTCTGCGACGACGACCGATCCGGGAGTGAGCCGCTCCATGAGGGCGGGGAAGAAGGCGTCGATCCCCCTCGTTCCGCCGATGAAGCAGCGGTCGATCTTCGGCATTTCTCCCAGCAGTCCATCGGCTTCGCCGCAGAGGAAGGTGCCGCCAGGAACTCTCGCCCGCGAGATCTCGACGGCCTCGGCTCTCCTGTCGATCCCGTATATCTTGTCTGTGAACCGAGAGGCTGCAAGGGAGACGGCGCCAGAGCCGCACCCGATATCAAGGAAGGTCATGCCTGGCCTGATCTCCAGCTTTCCCATGGCGATGTGAACGTTCTCCGGCTGGGTCTCGGTACCGGGAAGCTTCATGGGGTTTTGGAGCGGCGGAAGGGGATATAAGCTTAATCCAAATCCTCTTGCGCGAAGTAAAATCAATTGGCCCTAAATTTCCCCGAGTTTCGGATCTTCAAATTCCAAATCTCTTATCTCAATCCGATAGGTGCCGTTTCTCCTATCCAGGGCCGGGAGGGCCTCTATCTCCTCCACTGAGATGCCCGGCCTCTCGGACCGAAAGCCCTCGATCACCCTCTTCCAGGGGACGAGGTGGGCGGTCTTCGCTTTTCCCGCCCCCCTCCGAAGCTCCACCGCCAGAATCCCTCGCCTTCCTGAGCTCTCGATGAACTGGTCTATTCGCTCGATCTGGTGGACTCCGGAGGCGACGGAGAAGTGTTGGGTGAAGTAGAGGGTCTTCGCCTTCCGGGCGTCGATGCTCTTGCACTCGACCGCCAGGTAGTAGCGGGAGATGGGCGAGTCGACGAGGAGATCGACGACCTGGGGGGTGTAGCGGCTCTGCTTCAGCCGATAGGCTATGCCCCTGATCCCCTCGGTCTCGAAGAACCGGTTTATCGCCGCCACCAGCTCCCACTCGAACTCAGGCATTTTGAAGGTCTCCAGAACTGCCGTACTTCAGGGTTTAAAGAGCCAACCTATTTTAGCCATGTGGACCCTACCCGGTCACGGTGATTTTGTGAGGGTCGGACGGTTCATCAGGGCGGAGACGATCCCCGAGGCTTGGCGCCGGGGTCTGGGCCTCATCTGGCGCGGGGGCGAGGAGATCACCGACGAGCGGGGCACGAGGACCAAGGAGGTTCTGGCCCTGGAAGTGGTGGTGGAGGACCCGAGGAGGGATATGATCCCTGAGGAGTACTCCTGGAACCGGCCACGGCTGGAGGATTACGCGGAGCAGCTTATAAGTGGCGAAAACCCCGGCTTTGAGTACACCTACGGGGAGCGGCTCAGGGCCTGGACTCTACCCGGCTCCGGAAACGATGGCGATCTCCGCGGGGGCGGAATCGGGGAATCCAGAGGGCCCGTCGACCAGATCGATTACATAGTCCGCCGCCTCCAAGCGAGCCCCAACTCGCGAAGGGCCTCGGCCATCACCTGGATCCCGCCCGTCGACACGAAAAAGGAGGAGGTTCCCTGCATGATGGTCGACGACTTCAAGATCAGAGATGGGAGGCTCCACCTCACTGCCCTCTTCCGGAGCCACGACTTCGCGGGGGCCTATCCGGCAAATCTATACGGCCTCACAAGGCTCCTCGGATACGTCGCTGAAAAGGTGGGGGCGGAGCCCGGCTCGATCACGACCGTCAGCTGCTCGGCCCACGTCTACGATCACGACTGGGACTGGGTCGGCGAGATGATCACGGGCCGGGAATGCGAGGAGATGTGATGCGAAAAAAGAGCGGGTGCGAAGGTCGAAGGAGACCTCACCTCAAAGTCCTCTCGAAGAACCTCGCCATCTCCATTTTCGCGTCCCGAGCCGGGAAGCTCTCGGAGAGCTCGCCCTCCTCGGTCATGAAGCCGTGGGGCTCGCCCTGGTAGACCTTCAGCTCGAAGTACTTATCCTCCTCGTCGAGGGCCGTTGCATACTGATATATCCCTGATATGGGGCTGGCCGTATCCCTCGTCCCGTGGATGATCAGCATCGGCGCGTCGAGCCCCTCGATCAGGTCGGCGGGACGGGTCTCGTTGTTGAACCCGGCCGAGTACGGAAATCCGTACCATGCAACGCCGGAGCCGAACTCCTCCATGATGGGCAAAAAGAGCATGGTGTACCTCCCCCCGGCGCAAAAGCCGGTGAGCCCCAGCCTCTCGCCGTCCACGTCCTCTCGTCCCTTCAGATAGTCGGCCGAGCTTCTGACTAGCTCCTTGACGACTTCGTCCTTCGGCATCCTCTCAAAGGTCTGCCACTCCGGCGCGATCACACGTAACCCTCGGATGCTAGCTCGTCGGCGAGGTCCAGGTAGCCGGGCTCAAGGCCGTTGAAGGAGTGGATCATCACGATGCCCGGGTACTTTGCCATCTCGC
>DAOSXX010000028.1:0-29221 GCA_035380685.1 Methanothrix sp. | reverse complement strand
TCAAGGCCGTTGAAGGAGTGGATCATCACGATGCCCGGGTACTTTGCCATCTCGCGTCTTCGCCTTCATCTTCGGTCGAAGTTGGCGCCGCCGCGTAGGCCGGATCCCTCTCACCATCTTCTCGATCTGTGCAGCCCGCAGTGCAGACGAGGGCCCCGATCGCCAGGAACAAAAGAAATTTTATCATCGATTTTAAGTCTCTAATCCAAAGGACTTAAAAATTTCTAAATGATGTTCTATGTCATGTTAAATATCGCCCGCCTTCCTTTTTTGAATCTCTTTTGCCATGCGGCTGATATTCTTCCACTTTTTCTGCTCCTCGGCCATAAGCTTCGGGTTCTTCTTCCTCTCGATGGCCAAAAGCTCGCGCTGTAGCTTCCGGTAGCTCTCCAGCCGGACCTCAGAGAGCGTCCCCTCCTCTATCGCCCTCTTGACGGCGCAGCCCGGCTCCGTCTCGTGTCGGCAGTCCCTGAACTTGCATTCTCTGGCAAGCTCGATGACGTCCTGAAAGGCCTCCTCGAGCCCCTCGCCGGCGTCCCAGAGCTGGATCTCCCTCATCCCGGGGTTGTCGATGATGATTCCGCCCTTTTCGAGGATCAGAAGCTCCCGGGCGGTCGTCGTGTGCCTCCCCCGGCCGTCGTCTTCGCGGATCTCGCCGATCTTCTGCCTTTCGCGCCCCTCCAGGGCGTTTATGATGGTGGACTTGCCGACGCCCGAGGACCCCAGAAGCACGACGGTCTTCCCGTCCTGAAGGTAGGGGGAGAGCTTCTCGAGGCCGGTCTTCTCGGCGGCGCTGATGGCGAGGACGGGCACATCCGAGGCGATCGATTTCACATCGTCGATCTTCGCCTCGACATCGGCGCAGAGGTCTGACTTGTTCAGCACGACGACCAGCACAGCTCCGCTTTGCTTCGCCACGGCGAGGTACCTCTCAAGACGCCGCAAGTTCAGGTCCTGGTTGAGGGATGTTACCACGAAGACGGTGTCGATATTAGTCGCCATCACCTGCTCGCCGACGGCCCTGCCCGGATCTTTCCGGGAGATCTTACTTCTTCTCGGCAGTATGGCCTGCAGTGTGCGGGTGCCGGAGTCGTCTCGAAAGATCGCCACCCAGTCTCCGACGGCGGGACGAAGGCCGTCCTGGCGGAGCCTGCCTGAGACCCTGGCGCGCACTACGCCCTCCTTCGTATGGACCTGGCAGCCGCTTTTGCTCACCGCGGCTACGCGGCCTGGCTCGTGGTCGACGGCATACTCCCGGAAGGATTCTCCAAAAAAGGCGTTCCAGCCGAGTTTTTTAAGCATAGGGTCCATGAAGTCGGCCTCCCTCTTGCGAGATCTCCCCGGCAGATTAAAAAAAGCTGTGGTAGCATGCATCTGTGGTAGCACCTGGCTGCGGTAGCATGTGAGGCTTTGGCCAATGGGCCGTGGCCGTCGGCGAGTCGCGTGAGTGGCCATTCCCCACCATGCGGCCGGATTCGGCATCCAAGCCCGCCTCGAATATTCGGCGGTTGACTGCATAATTTTCATGGTCCCATCTTAAGCTCGAAGGTGGGCTCGAAGGCCAGGACTTTTGAATTGAACGTCCCGAATGTTGAGGATGTGGCCTTCTCGCTCCTCCAAAACCGAGATTTTTTTCAGGAAACTATATGTATCCTCAGATCGATTTCCATCCAGAATAATAATGCCGGGCCGGAATATCGGTTCGCGTGTTAAATATATTTAACACAAAGGGGAAATATAAGTGAAAATATCGGTATTTGTAGATGGCGCGAACATCTTTTACATGCAGAAAGACGAGCTAAGATGGTGGATCAACTTCGAGAAGCTTCTTAGGTGGATCGAGAACAAGACCGGCGGCGAGATCATAGACGCCTACTACTACGTCGGCGAGGAGAACCCGCCGGACACGAGGCAGCAGGGCTTCCTGACGGCCCTCGCGGACATCGGCTACTCCATCATCACCAAGGAGCTGAAGATCATCGTCCTCGACGACGGCCGGGAGATAAGGAAGGCGAACCTGGACATCGAGATCGTCCTCGACATGTTCAACACCATCGAAAACTACGATCTTGCGGTCCTGGTCAGCGGCGACGGCGACTTCGAGCGGCCCCTCAAGCTCCTCCGGGCCCGCGGCAAGAGGTTTTTGGTCATGTCCACGAAGCGGTTCATAGCCCGAGAGCTTCGCGAGGTGGCGGGGATGCACTTCGTCGACTTCGAGGATATAAGAAGCGAGGTCCAGAAGGACGTCCTCTGACCTATCTTTTTGTTTTTTTGTCTATGTTTTTATCTTTCCACAAATACCTCGCTGATTAGCGGTGCATTTATTCATTTTCCATTCATTTATCACTTCCACAGAAAAAACTGATACTTAGTCTAAACTTTTCGCCAAAAAAAAACGCCATCTGACTGCCTTGCTATGAGAATCTCCCTCGGATGAGCACAAACTAGATCGATCTACCTTCACTTCTACGCGACGAGAAGATCAGATTCCTATAGTCTCATGGGAATGGGCTCGAAGTTGTAAACAACACCGAAACAAGCCATTTTTAATTTTCCCGCAAAGTTCTTGAGCGGTCACTTCGTTTATTAATTTGAGTTATAACCAAAACGGTATAGCTTAATGACGTCCTGAAACGACATCGTTTAGATATTCAAAAATATATTTATATGGTAACTATCGAATGCTTTAACAACTCCCCCAATCACCCCAGGTTCCATCAGATCTGCAGCCCAGTAGTTGATGACCTGAGCATATCTTAGCACCTGGGCTATATTTCACACCATTCCAATAGCAAACAGCTCTCTCGTCCTTAGATTCTTCTGAAGGCGGTTCATTCAATATGGGTGAATTCTTCTTGCTGGGATCCATAGCACCCACGTATATGACCGATGGTTTTTCTTCGTCAGGCATTTCACAACCTCCACATGATATATTAGATTAAACTACATCTTAATTCTAAATATAGTTAACTCATTCAAAGCCTTAGCATGTGACTCTCAACTTAAAGGATAGTTCACCGCAGCCCCTAGTGCCTCCGCCTTCAGCTTCCGAGCCTTCGCTGTGGCCGCCTCTCGGGTCATCTTTTGAGGAAAGCCGATGTACTTGTTCACGACCTTATCCCCCATCTTCCAGGATGCGAAATAATACTCATAGGTCTTCGGCCCTTTCGCGGCGATCTTCTCCACCTGGCCGAGGTAAGACCGTCAACGCCTCCAGCCGCGCCACATTCCACGGATCCTCGGCTTCGCCCTCCGGTCTGGCCGCCGCCGCCTCCCTCCGCCGCTAGCTAGCCCGAAAGCCCAATCCTCTCGGCGGCTTTCCTTCCGACCTCCGCGGGATCGACTTTGAGCCTTGCGACCCCCGACTCGATGGCCGCCCTCGCCACCGCCTCGGCGACCTTCGGCACCACCCGCCGGTCGAGGGGCGATGGGATTATCCGATCTTCGGAGATCGGCTCCGCGAGTCTTGCGATCGCCCTCGCAGCCGCCATCTTCATCTCCTCGTTTATGTCCCTCGCCCGGACGTCGAGGGCCCCCCGAAAGATCCCGGGGAATCCGAGGACGTTGTTCACCTGGTTTGGAAAGTCCGACCTTCCCGTGGCGACGACCCTCGCCCCGGCCTCCTTGGCGAGGTCGGGCATGATCTCGGGGACGGGGTTGGCCATGGCGAAGACGATCGGCTCAGTTGCCATCGACTCCACCATCTCCTCGGTGACGATCTCTGGGGCAGAAACGCCGATGAAGACGTCTGCGCCTTCCATGGCGTCGGCAAGCGATCCGGTCTTCCCCTTGGGGTTTGTGATCTTCGCCATCTCCATCTTGGAGGGATTTAAGTCGGAGCGTCCAGAGTGGATGATCCCCTTGCTGTCGCATAGGACGATGTCCTTGACGCCGAAGCTCATCAAAAACTTGGATACGGCGACCCCTGCGGCTCCCGCACCGCTGAAGACGACCGAGACGTCTTCGAACCTCTTTTTTGCGATCCTGAGGGCGTTGATCATGCCGGCTCCCGTCACCACGGCGGTTCCGTGCTGGTCGTCGTGAAATACGGGGATATCCAGCTCCCTCTTAAGCCGATCCTCTATCTCGAAGCACCGGGGCGCGCTGATGTCCTCCAGGTTTATGCCGCCGAAGACGGTGGCGATCCTCTTCGTCGTCTCAACGATCTCCGAGGTGTCCTTTGAATCTATGCAGATGGGGAAGGCGTCGACGTCGGCAAACCCCTTGAATAAGATCGCCTTACCCTCCATCACCGGCATCGATGCCGCGGCACCGATGTCGCCGAGGCCCAAGACCGCGGTGCCGTCGGTGACCACAGCCACCAGGTTCCCCTTGGAGGTGTAATCGTAAATCAGCCCCGGCTCCTTTGCTATCTCGCGGCAGGGCTCGGCGACTCCGGGGGTGTAAGCCAGGCTCAGATCCTCCCGCGTGCTGCAGGGAACCTTGCTCTTGATGGCGATCTTACCCCTTGATTTCCGGTGGAACTCCAGCGCATCATCTCGAAGAGCCATCCAAATCTCCTGCCGCCATTTCGCCCGACGTCCACATAAGCCTATCCTCGGGACCTCGAACCCGGGGCCAACAGATATAAACCAGAAGCTTGAAGAGGAAGCTCCGGAGCCGGGGTGGCAGAGCGGACTAATCTTCTGTCTCCAAGGGGTCTGAAGAGTCCAAACGCGGCAGGCTCGAGACCTGTTGTCCCTTCTGGGACTCTTGGGTTCAAAATGAGGGGGCGAGAAAGCCCTCCCAGGAAAATCCCAACCCCGGCGCCAATAACCGTCATCCAAAAAGTTCATATCGCCGCGGTCCGTCTGCGGTGACCGAGAGAACAAGCATATAAGAGGAAACTTTCATGGCTCGATTTCCAGAGGCTGAAAACCGACTTCTCAACATGAAGATCTGCATGCGCTGCAACGCGCGAAACGCCGCCCGTTCAACCCGATGCCGCAAGTGCGGCTACAAGGGGCTTCGCGTCAAGTCCAAGGAGAGCAGAGGATAGACGAGCCTGGGGCTGATGTTCTCATGATCGGTCCCGTCGAAGAGATGCTGGCGAAGGTCGTGGAGACGACCGGAGCTGCTCATCTCACCCTCATAGATCCCGACTCCCAGAGCCCGGAAGTTGCGGGGAGGATGGCGAAGGCGGCGGCGAAGGGCGGCACCGACGCCATCATGGTGGGGGGGTCTGTCGGTGCTGCGGGCCGCGCCCTCGAGGATGCTGTCGCGGCGATAAAGGAAGAGTCCGGGCTTTCTGTGATCCTCTTTCCGAGCGGCGTCTCAGGGCTCTGCTCCAACGCCGACGCCGTCTTCTTCATGAGCCTTTTGAACTCTCGGAGCACGAGCTACCTGATCGAGAACCAGGCCCTCGGCGCGCCCCTGGTCTATAGGTATCACATAGAGCCGATCCCCATGGCCTACGTCATCGTCGAGCCCGGCGGGACGGTGGGCTGGGTCGGCGACGCGAAGTTGATCCCGAGAAATAAGCCCGAGCTCGCCGCGGCCTACGCCCTCGCCGGAAAGTACTTCGGCATGAGGATGGTCTACCTGGAGGCCGGGTCCGGGGCGAACGAGCCGGTGCCCCAGAAGATGGTGGCCGCTGTGAAACGGGCTCTCGGAGACGTCCTTCTCATCCTCGGCGGAGGCATTCGGTCGGGCGAGGCTGCGCGAGCTCTCGTGGAGGCGGGGGCGGACCTCATCGTCACAGGGACCGGGGTGGAGAGGTCTGAGAACGTCGAGGCCTTCGTCCGCGAGATCACGTCGGCGATAAAGGGCCTCTGATCAATTCATCTTTCGATCCATGGGCGGCTGATCGGTCCTTTTATGGCTACCCTTTTATAGTATCTCTCCTGATCCCTTCCCATGCCTCCTTCGCCTCCAAGGGTGGGGAAATTTCTCTCCGATCACGAGCTGGACGGCTTCCTCCTGCTGGGAGACCCCCTCTGCAACCTGGACATCTATTATCTATCCCGCTTCCTCGCTCCCGACCGCTTCGCCCTTTTGGCGGTATCATCTCTCTCTATCCTCGTCTCGGGGATGGAGGAGGGGAGGGCTAGAAAAGAGTCGTGCGCCGACGAGGTGGTCAGCACCTCCGATTACGGGATAATGGAGAAGCTTGCGAGGTTCGACCGGCCCGAGGAGGCCTACGTCGCGGTCCTGAAAGAGTTTCTCCGGGACCGCGGCGTCGAAAGGCTCGGGGTTTTCGGAGACTTTCCCGTCCGGACCTATCTCGATCTCGCTGCCGACTTTGAGATATCAGTCCAGGATAGCCCCGTAAGAGAGATGCGGGAGGTGAAGACCCCCGAGGAGATCGAGGCGATAAAATATTCTCAGAGGGCCTGCGAGGACGCCATGTCGGTCGCCATCGAGATGATCAGAAAATCTCAGCCCACTGGCGAAGTCCTCGTTTTGGAGGGCGAGCCCCTCACCTCGGAGAGGGTGAAGTCCGCCATTGAGATCTCTCTCCTGGAGAGGGGCTGCGAGGCGGAGGATACGATCGTGGCGGGGGGGATCGACGCGGCCGACCCCCACTGCAACGGTTCCGGCCCCCTCCCCGCGGACGCTCCCATCGTCATCGACATCTTCCCCCGATCGAAGAGAAGCCGCTACTTCGCCGACATGACCAGGACCGTCCTTCGGGGCGAGGCCGAAGAAGAGGTCGTCGAGATCTATCAGGCGGTGCTGGCGGCCCAGGAGGCTGGGATCGCGGCCGTCAGGGCCGGGGCGACGGGAAGAGAGGTTCATTTGAAGGTCTGTGAGGTCTTAGAAGAGCGGGGCTACCCGGAGAGGGAGGGGCGGGGCTTCATCCACTCCACGGGCCACGGGGTGGGGCTCGCGGTCCACGAGAGGCCGTCTCTGTCCGAGGTGGGCAAAACTCTGCGGGAGAATAACGTCGTCACCGTGGAGCCTGGTCTATACTATCCAGAGCTGGGCGGGGTCCGGCTCGAAGACCTGGTGGTGGTGAGGGAGGGCGGATGCGAAAACCTCACAAGCCTCGAGAAGCGGCTGATTCTCTGAGGAGAGTTGACGAGAGATTTTTGAGGTGAGAGTATTCTGACGATGGGAGTCTGATCTTTCATGGATGAGCAAATTCTTGAGAATTACAGGAAGGCCGGAGAGATCCTGGCACGGGTCCGGGACGAGGCGAGCTCGATGATCGATGTCGGGGTTTCGATCCTGGAGGTGGCAAACTTCGTCGAGGAGACGACGAAAGCCCTGGGCGGCGAGCCAGCCTTCCCCTGCAACATATCCCGGGACAGGGTGGCGGCCCACGACACCCCCCGGCCCCAGGACGGGTCGGTCTTCGGAGAGGAGATGGTGAAGCTGGACATCGGGGTCCACGTCGACGGCTACATCGCAGACTCCGCCGTGACCGTGGATTTGGGCGGCCACCCGGATCTGGTGGAAGCCTCCCGGGCTGGCCTTGCCGCGGCGATTGAGCTCGTGGAGCCCGGCGTCAGCACAGCGGACCTTGGAGCCGCCATCGAGGATGCGATAAGGGGGTACGGCTACAATTCGGTCGCGAACCTCACGGGCCACGGCCTCGGACGCTACCAGGCCCACGGCGAGCCCTCGGTGCCGAATCGGCGGGTCGAGAAAGGGATAGTGCTTAAGGCGGGAGACGTGATCGCCATCGAGCCCTTCGCCACCGACGGGGTGGGCAGGATCTCGGAGGCTCCCCAGGCCGAGATCTTCTCCTTCGTCGCCAAAAGGCCGGTTCGGGCGCCGCAGGCACGAGCCCTCTTAAAACAGGTCCAGGAAAGCTACTCGACCCTCCCCTTCGCCCGGAGATGGCTCTCGGGAGAGAGGACCGATTACGCCATCGCTCAGCTCCTCCGGGCGGGGGTCCTCCATCGGTATCCGCTCCTCTGGGAGGCGGAGGGGGCCCTCGTCTCCCAGGCCGAGCATACGGTCGTCGTTCTGGAGAACGGGCGCGAGGTCACCACAGAGCCGAGGTGATCTTTGGATCCGTCGTCTTCGGAGTCAGAAGATCAGGAGTCGTCGGATCCGTCGTCCTCGGATCCGTCGTCTTCCTTGTAGCTGTCGTCCCCGATCTGGGCTGCGGATATGGCGTCGATGCCGTCGAGAAGCTCCGCGGTCATGCAGTAGGGGAGGTCCTCGAAGGCCTCTTCGGGGAGGGTCTCACCCCCGATCACCCTCGCCCCTATATCGCTCAGGATCCCCAGGGCCTCTTCCATCCGGTCGGCCTCCTCGGCGAGGACCGCCCTTTTCACCATATCGTTGAGGGGCGTCTTCTTGTCGAAGCCCCCGTCGATGTAGCGCTGGCTTGCGAGGAATACGGCCGAGAGGGACGCGTTCAACGACTCCAGCATAAGGTTCGCGTCCTCTCCGAGGGACTCGTCCCTCTCGGAGACGATGTCCTTGATCTCGTCTATGGTGGATATCGCCTCTTCTTTGGTTATGATGCCGTGTTCGCATCTCGCGATGACCTTGAGGCAGGCCAAGACCACGTCGTCCATGGCGTAGACGAAGACCGCAGCTGACGGGTCCTCATCCGACTCCTTGAGGGTGAACCCGCTCTCCTTAATCTTGTTGATCCAGTTCTGCCATCGGCCCCTGGTGTAGAACTCTTCTTTCATAAGATCCTCTCATCGGTAAGCATCTATCAGCGCCACCCGTTCCAGCACGAGGTCGGGGATCCTCTCCTCGCCCGCGGCCTCGATTTCCGCATTCCCGATCTCGAAGACTTTCTTCACGGTCGCCGGGATGAAGTGCGGCCCGTCGTCGTCGGCCTCGATGATATCGGAAATTTCCGGAGCCGTGCCGTTCTCCATAACTATCAGGGCGACCCGTTCGGTCGCCTCTGATACGCCCATGGAGAGCGCCCGCTCAATCTGTCTCTGACCTGAGGCATAACGCAGAATTTCGAGGCCCAGGTCTTTGGCCACGTTTCTCTTTTCGGAGAAGGCCAGCATCGCCTTTTCGGCGGCGAAGGAGGCATGCCGCTCGCTCACCACCATGGAGGCGTCTATCGCCTGGATGACGCAGCCGTGCCTATTTTGGACCTCTCTCAGCGCCGCCAGAAAGGCTTCTTTCTCCCGTATCTTCGGCCTTCCAAAGAGCAGACGAACATCGCTCATCAACGGGTGGTTTGGCGACGGGGTTTAAAAGTTTGCGGTCGCGTTATTGGGTGATATCGATGATGGTGGGGTGAAATCGATCAATCAGGATGAAATATAAAAATAAACTTGATCGAATCGCAATGATCTGGTCGTCTTGGTGGGCGATGGGGCTTTCAGCACTCCACAGCGTCGCCGGCCTCCACAATCACGACCTCAGAATCGCAGAGGGTCTCCACCATGTCCTGGAACTCGGCGGGGTCCTGCCTTATTCGGGGCCAGGTGTTGTAGTGCATCGGGATGACCAGGTGAGGCCTGATCCAGCTGGTGGCGATGGCTGCCTCCCTGGGTCCCATGGTGTACCTTCCTCCTATCGGCAGAAGGGCAACTTCCGGCCTGTAGAGGTCTCCTATTAGCCTCATGTCGCTGAAGAGGGCGGTATCTCCCGCATGGTAGACCCGTATCCCATCGTCGATCACAAAGCCCGCAGCATCGCCGCCGCACCTCGGCGGATCGGTGACGTTTATGTCTGAGGAGTGTATCGCCCGGGTCATGGTGAACAATACGTCCCCCACCTGGAAGGAGCCACCGATGTTCATCCCCTCAGATCTGACCCCCTGGCGGTCCAGGTATCTTGCAACCTCGGATACTGCCAGGACCGGAGAGGCCGTTCGTCGGGCGATATCTTCTGCGTCGCCCAGGTGATCGGCGTGGCCGTGGGTGATGGCTATGATATCCGGATCGAACTCGCTCACTGGCCTTGGGGCCATGGGGTTATCTCGGATGTAGGGGTCCACGAGGATTTTCATGGATTCAACAAGTTCAAAGCAAGAATGAGAAAGCCAGGTTATCTTCATCCATTTCCACCTGGGTCTGTCGCGGTCTTCGCCTTGACGTCTGCACGACGACGGGCTTTGCGGGTCCGAGGAGCGGCCGACGGGCCGCCCCTGGGTTTAAACCAGTCCTGAACGCTGAAGTCTCAAGAGATCGGCGGTGTCCAGCTTTTCTCCCTGTCTGAACTGGGTGAGGATCTCCTCGGCCTCTTTCCTGACCTCGGCCTTGACCTTGTCCTCTCTTTTCTCCCGGTTCTTTCTCCTGAGACCAGTGATGATCTTGTCGAAATCGCGTATCTCTCTTTGAGTTCTTATGAACTCTCGGTGCTGCTTGTCGGCCGCCTCTTGGGCCTTTACGAACTCCCGGTGGGAGGCGTCAGCTTGGGCCCTCACCTGGTCGGCCTCTTTGAAGGTGGCGATCATCTTGTCGTGGTATTCCTGGGCGAGTTCTGCGGACTTTGTGACGAGATCGTGGTATTCAGATGCCTTGTCCCGAAGCGCTTGCGCCTCGTCCAAAAGATCTCTGAGCACCTCGTTCTTCTCCATCTGCTCCTTTCTCGTCTTGAATTCGGCTCGGAGCGCTGAGATCCTCTCGACCAACTGCTTTTCCTTGTCGGGGCTCAAAACTTCGGTCTGCTGTTTGAACTCCATGTGGTCTATCTCTCTGCGCAGACCTCGGATGGATCGATCGCCGGTCAGGTTGTGCTTCTTCCTGATCTCGTCTATCTGAGCGTAGAAGTCGTTAGTCTTCTCGTTGTACTCGTCCCGCTTCTGTTTGGCCTCGGCCACGTTCCTGTTGTACTCGTCACGGAGCGTCTTGAGCTCTTGAGCCTTATCTATGAGCTCTTTCGTCTTCTTGTTCAGTTCGTTCCGCTCCGCGGCCCATTTGCTGGCTTCAGCGTTCAATTGGCTGCGACTATCCTTATAATCGACAGCTTGCTGCTTCAGCCGGGCCTTCTTTTCTTCCAGTTCTGCCAGCATCCCCCTGTTGTCCTCCTTTTCCAGCTCCTGGGCTGGTCTTTCGTCCCTTCCCTACGGCACTATTCAGCGTGGGGCACCATCAACATCACATGCTTGCTCAATCGACCTCTGTCAGAGGAGACCCGAATAAAAATCTCGACTTTCGCTGCTATCTGATGATCATCTCAGCCGGGCTCCGCGCGTCTGATCGCAAGATCGCGCTTTTCCAGCTCACTGGAACCAAAATATAGCTCGTTCCCAAGATCGACGTCGATGGGCATGTGGCAATTTCCTAGTTTATCTCCTACGTATTAACCTTTTGGTTAGATCCGTCTCTTTGAGGGCAGGTTGTATCGCTTTTTGCCCTAAATCTCTCGCCAGGATCTCTCTTGGCGTTCGGAGTTTTCGGACCGAAATGGGTTTCGTTTATCAGTCCGTCTCGGATCTCTCTGACCACAATTTACAAGTTCAACGGAGATAATAGCATTATTTGATGCTGGAGGAATCGTGTTGAAGCCTGAGATGTACAAAGGGATGCCCGCCGTTTTCAAGAGAAAGGACGGGAAGTTCGAGATAAAGATTCTGGTGACCGGAGGGATGCTCGCCCCCGGGCAGGTCAAGCGGATAGGAGAGGTGGCCGAGAAGTACGGCGCCGAAGTGCACATCACCGTGAGGCAGGAGCTATCGATCCTCGGGGTTTCTGAGGATAAGCTGGATGCGGCGCTCGAAGATCTCAAAAAAGTGGGGCTGGCGCCCGGATCGGCGGGCATGACCTTCCGGAACGTCGTCTCTTGTCTTGGGGAAAATTACTGCTTCAAGGCTGCGGCCGAGACCACCGGTCTTGCCAAGGAGATCGGAGAGAGGTTCACGGGCGAGAAGACCCCAGGACCCCTCAAGGTCGGGATAGGCGGGTGCCCCTTCCCATGCACCAGACCTCAGTTCAACGAGATCGGGCTTATGGGCAGGGTCAGGCCCTTGATGGACCTTGAGAAGTGCACCGGGTGCGAGAAGTGCGTTCAGGTCTGCAAGGTTGGGGCGGCCTCCGTCGTCGATGGAAAGGCTGTCATCGACTACGACAAGTGCGTCATGTGCGGTCGATGCGTCGTGAACTGCCCCGTCGGAGCTCGGTATATCGCTGAGGACGGGTACATGCTCTTTGTGGGCGGGCGTGGGAGCTGGCCGCCGCACGAGGGCTGGATGCTCCGCGACTTCGTGCCCCGAGAAGAGGTGTTGCCCCTGATCGAGCGGATCCTGGAGGTTTACAGGGAGGGCGCCAAGCCCGGAATGCGGCTGCGGGAGTTCATAAACTCCATCGGATTTGAGGAGTTCAAGCGGCGAGTCCTATCTTTCGAGGCCGAAAAGAGCTGATGAGGCCGTATCGGATATCGCCCAACCATTTCACCATTTTCATCATCTTTTAGGTACTATTAAGGGACGAAATTCACTTTTGACGTCTAAGATCTCAAATATCTTCTGTTTTTATCGATAAATGCCGGGATGCTTCGGGAATTTGGCCGCTGACCTCCCCGATAATAAATCATACGATCAACAGATTAAAATAGGTGGGTGGCGTTAGATTATGTAAGGCTCTAGCTAACTTAGTTTAGACGGAGGGAGTGATTTGAGAAGAGTTACACTCGCTATACTCGCCCTGTCGTTCCTGATCGGGATGGCAGTGGCATGGCCGCCGACCCCTGGCGAAACGTACCCTGACATCGAAGCGAAGGGCTCCAAAAATATCAGCTTCAACTTCGAGCAGAGCGTCCAGGGCAGCGGCTACTTCATGACCTACAGGTACATTCAGCTCGATTCGCCTAACACGGACCAGAAGGGCCCGATGTACAAGGACTACGCCCATGGGAGCGGCACCATCGACAACGAGATAACGATATGTGCTGAGCAGGTCGATTACTACACGCTGGAGGGCTGCTACGAGGAGTGGGAGGACTTCTCCTGCATATCAGCGATGGAGGACAACGCCATGGTCTACTCTCCGATGACCATGTCCATCGGGAACGGCTTCTATGCAAAAAACCCGATTCGCTACGACTCCCTGCTGAAGGAGAAGACCTGCATAAAGAACTACAGGCCCGTAACATCGATGCACCACCAGGTGGAGTACGCTAAGGCCATCGACAAGGAGATCGACGTCATCGTAAAGGACAAGCAGTACTACTACGGCGATCCGATTTATCAGGGCGTTGGCTACACCTCCATGAACATCACTGAGGATGTCACCGACGGTATGGTCCACATCGGAGTGCTCCAGGGCGAGCCCAACCCCATGAACAGCACGGGTTACGACGTCGGAGAACACAGTGCCTGGAAGGACCCCATGATCGAGATCGATGAGGACTACGTCGGAACCTTCCACATCGAGAAGAACATGGCCCTTGATGTGCCCTACAAGCACGTCGTAGTGGAGAAGGACTGGCTCTCCTGTTGCATCGGCGGCTGCGCCGACATCGAGCCCTGCGGCACCTATAAACCCTGTGAGGATTGCATGGGGATGGACGTGGGCATCAACAAAACGGCGGGTTCGCCCTTTGATGCCGTCTACGTTCCCGCCACCAGCGGCGGTTGCTGCGGCAACTGATGGGGGACGTCTTCCCCATCCTCTTTTCTTCTTTTTATTCAGTCTGGTTCTTTGACCTCTTCGCATGATGCCGAAGCTCTTGATCAAATGCCACCATCATTCCTCATCTTCTCGAAATCGTCATCTTTCATCTCATGCCGAAAAGGGCTTAACCTCCTCAGGCGGACGGCTTGTCATGCGGTTTGAGGAATGGGAGCCGATCTACGAGGCGATCCTTTCGGAGTTCGAGTTTTCCCGAGAGGAGGATGAAGAGGCGGCCCGGCTTCTCCAGAGTTTGCTTTTCGGCCGAGAAGGGGACCTCTCCGTCGAGGATCTCGAATCGATGATCCAGGGGCGGGAGGTCCTGGTCTGCGGAAACGGGCCGAGCCTTCCGCGAGAGCTGGAGGTATTTCTGGAGAGGCGAGCGTTCTCGACGACCTACAAACGATCGGGCATTGAAGATGTCGTTGTCATAGCCGCTGACGGTGCGACTACCCGTCTCCTCTCGATGGGTTTCCTTCCCGACGTGATCGTCACCGACCTGGACGGCATTCTTTCCGACATCCTGGCCGCCAACGAGCAGGGCTCGGCGGTGGTGGTCCACGCCCACGGCGACAACATCCCTGCCCTGGAGAAATACGTCCCGCGGCTCACGAGAGTTCTCGGCACGACCCAGGCCGAGCCTATCGAGGGGATCTACAACTTCGGGGGCTTCTCGGATGGAGATCGGTGCGTATTTCTCGCCAAAAGTTTCGGGGCCGGAAATATCAACCTCATCGGCTTCGATTACGACGATCCCGACGTCACCCCGGTCAAGAAGATGAAGCTCGTGTGGGCCCGGAGGCTGGTGGCGATGGCCTTAGAAGATAAGTCCGAACTTTGAGTTTAACACTTCATTTTTTCGTCCCCGAGAGGATCTTGGCGAGGGCGGCCAACGTCTCCTCCAGGATCTCGGCCTTTCCGCGGCTGGCGTCGATGACGACGAACCTCTCCGGCTCGCTTCTTGCCATCAGCTCGAAGTTTCTGGCCACCTCTCCGAGAAATTCCTCCCGCTCGAACTTCTCGGGAGCTTTCCGCCTCTCCGAGGACGACCCTTCCTGTCTCGACAGGCACCTCTCTACAGCCAGGCTGGGATCTATCGAGAAGAGGACCGTCCTCTCCGGGACGACGCTCCAGGGCCGGTGAAGCTCTCTCACCCATTCCAGGGGCCTGGGGATGATTCCTCGCAGGGTGGCTCCCTGGTAGGCGACCCTGGAGTCGGAGTACCGGTCCGAGATCACAACCATGCCCCTCTCAAGAGCTGGGATGACCGTCCCCGCCATGTGGCGGGCGTGGTCTGCCATGAAGAGAAAGAGCTCTTCCAGCTGTTCCGCCTCTTTCGCTCTCTGCCCCTGGTCTCCCGTCGTCCGGGTGGCTCTCTTGAGCTTCTCTCTTATCAGCCGTCCCTCCTCGCCTTCCGTCGGCTCGGCGGTGAAGAGAAAATGTCTGCCAGCAAACGGCGGACCCTCTTCTTCGGCGATCCGCCGGGCGATCTCGGCGGCGATGGTGGATTTGCCGCTCCCGTCTATCCCCTCGAAGGTGATCAGAATTCCCATCATAATCTGCAGGCTTCGATCAAGAGCTGCTGATATTTAAGGGATGGCCGGACCAGATAAAATATGCCATGCTAAATAAATTAAAATCAATTAAATGACTTCGAATTGGTTTGGTATGTCGCCCGATGCTCTGCTAACTCCGGGACCTCATCCTCTGGATAATCCGCAGTCGGCCCAGTGACCCTCGCAGCGGGCTTATTGTACCGCATCTGGGTTGTCTTGAGGTCATGGGCAGACGATAGTCAGTATCTCCCCCAAGGACCTATCAACGCGGCTTTTCGTGTCGTTCCCCCTTTGCTCCGGCAGTCACGGCGACGGCGGATGCCTCGGCTCCTGCCAGTCCTCTAAAGGGAACCCGCGATATATAAGCAAAGTACTATATAAAGATGCCGACCTGCATCGATCCGTTGCGGTCCTTATGGTCCGTTCCGGATCTGGTTCTAATATAATTTCGGGAATAACGCCGCGTGGCAAAGGTTAAATTGAAGTTGCGCGTTGAATATCTTCGGAGGTGTTTCATCTGGCTGATAACGTCTACGTGGTTGGCCACAAAAGTCCAGACACTGACTCAGTAGCTGCGGCTATATCCTATGCGAACCTGAAAAACCAGCTCGGGCTGCCGGAAATTTACATCCCCGCGGCGGCGGGCACGATCAACAGCGAGACCAAGTTCGTCCTTGAGCACTTCAGCGTCCCGGTGCCGGAGACGATCACCGATGCCAAGGGCAAGAAGATCATCCTCGTCGATCACAACGAGGTCGCCCAGGCCGTGGACAACATCAAGGAGGCGAACCTGATGGAGGTCGTAGATCACCACAAGATCGGCGACATCCAGACCGGAAGCCCCATCTTCTTCCACAACGAGCCCGTCGGCAGCACTGCGACGATCATCTCGGCGATGTACGACCAGTACAAGATCCCCATCACAAAGGAGATGGCTGGGGTCATGATCTCCGCCATCCTGAGCGACACCGTCCTCTTCAAGTCCCCCACCTGCACCGATAAGGACAAGGAGCAGGTGGCAAAGCTCGCCAAGATCATCGGCGAGGACTACCAGCAGTACGGGATCGCAATGCTCACCGCCAAGAGCGACATATCCACCAAGACCGCCCGGGACATCGTGAAGGGCGACTACAAGCACTTCGACTTCGCAGGGACGAAGGCTGGCGTCGGCCAGATCGAGGTCATGGACCTCTCGGTCCTCGCGCCCAGGAGGAAGGAGATCCTGGACGAGATGGAGAAGGTGAGGAAGGATGAGGGTCTCAGCTTCGTTCTGATCATGCTCACCGACGTCATGAAGGAGGCGAGCGATCTCCTCTTCGTGGGAAAGCCGGTGGACAAGTTCGAGAAGGCCTTCGAGGGCAAGATGGAGAACAACTCCATCTACAAGAAGGGCGTTCTCTCGAGGAAGAAGCAGGTAATTCCCCCACTGGAAGCGGCCTTCAAGTGAGGCGGCTTTCTTCTCTTTTCCACTTTTTCTACCTGCTCGGATGGACGTTTCTGCCTCTCATTCTGACCAGGGGCTTTGATAGATGCCTCCTGGCACAGGGAGGAACCTCGTAGAGCCCCGGCTCGATCTCTCTATGAAGGGGAAACTCCACCTTCCCCTCGGCCATCGTTTTGCACCGTTTGCACCGGTAGCCCTGCCCCCGGCCCGCAGACTTCATCCTCCGATGGCAGGAGGGGCAGAGGGGCGCTTCCAGGGCCGTCCTCTCGGCGAGGGCCACGACCTCCATCTTCTCGATGTTGAGGGTTCTCTTTTTGACGGCGCCGTAGACCTCGATGACGTCTCCGGGTGCTAGAGCCCTCACCAGATCCCTGAAGTTCTTCGTCGGCTCGAAGGCGGCGCAGCTGATGGAGCCCCCGCCGTTCTCTGAGACGAGGGGGAAGAAGAGGTGGCCTCCCTCGATCGCCTCGGCTTCTTTTGCCACCACGCCCCGGAGCCTGTAGCTTCTGTTCTCGACGACGCCTCCGATCTCGCCCTCGTTGATGTGGACGTCGGTCCCCTGGTTTGTCCTGTAGATCACCATCCTCTCGAAAGGCTCAGACCTGATGTTCTTCAGGGCCGAGAGGATCGCCTCCGGGTCCTCTCCCCTGATCCCGAAGAGTACGGGGTCTTTTGAGTGGGGGGCGAAGACCACCTTTCTGTTGTGGTGGTCGACGGTATCCCAGGTGCCTGGGTAGGTCAGCTCGTCGGCCCTCCAGACCGATTCCTCGTCGATCTCTCGAGGGGTGCCCCACCGCTCGGGCTTTCGATAGGCGAGAAGCTCGTAAGTTTCGTCCGGGAACTCGGCCCCCATCGCCGCAAGAGCCCCTATCAGCCCCCTCCGGTTCTTGAAGGACCGGAACCAGAGGCCGCACCTCTCGATGATATCTTCGGCCTCGCGGACTTCCAGGACCTCGTCGAGGGCCCTCCGATAAAAGCGGGTGAGCTCCTCGGGCACGTTTTCCGCCACCACCAGGCCGGGGTTAGTCTTGGGGCCGGCGAAGTCGGAGAGCTCCATCAGGGTCTTCAGGGCGACCTCTTTCGCCTCCTCCACCCGGTCGGTATCGAGGGAGAAGGCGATGGCGGCGTTACCCCTGGTCTTGAACTGGACGCAGGGGTTGAGCCTTACAAGTTTGGGGAACCCCTTGATCTCTCCGAGGTCCGCGAGCCGATCCATCATCACCGCCGCGAGGTAGGTGGTGCAGAGCCCCTCCTCCGAATCGGTATCGTCTACGCCTATGGTGATCATGATGGTGAACCTTTAAATAACGGATAAGCTCAAACATATATAATGATGAATAAGGAGTTTCTGACCGATCGGGTCTCTGATCTCCTGGTGAAGTCGGGATTTTCGGTCTCTGATCGGTGTTATGTGAGGCCGAAGAGCTTCGATCTGGCGGCGAGGCGAGGCGGCGTCCTCCTTATTCTGAAGATCCTCTCAAACATCGACGGTCTCAACGAGAAGACTGCGATAGAGATTCGCCGCCTGGCTAAATATCTTTCTGGCAGCCCCCTATTGATCGGGGAGAAGACCCGGGATCACGGTCTTGAGGGCGGGGTCGTCTATTTCAGGTACGGAGTTCCCACCGTCAGCCTCGGGACTCTCGCGGACTGGATCGTCGACGATGTTCCTCCTCTCGTCTACGCAGCTCACGGGGGGCTCTACGTCAAGATCGACGGCCGCCTTCTGAGAAGGCTCAGGCTTGAGAGCGGGATATCCCTGGGGGCCCTCGCCTCGGAGCTATCCGTCTCCCGGCGGACGGTCAGCAAGTACGAGATCGAGAGCATGGACACTTCCATCGACGTCGCCCTCAGGCTTGAGGAGCTCTTCGGCCAGGAGCTGATAAAGCCCGTCGAGATCCTGGAGCCTGCAAGCCCCGTGGTCGAAGAGATGGAGCGGATCGACGACGGTATTCTCCGATACCTCGCCCAGATCGGTTTTGACGTCTTCCCCACGGCCCAGTCCCCCTTCAACGCCATCACCCAGAAGGAAGAGCTGGTGGTTTTGACGGGGATCGGCAAGTTCTCGCCCACAATGCTGAAGAAGGCGAGGCTGATGAGCAGCCTTTCGATCATCACAAAAACCCTCTCGGCGGTGATCGTCGACGGGGAGACGAAGGTCGAGCGGATCGAGGAGACCGCCGTCATCGAGACCCGGGAGCTGGAGCTGATCGACAAGACGAGCGAGTTTGCTGACCTCATGTCGGAGAAGCAGGATCGATGATGTATCCGCATCTCAGACCTCGTCATTCTAATCTCAATTCCGATCCTCTGCCTCGTTCTCGTTGGAGGAGATTTTTGTGAATTCCAGCCTGCCTGAAAGGCTCAGAGAATCGGGGAGGGTCTTCGTGGTGGCGGTGGCGGGAGACAGTGGGTCTGGCAAGACCACCATGTCCCGGGGGATCAGGAGGCTCCTCGGCGATGATCTCGTCTCCACCTTCAGCATGGACGACTATCACAGCTTCGACCGCGAGGAGAGGAGGGTCCGGGGCATCACGCCCTTAAACCCTGCCGCAAACCGCCTCGACCTTCTGGCCGAGCATCTCGGTGCCCTCCGGAGGGGCGAGGAGGTCAATAAGCCCGTCTACGACCACTCCGATGGAACGATCAAAGGGCCCGTCCCCTTCAGGTCGGCCCCGGTCCTGATCATCGAGGGGCTCCACCCCTTTTGTACCCCCGAACTCCGGCGAGAGATAGACCTCAAGATCTTCGTCGACCCAAGCCGCGCCGTCAAGAGGCGGTGGAAGATCAAGAGGGACTGCGTCGACCGCCATTACGAGCGGGAGGCGGTGATGGCCGAAATCCTGGTGCGGGAGCCCGATTACAAGTTATACGTCGACGTCCAGAAGATCTACGCCGAGGCCGTGGTCAAGATCGAGGAGTCGAGGCTTCCTCCGTCCTTCATGGCGGAAAATCCTCCCGAGAGGTACTCAGTCAGGCTGATCCAGGAAGTTTTGGAAGGGAATCCGTCGGAGGTGGATCTGAAGATCGACCTATCTTCTCTCTTCCGCCTCGCAGAGCGTGAGTTCTCCATCACCTTCCAGCGGGACGACTACTACGGCAAGAGGGTGAGCGTCTTGACCATCGACGGCGAGCTTCATCGGTCCATGATCGAGGGGATCGAAGAGAGTCTCTGCAGCCTTTCGGGGTCAGAGGCTCCCATCTGCGACCGGTCCGGAGACGAAGAGGTCAGCGCCACCGGGATGGTCCAGATCCTCTTATGCTGGCGGCTATTGGAGAAGCTGCAGCTTCATCTGGCGAAGATCGAAAAATAAAATGCCAGACCTTCAATATATCATAACAGTTGCATTCCTGGTGCCTCGCTTGGACGAGGAGAAAATCCACCTTTTTCGTAGAAACTGGCTTTTCCTGGAGCTGCAAATAGCCAGACTCTCTTTATATCAGAATCCTTGCATTTTTTAACTAGCTGCTTTAGGATGGAGCTCCCTATTCCTTTGTTCTGGTGATCTGGCATTACTATTATGTCACAAATCAATGCATATAAAACGCCGTCTGAGAGCAAACGGCCAGCACCTACGATATTTTCATCTTGATATGCTGTTATCCAGTACCAAGTGCTATCGAAAACTCTTTTTAACTCATCCTCCGAGACACCGAGGATTTGCATCCAGCCTGTGCTTGAGAACAATCGAGTATACTCTTGCCGAGTCGGAGGGGCCGCTTTGTACACGATATCAGTCATTTTCTTCAACCCTGGTGTAATATCATCGCAGACTTTCACAGATTCCGAATCCTTTATGTTGGCCGTAAAGATGAGCTTTGGCTCGATCTGGCGAGGTTTAGAAACTTAGAATATATCAAAAAATCGGAAAATTATGAACAAACGAAAGGTGCTAGGAGGAAGAAGGGCCAAAGAGGGGCTCCCTCGACCCCCCATCCATCTAGTCCATCCTCTTGAACCTCTCGCCCTTGACGCCGCAGACGGGACACGTCTCCGGGGGCTCCCTCTCCGCGGTCATGCCGCATACAGGGCAGACGTAGTAGGGGTAGCTCTCCTCCTTTGATGCCTCCAGGTTCTCCATCATCTCGTGGTAGAGCTTCGCGTGGATCTCCTCGACGTCGTTGGCGTACCTGAAGCTCCTCTCGGCGGCTTTGTCCCCCTCGGCCTTGGCGGTCTCGATCATGCCTGGGTACATCTCCCTGAACTCCTGGGTCTCTCCGGCGATCGCCTCTCTCAGGTTCTCTTTGGTGGACTTGACGGCTTTCATCGCCTTTAGGTGATTCATGGCATGGACGGTCTCGGCCTCGGCGGCGGCGCGAAAGAGCCTTGCGGCCTGGGGGTAGCCCTCCTGGTCGGCCTTCTCGGCGAAGGCGAGGTACTTTCGGTTCGCCTGGGACTCTCCGGCGAAGGCCTCTTTCAGGCAATCCTCTGACTTTGACATGTCGAAAGTTTATCCAGCTGATTCGATAAATAGAGTTTGGAGATGGGTGGTTTTGATCGAGTTTTTTTTCTTTTCAGATTTTTGGAAAACTAATGGGTCCGAAGTTGTTATGTTTGCGGGCAAAACAGTGCTAAACTGCTCAAAATGTGCCCTCGCAACGAGCAAATCAAACTACGCTCTCAAAATTAAATTATATATTTCCATTCCATATATCTATAGGTTCCTCCCCTCCATGAACAACACCATCTCGTAGAGCGCCCAGTTTACGGGCGTCGGAACCCCCGCCTCTTCTCCGAGCCGGACCACCGCCCCGCTGAGGGCCTCGATCTCCGTCGCCTTCCGTGCCCGGATGTCCTGGAGGGTCGAGGACTCGTGCCGAACCGTCGGTGGGAGGAGCTTCTCGTAAAAGACGGCGGTGTACTCCTCGGGGGTCGACCAGTGGGTCTTGTGTCCCGTCGCCTCCATCACTGCGAATATCTCCTTTATTACGGCCTCCATGATCTCTCTTGAGCGGGGCTCCTCGCCCAGGACGCCGTAGGGGACGCTGAAGATGGCGCCGAGGGGGTTTAAGGCGCAGTTGTAGAGGATCTTCGCCCAGAGGTCCTTTTCCACATCCTCGACGACCTCGGCGGGGATGCCGCCTCTGGTGATCGCCTCCGCCAGGGGCGCCATCGACGCGAGGTCCGAGCCAAAGAGGCTTCCCAGGTGGATCGAGTCGGCGTGGACGGTCACGTCGACGACGTTCTTTTCGGGCCTCTGAAAGCCGGTGATGACCCGGGCGCTGTAGATCTGGTCTTTGGGAAATTGGGCGGCGAAGATCTCGGCGTTTCCCCAGCCGTTCTGGAAGAGGACGATCTTGCCCCCGCCACCGAGGAGTTCGGGGTGGCAGGAGAGGTCCAAGGCGGCTCTTTCGGAGCCATGGGATTTGGTGCAGACGAGGACGTAGTCGTAGTCGCGATCGCCATCGAAGCTGCCGTCTTGGAGGCGTCGCCTCTCGTCCTGAAGAAGCTCGTCCAAAGAAGCGTAGGCACCGAACTTTTCGGGCCCGAACTCGAAGGAGCCGAAGATCCCGGTCCGAATCAGGCCTTCCTTCCTTAGAGCTGAGACCGTCCCATCTCTTGCGATTATGTCGACGGTTTCACCGGATCGGATCAGGCAGTTAGCCACACCGAGCCCGACGGCGCCGCCTCCGTAGATTAAAGCCTTCATCCTTGAGCCCTCGGAAGGGCTCAATTGAGCTCAACCTACTTCACCTCTTCCCCCGACTCGCTCTGATCGCCCTCCAGCCAGCTCGCAAGGTCGGTGGCGAGAGGAGGAAAAGGGCAATGGGCGGGACGATCTTGATCGGCACGATACTCAGCATTCCTTCAGCGGAACCCGCAAGCTTCTCCTCGGAGAAGGCGGGGACGATTTTCGCCCTCAGGGGGGCGAGGGCCTCGAGGGGGATCAGGATCGCCCAGAGGAGGCCGACGGCCTCGGCCGTCTCCGCCGGGTCGGGGAGGCCTATGGCCAGATCGATCCTCAAGAGTTGGACCCGAATCGCCCCTAAGAGGCCCCTCAACAGGCGCGCCAGGTCTCCGAGAAAGCCCTCGGTCCTCAGGACTTCGAGGGCGACTCTGAAAGAGCCCAGACCCCCCTCGGCCTTCTCCCCGTCCTCTTCCTCCTCGTCTTCCCCTTCTCCTTTTTCTGGGGCCTCCTCTTCCCCCTCCATCGAGGGCTCCCGCTCGGCGTCGGTGCTGAAGACGTCTTTATGAAGGCGGCCGAAGAGCCAGCCTATCCTCATCCTGGTCTCGGGGGCGCCACCGCCTCTCGCGACCCTCCCCTCCAGGTCGATGGGGACCAGGAGGAGAAGGGCCAAAAGAACAAAAAGGAGGAGCAGGATCAGAAGCGCCGAGCCCAGGATCGCAGGAAGGGTCATGGAGGGGCTTCACCTTAACCCTACTCCACCTTGATCTCCTTTCCCTTTCCTTTCTCCTCTCCTTTCTTCTCCTCGGACCCCTTCTGCTTTCTCTCCTCTCGCTCGTCGATCTCCTTTTTGATGAGCTGTGGAACCTTATCCGCCAGCTGTTCGATGATGGAACCGCCCCCCTTTCGGACCGGCTCCACTCGGACCGTGTCCTTCTCAATTACGATCACTGCGACGGGCTTTATGCCGAAGCCCCCACCGGCTCCGCCGCCGGTCCCCTCGTCTCCCTTTCCTGATCCGGCCCCCGCCCCGAACCCGGCGCCGACGCTCAAAAGGGGGACCACGGTATTCTCGCCGGCGGTGATCGGATCGCCGATGACGGTCTTGCTGGAGAGGAGCCTCTCCATCTCGGCGATGGTGGCCTTCAGCAGAGTTTCAACTTCGCTCATAATTCATCTCCAAGATAGTGTAGGGTATGGACCAATTAAAAACTTTTTCCAGGAATGGTGCAAGATGGGTGGGGGTGATCCAGTACGAAGTAATTCCTCTATGGAGGTGGATTAAACGAGATCTTGGAGCCTAAGGCCGCCACCTCTGGACCCACCCGGCGCAGCCTCCCCACCGGGGCCACCATCCGGCGCATCGGTACAGGTGGCCCTGCTCCTCAAGTCATCACCTTTGGCTCCTCTACTATGAGCAGACTAACGGCTAGGCGGGTACATCTTCCGAGAGCCCGCCAAGCTCGCGCTCGGACTTGCATGTTATCGTTCTTCAGAGTTCAGGTCTGCCTGGGTTCATCACTAGGCAGATCTCCAGTTCAGGCCTCCCACATCTCTCGGAGGGCGCTGAAGTCCATCTGGACGTCGTTCAGGTGGGCGATGACCTCCTGACCGAACGGAAGGTCCCCCGAGCCCGTTGAAATTCCACCCTGGACCGGGACGGCAGGCTTTCCACCGTCTTCTCCTCCTACGAACGCCAAGCTGGCCTTCCCGATGGGGTCTATTACAACAGTCACTCCGTACCGGCCGTCCTCCTCGTAGGTCATCTGGGGTCCCCGGATGGTGTAATCGGCAGGGCAGATGTTGCTTTTCATCTTCGACCCCCCGACTCCGTCAACACCGCCACCACCAGTGCCACCACAGCAACAGCCGGCGTCTGCCACGGTCGAGAGGACCATGACCGCCAGGATCAACAACGCTATCGATCTCATTTTGGTTCAACTCCACTTACACCTTGTTACAGGTTAATTACCACCTGGTGTGTTATTATGTCAGGGCAAGCTAAATATCCATCGGATTTCATCGTGCGGACCGGTGCTCTCAGTGTCACAGATTCGAACCTCTGATCCTAATGACCCCCCTTTAGCTGTGTGACCGTCAATTAAGCTTTGTTTATTGTAGAATCGCCCAACTAAACGAGGTCGGCGAAGCCCCAACGCCCCCGTCTTCGTCCTCTTCGCAGCGCCGCCCTTATGGGCCGTCAGCGGCTACAGCCCTGCCGCGATCTCCTCAGCTTCAGGGATCGGCTCAAGCTCCTGGGCCGCCCCGCCTATCCCGCTTGGCATGGAATCTCGTTACTTCCTTAAGCCCCAATTTTCTGACCGGCTTTTCCTTCTCTCCTTCGTTCTGCCCTTCGGCATCGTGCAGGCAGCGTGCAGGAATCGTGACCATGGCGAAAATGGATTCGATGATCTCGGTTGAGTTGGCCGAAACTTACATATTTTATGTTGTCTGAGGGGCCGACAAATTCATTCGTTTGTTTTGCTCTCTTTGCCGAGCGCCGCTAACCGCAGCATCAGAATCCATGCACTAAGGGAGCCGGCCAATAGAATCCACAATACAACCATTGTCATCCAATATAGATATTGAGTGGTTCCATAGAGGAGACTTACAGATACAAAAATAAGGACTAGATAACACAGGGTATTGGGAATAAGAAGCCTCTTTCGAAATTGGTTAACGTCCAGGAGCCTTTGCTCCTTGTCGCCAAATTCGAACTTTTTCCACAGTCTCACAGTACGTGACATTTCTAGCAAGCCTATGAGCAGAAGCGGTATGCCCAACCCATATGGGTTCTGCCTAGGTATCATAAATACCAATGAAATTAACGTTATAGCTAAAAAGTTCAGATAAATTTGGCTTGAGAACGCCGTCAGATCTTCGGATTTCGCGGGCTTGGCTATAAGGTCGAGATTAATAGATACCGCAACGAATATCAGACCGAGAAGGGTGAACGCAGCTGATCCTACCAGCACGTAGAAGTCTGTCCATCTCTCTACCGCTAACGCGAACTCTCCAACCATATCAAATACACCCTACGTATATTCATTTCATCAGATTTTACCTAATGATATTAACCTAGACAGTCTGTCGCTGACATAATTTAAAAAGATTTCGGAAGACCGGGCCGAGATAGCCTACTGTTGGTTACATCCTACCCTGCAGGCGAAGTAGCTAGAAGCTCTTTTTGGGTAATACGGCAGAGGATATTGGTGGACTGCTTTTTTGCATCCTCTCTATCTCTTTCACGATTGTGGGAAGATCCTCATAAAAAGTCGAGAACTTTTTTTCGCCCTGCTTCACAACGAGCCTCTCGTATGGCGATAAAAATGCGGCTTAATGCTTAAAGAAAATCGGTGCCCAGACCCGGGTTCGAACCGGGGACGGGCTCGATCTTCAGTCTCGCGCTCTCTCGGACCGAGCTTCCGGGGCAAGCCGGGTGAGATTGATGCGATCCGAACGCATGATCCCCGCCACGTCAGGGCGATCTTGTAGCTTGAACTCCGGGCCCGCAGCCTATGGGTCGAGTTAGGTCGCATCTCTGAAACCTATTATTTTTAGGGAATATTACTTGTTTACCTAAAGAGGCATGTAAGTGCATGAGCCGGAGAACGGTGTGATAGGGCCGAAGCCGCCCGATGTTTATAGAGCCGCTCAAAAGGTGACCTCCTTCAGCACATCTTCATCGGGGCTTGCCATTCATCACGACTCCATCTTCAACGCCATTCCCGCAAAACCGTTCCCGGCTCTATCCATCTTTATTTTTACATTTGCCTTGATTTCAGCTATCTCTAGGCTCAATGTGTTCGGATTTCTCTTAGGAATCTAACGATTTTAGGGATACCAATTTCTCTACCTAACGGCGTCAATAAGCCATCGTTCGGATAACCCAACCCTTGCGGATCGTCTAGGATCGCGCCGCGGGGATGGCTCATAGAGTCCGACCAGCTTGAGATCGTCGCACCGAAAGGTGTGATCGGATTTAGAGGCTAAAAAATGGCAAAGAAGCGATTAAACGAGATGGAACGGGGCGAGCGGGGGAAGGTCGTCGAGATATCATCTTGCGGCTCTTTGCGCCAGAGGATCATGGATATGGGGATCGTGAGAGGCGCAGAGATCGAGATGGTGAGACGAGCTCCCCTCGGAGACCCGTTGGAGTTTCTTCTGAGGGGGTACAAGCTCACCCTGAGAAGAGGGGAGGCTGCGAACGTCTTTTTGGAGGTGGATCGGCCTGAATAGCTGCGGCTCGATCTCTGGCGGAGGGCTGCCTCTCGCCTTTCTTTCAGAGGGGGAAGAGGGCAATGTGGTGGAGGTGAGGGTTGGAAGAGGGCTCGCTCAGCGCCTCTCCGATATGGGCCTCACCCCATCAGCGAAGGTGAGAGTTCTCAAGTCCCACCCTCCGGGTCCGATGCTCCTCTCGTTTCGCGATTCGAGGATCGCCCTGGGAAGAGGGATCGCCATGAAGATATTTGTCAATAGATCGGAGGGATTATGACGACGGTGGCCATCATCGGCAACCCCAACGTCGGCAAGACGGAGCTCTTCAACCGGCTCACCGGCATGAAACAGCACGTCGGCAACTGGCCGGGGGTTACCGTGGAGAAGAAGACGGGAACGTTCACCTGGGGAGGCGAGGAGATCGAGGTAGTCGATCTTCCGGGCACCTACAGCCTCGCCACCACGGCAAAAGACGAGCTGATCTCCAGGAACTACATCCTGGAGGAGAGGCCGGACGTGGTGGTGAACATCGTCGACGCCACGAGCCTCGAGAGGAACCTCTACCTCACCCTCCTTCTGCTGGAGCTGGAGGCAAACCTGGTGTTGGCCCTGAACCGGTGGGACATGGTGAGGGAAAGGGGCATCGTCATCGAGACGGAGAAGCTGTCTGAGATGCTCGGGGTCCCCCTGGTCTGCACGGTTGCTCCGAGGGGCGAGGGGGTGGAGGAGCTGAAGGAGGCCATATTGAGAGCGACAAAGGTGAAAGGAGAGAATAGGAAGGTGGTGGGGTACGGAGAGGATGCAGAAATCGCCATAAGCAGGGTCGAGGACGCGGTTCGCAGGGACGCGGACCTATCGGGGAGATACCCGCCCCGATGGCTGGCCATAAAAGTGCTGGAAAAAGACGATCAGGTTATGAGGCTGATAGAGGCGAGCCCTCACCGGAGAAAGATCGCGGTGGCGGTGGAATAGAATGCCAGGATTCTCCGGAGAAGACGCAGCGTCAATCCTCGCCGAAAGGAGGTACCGGGCCATAGCCGATATGCTGGGGGCCACCGTCGCCAAGGGCGAGGGCAGGTGGACCTATACAGACATCTCAGACCACGTATTCCTTCACCGGTGGCTTGGGATTCCCATCTTTCTGGCCCTTTTGTGGGCCGTCTTTCAGTTCACCTTCTCCCTCTCGGAGCCCTTCATGGTCATGATAGAGCTCCTCTTCGGATGGCTGGAGGGCCTTGCAGAAGATGGCATATCCAACCCCCATCTCGCCTCTTTCGTTGCCGGGGGGATCTTCGACGGCCTAGGTTCCGTCCTGGTCTTCGTCCCGCCGATATTCATGCTGTTTTTGGCCCTCTCCATCCTGGAGGACAGCGGCTACCTCTCTCGGGCGGCCTTCGTGATGGACCGTCTTATGTTCAGGCTGGGCCTGCACGGCCGCTCGTTCATACCCATGATGATGGGCTTTGGGTGTAGCATCCCTGCGATAATGGCCACCCGGTCCATAGACGGCGAGAAGGACAGGATGATCACCATCCTGGTCAGCCCCCTGATCAGTTGCGGTGCGAGGCTTCCGGTCTACGTCCTCATGGCCGGCGCCCTATTCGGCGCAGAGCGCGCGGGAATGGTCATCTTCTCCATATACCTTCTGGGGATAGCCCTGGCGATAATCATGGCCCTGGTATTCCGGAGGGCCCTCTTCAAGGGGGAGCCGTCGCCCTTCGTCCTGGAGCTGCCAGCCTATTCGATGCCGACCGCCGAAGCGGTGATCATCCACATGTGGGAGAGGGGCAAGTGGTTTCTGGCGAGAGCTGGCACCATCATATTCGGCACGGTGCTCATCGTGTGGTTCCTATCCGCCCATCCCTGGGGGGCGACATCCGGCGGAGAGCTGATCGAGAACTCGTACATCGCGTCTCTGGGCCACCTCTTAGAGCCGATCTTCATGCCCTTCGGCTGGGACTGGATGGCCGCCGTCGCCCTCCTCTTTGGTTTCCTGGCCAAAGAGGTGGTGGTGGGGACCTACGGAATTCTCCTCGGCGTCGAGGAGGCGTCCCTGGGAGAATCGCTGGTCAGCCTCGGCCTGTTCACGCCCCTTACCGGATTTGCCTTCATGGCCTTTGTGCTGATCTACGTCCCCTGCGTGGCCACCATCGGCATCATCGCAAAGGAGACGAATTCGTATCGGTGGGCTGGCTTTGTGGTGGCCTATCTGGTGGCCCTGGCCTTTGCGGTCTCCGGCCTGATCATAGGCGTGGGCAGATTGCTCGGGTTTTCGTGAGGTGAGATGATGATGGATTTCAGCATCAAAACTGGTAAAATGTTTGCGATATACGCCTTGGTCCTGGGGGCGATCTGTCTATTGGCCGGCCTCGTGGAGATCCTCGGTGGATCGGGTGAGGCGATCCCAGGAGACGTCTTCGGCGGTTTTGTCCTGGTGGTCATGGCGGCGACCTACCTCGCCGGGGTGAAGGGCGCCCTCCACGGAAGGCACGAGGGTCTCTCTTTCCTCATAGGGGGCCTTTTCCTCACCTCCGTCTTCGGCGTCCTCTATCTGCTGATGATGGGTGCAGACGGCCTGATGTACCTCCTCGGTGAGGCGGAGGCTCTTCCAGCGTTAACCGAGGCGAGGCCGGAGATATGGATATTCATCCTCTCGCTGCCTCTGGCTTGCAGGGTGAGGTCTCTGACGGAGGGGATGACCTGGTGAGGATCGTCTGATTCGGGAAGATTGATGGGATAAACCGCTTCATCTTTCGGCCGTCCTCACCCCGCTCGTCCTTATTTTATGGTCATCTCGTCGACTTTTCATTTCGGGCACCTGCTGCCTAATCGCCTCCCTAGTGCTTTGTAACATAAGTTTTAAATCTTAAGACTTGCCATACTATAAGAATT
>DAOSXX010000027.1:0-32634 GCA_035380685.1 Methanothrix sp. | reverse complement strand
GATCTCGCCGGCGTAGGTGGTCTGGCCGATGTGGTGGGCGATCTTGGAGTCGCGGGCGTCGCTCGGCTCGTCGGTGAGGACGAAGATGAGGTCGAACCGCGACATGAGGGCCGGAGAGAGGTTGATCTGCTGGGCTATACCCTCGTACTTGTCGAAGCGGCCGAACTTTGGGTTTGCGGCGGCGAGGAGGGCGCATCTTGACTTCAAGGTCGCCATCACCCCGGCCTTGGCGACGCTGATCGTCTGCTGCTCCATCGCCTCGTGGAGGGCGGACCGGTCCTCGCTTCTCATCTTATCCATCTCGTCGATGCAGGCGATCCCCTTGTCGGCCAAGACGAGCGCCCCGGCCTCGATCGTCCACCGGCCGTCGCCCAGTTCATCCTTCACGGCCGTCGCCGTCAGACCCGCCGAGGTGGAGCTCTTCCCGGAGGTGTAGATCCCTCGGGGCGAGAGCTTTGAGATGTAGCGGAGAAGCTGGCTTTTTGCGATGCCGGGGTCGCCGACGAGGAGGATGTGTATGTCGCCTCTGATCCTGGTGCCGTCAGGAAGGCCCTTGGATACGCCGGAGAATAGCTGGAGAGCCAAAGCCTCCTTCACCTCGTCGTAGCCGTAGATGGAGGGAGCGATCGACCTTTTGACGTTGTCGTAGATCATGGGGTCGTTCGATAGCTCCCTTATCTCTTTCTCGTCCTCGGGCTTGATGTCGATCTCCTCGAACTCCTGCTCCATCATCTCGATGGAGTTTCCTTCCAGGAATAAGTCGAAGTAGGTGGACTTCCCGGTCTGGGTCGTCCTCTGGAAGGACCGGAGAGCCCCGTTGATCACCACCCGATCGCCGGGGTAGATCATCCCGGTCATGTCGTCTTCGAGCTGGACGTCCAGGGTCTGGGGCTGCTCGCCTCCTCGGAGCTCTTCGGGGGACTCCTGGACCCGGACGTTCTGGGCGTCGACAAAACGGGACTTGTCCAGCAGCAGCTTGAAGGGCCCCCGCCGGTCGCAGGCCTCGTTGGGGCAGTCGTAGGGCTCCTGGAACTTGGAGGTGGTCTGCTCCTTGTAGAAGAGGTGGCCGCACCTCTGGCACTCGAAGGCCGCCGAGATCACCTTCGGGCGGACCTCGGTCACCGTCCGCACGAGCCCCTCAAGAGCGATGAGCCGGCCGATGTGATCGCTGCGCAGCTCGCTCGTCTTGTACCGCCGGGGCAGCCCAACGATCCGGAAGTGAGCCTTCTCCAAAAGGACGTCGATGGGCAGATCGATCTCCAAAAGGGCGGTCTCAGCCGCCTCCAGGAGGGGCTCGGGCTTCTCCAAAAGCTCGTCTGCGAACTCCGGGTCGTACCGGTCGACGTCCGGGAACTTGATGACCAGGCTTCGGCGCAGCGGGTAGGAGTCGGCGAGCTCCAAAAGCTCGTCCCAGTACCTGGACCTGATGAACTCCTCCCACTTCGCAACGGGATCTTCGACCATGGATGAGGGGAAGGTAAGATAGAGGTGAGTTTAAGCTTATCTGTATCTAAGAGAGAGCAAGGAGGGAAAAAGGGGAGATGCGATTTGGATGATTTTCGATATGATGTGCTTCGGGGCTAACGACCCAGCGCCTTCAAATTTTTTCGCACGATCTTAGTGGATGGATGATCATCTCCAAACTGCTCCTGTAATATCTTAAGGGCCCTCTTATAGCATTTCTTGGCGCCCTTAAGGTTGCCCTGATATTTTAGGATCAAGCCAAGGTTGTTGAATCGAATGGCCACATCGGGATGGTCGGGACCGAGGACTTTCTCGTCTATCTTCAGGGCCCTCTCGTAGCATTTCTTGGCGTCCTTGAGATTGCCCATGCGCTGCAGGACCTTGCCGAGGTTATTGATAGTCTTGGCCGTGTTGGGATGGTCGGGGCCGAGGACCTTCTCGTTAATTTCCAGCGCTCTATCTATGTGCTTCTTGGCGTTCAAGATGTCGTCCATGTCCAGTAGGACCATTCCGAGGTTGTTAATTCGGGTAGCCATATCGGGATGATATAGACCGAGAATCTCTTCGTCGATATCTATTGCCCTCTCGAAGCATTTCTTGGCTCCGTCAAGGTTGCCCATGGCATACAAAACCCCCCCGAGGTTATTTACCACCACGGCTACTTCGCTATGCTCAGAGCCGTAGGTTGCCTCGTCTATCTTCAATGCTCTCTCATAGCACTTCCTGGCGCCATCAAGTTCCCCTTGATCCCGCAAGACTAGGCCGAAGTTGTTAACGATCTTGGCCACCTGGGGATGGCTTAGACCGTAGATTGCTTCGTTAATTTCAAGGGCCCTCTCATAGCATTTCTTGGCGCCATCAAGATTGCCCATATCTTGCAGGACCCGGCCGAGGTTGTTGATGGTGGCTGCAACTTCATTATGTTCACTTCCGAAAACATTTTCTGCTATGGTCAAAGCCTGTTTGAGGAGGGCCTCAGCTTCTCTAAATTCGGCTCTGCTGCATAAATACAATCCAACCTTGTTCAATAGATGTTGCGTTTCTTTCTGGGCAGCTTCAAGCCTTTCAGCATGTACCGCCGCTGCGATGGCATGGGGCAGGAGTACTGAGCACACGTCCCAGGTCCGGAAGTCCTGACTTTTTTGAGGGAAGGCACCGTTCACAAGCAGGATCGCGGTCTCTGCCCACCCTTTACGCTCCTCATCGGACAATCGGTCCCGCGTCACGGCCTGGACCAGCTTGTGGACTGAGAGGCTTTCGTAACTCGCGTCTATCAGCGAGTAGCGCCGGAGGGCGTCTACAGCCCGATTCACCGTCAACGTATCCGTTAGCGATTTAACAAGATGTTCGTTTCCTTCGCAGAAAAGACTTCGGGGGATGTCGTCCGGAGCTAGAAAGGCGCACAGGTTCAAGAGATCCACGCCCTCTGGCACCTCTTCCTTAACTTGATCCATCGCCAGATTCCAGGTGGTATCCACTTTGTCCCGATAATCTGTTGGCGGTTTTTCATCTTTCCAAAGCTCCTTTCGCCGAGTTTGAAACAGCTCCAGATAATCATCCAGCGTGATCCCCTTCGCTAGAATGTACGCACCTGCCTGCTCCAGCGCCAGGGGCAGACCGTCCAGTTCTTCGGCCAGCGCACCAGTCGCATCTTCGTCTTCCTGCTTCGTTCGTTTGTGGAGGAATTCAATCGACTCGGCGCGATCGAACTTTTTGACCTCCAGAGCCGTGGCCATGCTGCCCCAGTCGGTCGAGTCGCGGGAGGTGACGATCACGTGACCCCTGCCCCCTTGCGGTAAATAGTCACTAATATCGGCGGGCTTCTCTGCATTGTCGAAGATCAAAAGCCAGTCTTTGTTCTGCCCTAGACAGCGCCGAACGGCCTTGATGATTTTTCGCTGGTCGTCGATCTTTGGTAAATCCAGATCGCTGGCCAAATCGGCATAATCTGAAGCCAAAATTGCGGACTCTTCGGAGCGAATCCACCAGACTACCTGATAGTCAGCCATGTGGTGGTAGGAGTACTGGTTTGCGATCTGTGTCTTGCCCATGCCGCCCAAACCATGAAGCGCCACAGGCAGGCCAGATGTCAGCGCCGCCCGGAGATCTGCAAGCAATGACTCGCGCCCGGTGAAGTTGGGGTTTCGATTAAAAGGGACGTTCCAAACCGGCGGCAGAGCCCCCGGAAACCGCGGCTTTTCTGTCACTGACCGGAACCCTGGAAATCCCGGCGGAGTCAACGGTTTGGCCCGCTCGAACTTGACGCCGTCAAGAAGGGCTTTCTTAGCGGCTTCTTCATCAAGCCCTATTAGGTCGATCCGGCTGATTGTCGATAGTAGACCGCCCAGCTCGCACTTTTGGACCCGCACCGGCACGATCAGCCCCTTCTCGCCGGTGGGATCTTTTTTGAAGAAGACCGCCCATTCGGGAGGCGTAAAGCTCGAATCAAGAAAATCATGCGACAGAACGATTACTATCCGCTCAGCCTCCTGGGACGCTTTGTCCATCTGAAGCGGGAAGTTGTGCCCAGGCCGAAAATCCCAGGCCTGGAAGATGGTGGAATATCCCGCCTCCTCCAGCTGCCAGGCGATCCACTCGGCCCAGATCTTGTCGGCGCTGTTGTAGCTGATGAAGAAGCCTGTCACTCGGATTCTGAAGTAAGCCCATTTATCATAAAAGTTTCGTCCAAAGATGGCTACGACTTAAATTCTATTTACACGCTCGCGCTCAGAGCTTACGTAATCATCACATCTGTAAACAGTTGACGTAGATGAATGCGGGGCCGATAAATTACGCAGAAAACGAACGAATTCCGTATGCATCTCGTCGGATTTATATTGAATTATATTTATTCCTAAGTCTTTCCAAAATCGCTTTGCTTTAAGTGGGGGGACGCTATTTTCCGTAGTTAACATCCAATGTCTTTTAGTTCTCCCATCGAGGGCAGCGACTCTGTTTATTATACGATCGAAATCCGGATCCGTGCAGCCGAATCCCACAAACAAAATCGAAGACATACTGAATATAGTTTCTAAGCATTTTTTATAATCTGAATCACTTTGCAGCAACGGTTCGTAAGAACGATTTCCTAATATTATTGAAGACGGATCGCCGATATCTCCATGAAGTTTGAATATAAAGGGTTCCTTTCTTCTATAAGAATCCAACACACCGCTAATTGTAGGACGATAAAATTTTTGGAGCCTTTTACCATGCTTGTGCCAAAACGCACCTTCTATAAATTCGTCATAATTGGTGGTCAGATAAGCACGAAAATTAATTCCTGCGATGAGATTATGTGCTTCACTTATCTCTGCTTCATTACATAGTATAGCCTCAGCCAGGCACCTTTGGCGCTGTGAAATCTCCTCAATAATTTCCTCCAATTCTTGTCCTGCATCTACTAAGAAGCCCTTTTCAATCAACTCTATAATATCAATGTGATAGGTATTTCGAATTAATCCATTATCTAAACACCAATCGGCCATTTTTTTAAGAAGATTTGACCAATTAGGTGGGTGGTCTCCATGCTTTGTGCAAGCTTGAGAAGACAATCCTGAACCGGCAAATAAAATAAGATCACCTGAGCTTAAATATCTTTGAAGTTCTTCATAGATGCTACTATCATTTATATTGCGCGTATGATAGTCGGTCATCTTAAAATCCCTTTAATATTTTCATCCATCCCGGACCTCGAAGTTGCTCTTTTTGATGGCTTCGATGGTTTTAGCCACCTCTGGATGGTCGGGACCGTAAGCTCCCTCGTTGATCCTCAGTGCTCGCTCGAAACACTTCTCGGCGTTACCTCGGTCGCCCTGAGCTTGTAGGACGCTCCCGAGATTCATGAGTGACCTGGCCACTTCGGGATGATGGTCAAGCTCATAGACCATCTCCATAATCGCAAGTGACCTCTCGTAAAGTCTCTTGCCACTTTCTAGGTCGCCCATGTCCTGCAAGACCCTGCCGAGGTTGTTGATGTCCCTGGCCACGCTGGGGTGGTCAGGGCCGTAAGCTGCTTCGTCGATCCTCAATGCCCGCTCGAAACACTTCTTAGCGCCCTCTAGATTGCCCTGAAACCGCAGAATCGTGCCTAGATTGTTGACCCGAACGGCCACGTTGGGGTGGTCGGGGCCGTAAGCTGCCTCGTTGATACTTAGAGCCCTCTCGTAAAGTTTCTTGGCACCACACAGGTCCCCCATGTCCTGTAAGATCGAACCTAGGTTGTTGACCCGGACGGCAACGCTGGGATGTTTGGGCCCGTAAGCTGCCTCGTCAATCTTTAGTGCTCTCTCGTAGAGTTTCTTAGCGCCCATCAAGTCTCCTATGTCGTGCAGGATCGTGCCGAGGTTGTTGACGTCGGTGGCCACGTTGGGATGATCTGTGTCGTAGACCTTCTCGTCGATCCTTAGAGCTCTCTCATAGAGTTTCTTTGCTCCTTCCAGATCGCCCACGTCGGCTAGGACGTTGCCAAGGTTATTGGCGAGTCGGGCCACATCAGGATGATCGGGCCCGAAAGTATTCTCCACGATTGCAAGTGCCTTTTCGTAAAGTTCCTTTGCCTCAGAGAACTCAGCACGTTTATGCAAATATAGTGCTACGTTACCCAATAGGGATGCAGTCACCTCAGGGAGAACTCCGAGATCCTCAGCATGTCCTGCTGCGGCCAATGCGTGGGGCAATAAAAGCGAGCATAAAGGCCAATTTCGCACATCATGGCTAGCATTAGGAAAAGCATCTTTCAACAGATTTACAGCAGCACTGGACCATATCTTTCGATCTTCCATCGACATTCTGTATCGTGTCACTTCTTGAACCAAACGATTCACAGCGAGCATGTCATCTGTAATCACGATAAATCCGTAATGTAGAAGTACATACACAATTTCGTCTAGCCTTAGACTGTCTTCCAGACTAAAGGCAAGTGATTTAGGCAATTGGACCAAATTTTTAGTGAGAAGAGATTTGGGTATCGCATTCGTGGCCAAGAAAGCAAATAAGTTCAACAGATCAGCACTAGCTTGCGATTCTAATTCTACCTTCTGGAAAGAAATCTCCCAAGTAGTGGCGACAGTTTCAGGATAGTCAAAAGGCTTGAAACGTTCTAAAAGTTCCGTTCTGTGAGCCATATACATGTTAAGATAATTCTCTAATGTATACCCTCTCTCTTTGATATAAGTTCCTGCTTGTGCTAGGGCCAATGGCAAATCGCCTAACTCTTCTGCAAGGGCGTTTGCTGCATTATAATCATCCTGTCCGGTTCTCATAAGGATGAAATTAACAGATTCGTCCCTATCAAAAACATCAACAGATAATGTATTGGCGATGTCTCCCCAACTAGGGTTGCGGGAGGTAATTATTACGTGGCCAGATCCGTATAGCGGTAAATATCTTATGACGTCAGAAATCTCCTGAACGCCATCGAAGATTAAAAGCCAATTTTCATTTCGATCTAACCAATATTTTACAGCCTCGATTATAGTCGTTTGATCCGCAGAATCTTTTTCTGGTAAATATAGTGCTGCAGCCAAGCTTACATAATCTAGTTCAAGAGTTTTGGGGTCTTCAGATCTCATCCACCAGACGCAAGAGTAATCGCCGGAATGGCGGCAAGCGTATTCCAGGGCCAGCTGTGTTTTCCCCACACCACCAAGGCCGGTTATGGCTATTGTTGCTGCGTATTTGTTTGAATTTAGATCATTATGAAGACGCCCTAGTAGCACCTCTCGCCCTGTAAAATTGGGGTTGCGAATGAGAGGAACCCTCCAGATAGGGGGGAGGGCGCCGGGAAAACGCGGCTCCGCCGTCACAGAACGCAAGCCTGGGAAGCCCGGCGGCGTAGTTGGTTTGGACCTATAGAATATCAATCCGCCAAGCAGGGCCTTATTTGCGGCGTCTTCATCCATCCCAGTTAGATCAATGTAAACGATCGAGCGCATCAGACCTTCGAGCTCACACTCTCGAACCCGCACCGGCACGATTTGTCCCTTCTCGCCAGTGGGGTCTTTCTTAAAGGCCACGGCCCATTCGGAAGGTGTGAAGCTGGAGCTTAGAAAGTCCGGCGAGAGAACGATTATGGTCCTCTCGGCGTCCTTGTATGCCTTATCCATCTCCAGCACGAAGTTGTATCCTGGCCTAAAATCCCAGGCCTGGAGGATGGTGGTGTATCCCGCCTCCTCCAGCTGCCAGGCTATCCACTCAGCCCAGCTTTTGTCGGCTCTGTTGTAGCTGATGAAGAAGTCTTTCACTAGGCCGTAAAATACGCCTATTGATCATAAAATTTTCGTCTATCGATAGGGCGAGCGAGCCCTTCCAGCCTAGATTTTCGAGCGAGACTTCTGCCAAACCCCCTTCACGCCGCCGGGCGATAGGCTCAAAAACCGAAGCGGGAGGCCAAGGCCCGTGATCTCAACCTAACTCGCCTCGCACCTCGCATTTAGAACCAGCAGCGATCCTAAAAACTTTTTTATCCCATCCAGCCAAATGACTTTGCCATGATAGTGGCGGAGCTTTCTATGATACCGATGGGGACGGGCACCAGCGCAAGCTCGTACGTTAGGGCCATCCATCAGGTTCTGAGGGAGTCGGGGCTGAAGTTCGTTCCGGGCCCCATGTGCACAGCCATGGAGGCGGAGTCCTTGGCCGAGATCTTCAAAGTGGTGGAAAAAGCCGACGAGGTCCTGGCGGGGATGGGGGTTGGAAGGATCATAACCACGGTGAAGATCGACCACCGGCTGGACAAGGAGATATCCATCGAGACGAAGATGGGGGCGATCGAGGGATAAGAACGAAAATGGATACAGAAACAGAATTGAGCAATGGGATGCCGAATTAGACGAATGTGTACATAATCGGACTGAAATGAACAAATCTGAACAGATCCGAAGAGGATCGATATCTTCGGGACCGGGCCTCCGGTCCTGTCCCGTCCTTCTCACTGGACAGCGCCCTTCACCTCGTCGACGATCCCCGTATTCGATCGTCCATTTCGTCCGCCGCAACGGTGGTCGCCTTGGCCGACAGCATCGACAGGACCAAAATCAGTTCCTGCCTCGTCTTCGCCACACTCCTGAAAAAAGGGAACTGGTTACTTCTCATGAAATACGTTTTGATGCTTCGATGCTATAACCCTACTATGAACAGCGACTTTGTTTCCTCCGATATCTTTGCCGTCATCCACCCCCAAGAATCAGCCTGTCCCCGCCACTAAGCCTCCAAACCCTTAACTCACCCTCTCTCATACCCCTGCCCCAGAGATGACCGAAGACTTCTCTCAGAAGATGGCGGCCCTGGTGGTGGCGGCGACCAGCTCCTTTCTCACCCCCTTCATGGGCTCCTCGGTGAACATCGCCCTCCCGGCGATCGGCGACGAGTTCGCCCTCGACGCCGTGACCTTGAGCTGGGTGGCGACCTCGGCGGTCCTGGCGGCGGCGATCTTCCTCGTCCCCTTCGGACGGCTGGGAGACATCTACGGTCGTAAGAGGGTCTTCACCTGCGGCGTGTTGACGTACACCGGGTCTGCCCTGCTGTGCGCTTTTGCGGTCTCGGCCCCTATGCTGATCGCCTTCCGGTTCACGCAAGGAATGGGCGGTGCGATGATCTTTGGGACCGGAACCGCTATCCTCACCTCCGCCTTCCCCGCCCGGGAGAGAGGCAAAGCCCTCGGGGTGAGCGTCGCCGCCGTCTACCTGGGCCTGACTCTGGGGCCGTCCCTCGGCGGCTTTCTCACTCACCATTTCGGCTGGAGGGCGGTCTTTCTCTCGAATCTGCCCGTCGGCCTGATGGTGCTGCTTTTGGTGGCATTCCGGCTGAAGGGCGAGTGGGCCGAGGCCCGGGGCGAGAGCTTCGACCTCTTCGGCTCGGCCCTCTACTGCGGAGCGCTGGTGGCGACGATGTACGGCTTTTCAAGGCTGCCGGAGGCGGTCGGCGGGGGGCTGATCCTCCTGGGGCTTTTGGGGCTTGTGGCCTTCGCCCTGGTGGAGTCGAGATCGAATAGCCCCCTCCTGGAGATGAGCTTATTTCGGAAGAACAGGGCCTTCGCCTTCTCAAACCTCGCCGCCCTGATCAACTACAGCGCCACCTTTGGGGTGGGCTTCATCCTCAGCCTCCACCTCCAGTACGTCAAAGGCCTCTCCGCCCAGGAGGCGGGTCTCGTCCTCATAGCCCAGCCCCTCCTGATGATCTTCGTCGCCCTCCTCTCGGGCTGGCTCTCCGATAGGATGAGGCCGCAGATCCTGGCTGGGATTGGGATGGCCCTGACCACGATCAGCCTTTTGACCTTGATGGACCTTGGAACGGAGACGTCCATCAGGTCGGTCCTCGCAAGCCTTGCGATCCTGGGCCTCGGCGTCGGCCTTTTCTCGTCCCCCAACACCAACGCCGTCATGAGCTCCGTTTCTCCTCGGTTCTACGGCGTCGCCTCTTCGACCCTGGGGACGATGAGGTTGACAGGCCACATGCTCAGCCTGGGGATGGTAATGCTCGCCTTCTCCCTATACATGGGACGGGTCGCCATCGCTCCCGAGAGCTTCGACCTCTTCATTCGGAGCGCCCAGGCGGCCTTCGTGGCCTTTGCGATTTTGTCTTTTGGCGGGATCTTTGCCAGCATGGTCGGAGGGAGCGATGGGCGGAGAGACTTCGGGGGCACTGGCACAGGGGATAGATGATTGAGGCGACCTTTGGTATTCGGATGGCGATGGGGCAAAAGTTGTCGTTTCGATTTGAAGATTCATGTAAATCAAAAACCCTCCAATTTAGACAATATCCGCGCAACATTGAAATAGATGGTCGCATATATTAGCTAACCAGCGCCAACAACCGTACGATCTGCGAGATCAGCGCTCCTGAATTCCCCATATATCGGCTTTCAACCCTGGAATTCAGAACTTCAGACGATCGAAAAACGGAAATTGGAAATGAACTTGCAAACAGACGGAAACCGATGAGGAAGTCTTCAAATGAAAGTTTGTGTTACAGCAGCCGGTCCCGGCCTTGACGCCCCCCTCGACCCGAGGTTTGGACGGTGCGCCTACTTCGTGGTCGTGGACGCTGAGACGATGGAGGCAGAATCGATACCAAACTCCAGCGCTAGCGCTGCGAGCGGCGCTGGGATACAGGCGGCCCAGACGATCGCCAACGCCGGAGCCGAAGCCCTGATCACGGGTAACATCGGCCCCAACGCCGCCGAGACCCTGAAGGCGGCAGGGATCAAGGTCTACCTAGCCACCGGCGGGAGCGTCAGAGATGCGACAGAGAGGTTTAAGAACGGAGAGCTCCACGAGACCTCTTCCGCCTCGGTCCAGGCTCACTCGGGAATGGGCGCTGGGGCGGGGATGGGTCGCGGTGGTGGCCGCGGCGGAGGCCGTGGTGGCGGTCGCGGCGGTGGAAGTGGGCAGGGGCAGGGCGGTCAAAACAGGTGATGGAAGATGAAAGTTGCCGTTCCAACTATGGGAGATCAAGGTCTCAATGAACTGATATGCGCCCACTTCGGTAGGGCCGAGACCTTCACGATAGTCGACGTAGACTCCGGAGACGTCGAGGTGGTCAGAAACACGAGCGAGCACATGGGTGGCACCGGTCTTCCCCCGGAGATCATCTCCGCCAAGGGCGCTCACGTCATGCTGGCGGGAGGCCTCGGCCCCAAGGCCGTCAAGATGTTCGAAGGGTACGGGATCGAGGTCTTCGTCGGGGCGACGGGGACCGTCAGCGACGCCATCGCCGACTGGAAAGAGGGCTACCTCGAAGAGGCCACCGACGAGAACGCCTGTCGAGAGCACAGGCACTGATCGGCCTTCGGAGCTTGGACGGGGGCAACGAGCAGCCCCCCTGTCTCCAGAGGCCGTTATCTCTCTTTACAACTATTTTGAACTGAAATCATGGCGATAGCTGGGATGCCGGTCGGAATCTTCAAATTCGATCTTGATCTATTGTCGTTTTGGACAGGAGGAGACGTAAGTTGGACCTTGAGGAAGTCGGCCAGGACCTGATAGAGATCAACGAGCTGACGAATTCGCTCTATTCGTGCATCTCATTCAGGCGGGGAGAACATCCGGACGTTGAGAGGCTGAAGAGCCTCTTCATCAAAGAGGGGGTGCTGATCAACAACAACGACGACCCGCTGATCTTCACCATCGACCAGTTTGTGGACGCTATCGACTATCAGATCTCTGCCGGGAGCCTGAAGTCCTTCAGCGAGAGGGAGGTCGCAGAAAAGACTGAGATCTTCGGGAAGATCGCCCATCGGTTCAGCACCTACGAGGCGAGGTTCGACCCCGACGATCCCGAGCCCCTATCCATCGGGATCAACAGCATCCAGCTCGTAAAGGTCGGGGATTCGTGGCTTACCAGCTGCCTCGTCTGGAACGATGAGGCCGAAGGCCGAAAGATTCCAGAGAAGTACATCTGATGGGTTGAATTTAAATCAAGAGCCAAAGGGTCGTTGGGAGGGAAAATAATGCCCTTTCACAATTTGGTGCCCTTCATTCCATCAATGATAGTCTCTCAATTTTTCTCATTAAATAATCAAACATTAGGATAGAGACGAATAAAAAATGCTTTGCATCTTCTTTTTGAGGATACGGGATATATGGCTCAGGCTTCTTTTCTTTAGTATCAGGATGAACACCCAAACCGCTTGCTATGTTTTCAATATTACTCATCATAAGTAAAATTGTCTCTGCCTCTTTAGCAGCTTCCTTTTCGGCGCCTACTCCCCCGAAAGTGTTCGTCTGTAAATACATAGATTTTATAACATATCTATATTCCTGATCATATATTTTTTTAGTCGCACTAAAAAACCTTCGTACTTCAGTAATTACATCTCTGAACTCGGATGGACCTTTCGCCCTGTATAACTTTTCCCTAGCAGGTACTAAAAATTCTACGTATCTATCGACAATTAAATTGGTAAATTCATATAGCTTTGGATCTTTTATCTTGGTTCTTATTTCAAATATTTTTTCTGGTTCGATCCAAGATATTTCAATGAATTCTCTCTTAAATCTTCCAGCAGGCTCCAAGATTCTTTCAACAAAATCTTTTCTGGATATTTTTAAAGACGACCTACTCGTATATATTTTAAGTAATACTGGAAACTCGTTGGTAATATTAGCTTTTGATTTTCGTAAGTATGTATAGCCCGTAAAATACCACCTTAATCCAAGATCTTCGGCACCATTGAGTAGCTCGTCAATTTTCCAGATATCCTTTCTCGTTAACTTTAATTTTAATATTATGTGGTTGTTGGGCAAATATCTTCCACTATCAACAAACAAGCCATCGACATGTATCGGTGGTTTAGTTCCATTATTTTCTTCAAATTCAAGATACCCACTTCCACTTGGACATATTAAATAGAATTCTTGTGCCTCATCTATTTTCGTACCATTCTCCATAATGTAAACATTATTATATAAGATATTAATATACAAAAATATATTCTCAGGTATACTCACCTTTTCAATTCCGTATGATACATCTCTTATATTTTCTTCATCTAACTCAAGTATGATCAATTCAATCACTCATTCGAGATTTAATCGTTTGATACGCTTAGTAGCTGTGGAGCCCAAAAAATGGGGGCTCGAAGGCGGAACTGAGCACGATTTGAGGAGACCGAGGATAAATAGCGTCAGATGTCCATCGGGTCGCCGTTGCTGCCGCTCACCTGACAGATGGGGCATGCGTCCCTCTCCTCGTTAAGCTCCCTTGTGGCCATGGCGAGGACCGTGGCGTTGGCGATGTTCCCTGCTATGAGGAGGGCCGCCCCTATCTCGTCGTCGGTGATCCCCATCCTTTTTGCGATCCTGAGGTGGAGCTTGAGGCAGTGGCTGCACCGGATCGCCGCGGCGACGGCGATGGATATCAGCTCCTGGGTCTCTAGGTCGAGAGCCTGAGAGCTTCTTATGATGGCGTTGTTGTGAAGGATCTTGGTGACCAGAAGCTCGGGCTTGTCCTTCATGAACCGAAATATGTAAGGCACCTCTCCGTAAGTCTTCTCGATGGAGGCGAGCATATCCTCCGCTGTCTGTTCCGTGCCCTTCTCCAGAACCCTCTCCAGATCGTCTTCGAAACTCATAACCGCTCACCTAGACGACAAAGCCGGTTTCTGACATGGGCAATATCCGAACGAGTATATAGTTCTTCATCCTGGAGGGCATGATTTTGGCGATCTCCCCCAGGGTCACCCCCTCGTCGAACTTCACCCCCGCCACCGCCTCGTGGTACTCATCATACGGCAGCTTTATCCTCAGGCCGTTGAGGTTCAGAGCGATCGGCAGCGGCGAAAGAGACGCCGTGACGTCCGGCACCTGTTCTCTCACCACCTCCATCACCCTCGGCGGGGTGGTTGTGAGGGGATCTTTTGAGATGGATGCCCGGACGCTGTCGAGGGCTCTGCCCACCGCCTCCACGATGTTGTCGAGGCTTCCGATCTCCGTCGCCTTCCGGGACCGATGGGCGATCCTGCCGACGTTGGGGACGTACTCGAAGGCGAAAGGAAGGTCCTCCTTCTTCATCTCGGGTCCGCCGGTGACGATGACGGGGACGGTGAGGGTCCGATAGAGGTGCTCTTTTTTGATGATGCAGTCGGCGAAGTTGCCAAAGGTGAAGACGACGGCGTCGTGCTCGTTGATGAGGGAGGTCTCGTACTCGTCCATCTGGGCGATCTCCCTCGCGACGCCCCGCCCCATCCCGATCATGTTGCTCTTGGCCCCGTGCCTCCGCAGGTACTCGGCGACGTCGCAGGCAGGATGGGGCAGGTGATGGATCGCGAGGGTCGGGGTGACGACGGCGACCTCTGTCCCCGCGAGGGGTGCCCTTTCGAGCTTGCCCCGGAGCTCCTTGCTCAAAGCCTCAAGGACGTTCATGTCCTCGTGGGGCACGAGCATCAGGAGGATCACCTCGCTCTGGGTGACGTTCTTCTGGAGAAGGTATCCACCCAGGTCCTCGATCAGTTCGGTCACAAGGTCGTGCTTGTAGACGCCGCCGGTGAACATGACGGGATCAAGCATCTCTCATGCCCCCCAGTTTCTCTTTCGCCTCGGCGACCATCTCGGGGGTTATCGTCTCCTCCGCCGCCAAAAAGAAGAAGCTCTCTTTGCCCATCTCGTTCCTCCGGTTCCGGAACCCCTCCGGCGCTATCCGGACCAGGGCGTCCATCAGATCTCTTCTGAACTCGGTCTCGAGGTCCGCCACCACCAGATCTTGGGGAGACTCGTCTGAGAGGACCACGAGGACGTTCCTGTCGGGCTGCTCCACCTTGTCCCGGCCAAAGGCGCCCCAGAGAACCCGGATGAGGTTTGCAATGTGCTCCTCGTCCTCCACGGTGATCTGGTACCCTCCCTCGGCGGCCACCAGGTCGCCGACGTCGCTGACCTTGAGGGGCGGCTGCTTTCCCCGGATCATCCCATAGACCGCGAAGTAGGGGGCCTCGATGTCGACGTAGACGTAGAGCCTCCCTATCGACCTGATGAGCCCCAGGTCCTGGAGGATGTCCATGATGATCTCTCTGTACTTCTCGGCCCCGTAATCCTCGCCGGGCATCTCGACCTCGAAGACCTCGAGGGGGTCCATCTCCATCTCAATCCTCCACGAGGCCCGAGACGAGGAGGCTCGCTCCGACACAGCCGATGTACTGGGCGTACTCGGGAACCATAACCTTGAGGCCCAGGAGCTGCTCCATGGCCCGGGGGAGACCCTCGATCAGGGCGGTCCCTCCCACCATGATCACCGGCTCTTTCACCTCCACCTCCTGGAGCTGCTGCTCGAAGACCTGCTCTGCGACGCTGTGGCAGGCGGCCATGGCCACGTCCTCGGGCCTGCTTCCCGCTGAGAGGCTGTTCACCAGGGACTGGGTTCCGAAGACGATGCAGTAGCTGTTCATCGGCACCTTCTGATGGTCCCCTTTCATGGCGAGCTTTCCAAGCTCCGTTATATCGACGCCAAGACGCCGCGCCGTCAGCTCAAGGAACCTGCCGGAGGCTCCGGCGCAGATCCCGCCCATGGTGAAGGTCCCGGGTATCCCGTCCTGGACCGATATCGCCTTGTTGTCCATGCCGCCGATATCGATCACCGTGGCGGTTCCCTTCTGGGCGTCCGCCAGAAAGACCGCGCCCTTGGAGTTGACGGTGATCTCCTCTTGGATCAGCTTGGCCCCGAACTCTTTTCCCACCAGGTGGCGGCCGTAGCCGGTCGTCCCGAGACCCTCGATTTCTTCCCTCTTGACACCGGCAGATTCGAGGGCGGCGTTGTAGGCCGCCTCGGCGCTCTTGACGACCTCGGTGGTGGGAACCCAGCCGGTTCCGATGACCTTGTTGTCCCTCATCACCACGGACTTAGTGGTGGTGGAACCTGAATCGATCCCGGCGGTGAGGCCGGTCTGCCTCTCCCGCGACAGAAGCCCCTTGAACTTGGCCGTCGTGACGAGGGCCTCCATCCTGGTCAGAAGCGTCTCGGCCGTCGTCCTTTCGGTGAAGGAGTAGCTGAGGACCGGAATCCTGGAGTTCTCGTGGATGTACTTTCTGATCTCGCTTCGAACTATCGCCCCTTCGGCGCAACGGAAACAGGTCGCAACGAATACGGCGTCGGCGAGGTCGGGGTTCTCGACGATCCTCGTCGCCCTCGCCATGGCGAGGTTCAGGTCGCCGCTCGCCACCTCGATTCCGAACCTCTCCTCGACGTTCCGGACGTCTTCGAGAGAGACCTCGGGGAAGATGAGCTCTGCGCCCACCATCTCGGCGGCCTTCTCCAGCTCACCCTGGACGCCGCTGTACTCGGGACCGCAGGACAGCTGGGCTATTCTGATCAATTCAACCCCTCCAGAAACTCGCGTATTTTGTGGACGAACTGCTTCGCCTGAAACTCATCCTCGGGATATTCCAGCTCGAGGAGGGGGATCCGTTTCGTTCTTAGGAGAAAGCGGGTCAGCTCGTTGGTCCTGGCACATCCGGTGCACCCCAGGGTGCAGCTGTCGCCTTTTATGACGATGGCGGCGTCAGCCTCCTCGATCATCGGCCCCAGAAGGGACATCCTGCCCCTCACCCCCGAGGGGACGTCGACGGCGGCGTACTTCAGACCCTTCTTCGGGTCGTCGGGGTTCATGTTCAGGGGGGGCGAGTCGAGACCGGGGGTGTTTACCTTCTTTCTGACCTCTTTTGATACCACCAGCGCCTCGTGGCCGGTCCTCTCGACGAGATCTGCCAGGATCATGCTGGTGGGAGGGTATACCATGACTTTAACCATGAACCAACCTCAGGAAAACTCCTCTTCTATCATCTCTTCAAGCTCCTCCAGGCTCGGTCGTTTCTTCGCGCCGATCGAGGATGGAACCTCCTCCCCTTCGGCCTCGGAGGCGAGGCCCCGGGATATCAGGGGCAGGATCTCGGACTCGTGCTGCATCATGTAAAATCCGGGCCTTGCACCGCCGCCCCGGTGGCCCCGACACCTTCGAGGGTCCCCCGGCGGAAATCCCCGGTCTTTGATGAAGATGTTGCTTGGATCCATCGCCCTGACCTCCTTCACCGTCGCTTCGATGTCCTCCTCCTCGCCATCTATGATGACGCCAAAACAGGTCTCTTTGACGTTGATCTCCCGGCCGAGCTCGTAGATCTTGAGAGCGATGTCGGAGGGGAGGACGTCAGAGTCCTGACTCGTCACCACGTACTTGGTAGCCTTCAACTATCGCACCTCCAGAACGTAGACCGTCTCCTCCTCCTTGACGTCCCGGAGCTTCTCCAGGTCGAGGATCCGACCCACGATGTTCGTCGCCAAAAACTTCTCTCCCGAGGGGCCGTACTTGGCGTCGTCTTCGAGCTTCACCCCCACAAGGCCAGCGTTCTTGGCGGCCTGGTTGGTGACGCCTATCTCTCCGGCCTTGACGAGGTCCACGGGCTTGTTCTCGGGGAGGATCTCCTTGTAGCTGGTGGCCGATATCGCCGGTTTGAAGAGGATGGTGTTCTCGTAGACGAAGTAGACGGGCAAGGGTCCAACCGGCTTCTCCTTCAGCCCCACCACGTGTCTGAAGTAGTCGAGGGATTTTGGGGCTCGATCGTCGTAGAGCTCGATCGCCACCATCCGGTCGGCAGGGATCGATTTGACAGCGACTTTCCCTCCCTTGATGATCTGCATCGTGGTGACGGGCCTCTGCTCCACCACCACGGCGTCGTCGCCTGTGTGCCCCTCAACCTCAAAGCCGATGCCTCGCTCCTCGGCGATCTTCTCGGCCTCTTTGAGGGGGAGGCCCATGAGCATGATCCTCTCGGGTCTGACCTTCGCCGCCAGCTTCATGCCGGACCCCGCGAGCTTCACAAGGTCCATGCCGGAGGTGACGCTCCCAACCACGGAGTGGCTGGGAACGGATGTGCGGTCCGCCTTGTAGATGAAGATCCGGCCGAGACCGCGGCCGGTGGTCCGGATGGTGACGGCGCCTTCGGTTCTCGGCTCCCGGTTCTCAAACTCGATCCTCTCGCCTATCAAGACGTCGGAAGATGCGTAGGAGCTGGAGGTGCCGTCGACGGCGAAGACGCCGTCCCTCGTCGCCGCAAGGAAGAACTCGGCCCCTTCGGGAGCGTCCTCGATCAGGTCCACCTCGATCCGGGAATAGATCTCCATCCCATCGACGAGAGGGAGGGATAGATCCTGGGTCGCCATCTTATCGGAGAGGGCCGCCCATTCCACGATCGGCTCGACGTCCTGGATGGCGTCCCCCATCTCAAGCCTGTTGAGGAGGTCTTTTCCCCCCACCACCGAGGCGAAGACCCCCCGGTTCTCGGCGGGCGCGCCGTAGGCTGCAGAATGCCTCTTTCTCGCGAAGACTATCTGGGCCTTCTCGGCCTCAAAGCCGCTGGCTCCTAGAACCACCTCCCACCGGTCGTAATCGTGCTCTCTTCTGGTGGGGGCGATCTTCGTCGCCACCGGCCCGAAGGCGACGGCGGCTCCGTCACTCCAACGCACCTTGAGCCCCGAGATCTGGCCTACGGCCTGGTGCCATGCCTCCTGGATCCCGGTGTCGAGAAGCTCTATCCGGAGCTTTCCCTTGGTGGTGTTGAGCCAGTAAGAGTTGGTCTCCTTCTCCTCCTCCTCTCGCCCCTTGACTATCCCGATGATGGCCTCTTCCGGAGGCACAACGCCGCAAGCCTCGAGGGCGTCTTTGAGGGTCGACCCATCGTCAAGGGAGATCTCCGCACCGTCTACAAAAACCTTCAAGTTAACTCCCCAACATCTCCTCTTCTTCCTCTTTGGTCATGAGAGATAAGACGCCGTCGGGCGTTCCCACGTGGACGATTTTGCCGTTTCGCATCAGAGCCGCCCGATCGCAGACGTTCTGGACGAAGTCCATGTCGTGGCTGACGATGAGGAATGTCTCGCCGAGCTCGTCTCGGGCGTTCAAGACGGATTTGGAGACGTCTATCTTGGTGATGAGGTCCATCGTTCCCGTCGGCTCGTCCAAGACCACTATCCTCGGCTCCTTGATCAGGACCTGGGCCATGGCGACCCTGTGCCTCTCGCCCTCGCTCAGCTCGTTGGGACTCTTGGAGAGGACCTTCTCGGCCTCCTCCTCGGAGAAGCCCACAGTGACGAGGGTGTGGATCGCCTTTCTCTCGGCCAGCTCGAAGGGGAGGGCAAGGCCTATCGACTCGGTGAGGTTGTCGATGACGCTCCGGTAGGGGTACAAAGTGTACTCCTGGTGGAGCATCCCCATGTATTTCGTGGCTCTGCCCTTCTGGTCTGCGCCGAGGAGGGTCATGTCCACCCACTCGTCGCCGACTCTGCACCAGATCCCGCCGCTCGTCGGGGTGATGATCCCGTTCAGCATCTTGGAGAGGGTGGTCTTGCCGGCACCGCTCGTCCCAACGAGGCCGAAGATCTCTCCCTCGTATACCTCGATGTTGACGCTGTCCACGGCCCGCACGACGCCGCGATCGATGCTGATGTAGCGCTTGGCGAGGTCTCTGCACCGGATGATGGGGGCGCCCAGATCGGTCTTCTTCCGCTCCTCCATCTTGCCGGCCATGGAGACGAACTCTGCGGCGATATCCGAGGGTTTGCCCTGAGATACGATCTTGCCGTGGTCGAGGAGGACGGCGCGGTCCGTCAGCTCCACCATGACGTCGGGCCAGTGGCTGGTGATGATCATCGTCATGTTGAAGTCATCGACCGCCCGGCTTATGCTCTCGTGAACCAGGTCTGCTGTCTTGGGATCCAGGGTCCCCGAGGGCTCGTCTGCAAGAAGCATCATCGGCGACTTGGCGAGCTGACGGGCGAGGACCACACGCTGCTTTTCGCCTCCGGATAGCTCTCTAGCGACATGCATCATCCTGTGGGACATGTTCACCTCGTCCAGGAGGTCTGCAGCACGGTTGATGCTGATGGATCCGCCGCTCGCCTCCTCCACCGCCCGCATGACGTTGACGATCACCCTCTCGTCGCCGTAGAGGGCGAAGGTCCTCTGAAGCATTATGGCGATCCTGCGAGATATGTCACGCCTCTTTTTGTCGTTAATCCCCAGGGAGACGAAATCGGCGTCGAAGGCCTCCAGAGTCCCGCCGCATTTGCACTTCTCTCCCACCTTGCTAGGCGGCTCGACGTGATTGCACTTGGCGCATCTGGCGACGTGATAGATCACGTTCCCGCTGAGTTCTTCGAAGGGCTCCACGCCACGAAGGACGTGCAGGAGGACGCTCTTTCCTGACCCGCTTCTTCCCAGGATGCCGAGAGACTCACCCTCCATGATCTCCAAATTGACATTACGCAGCGCTTCAACTTCGCCAAACCGCACCGTCAAGTCCCGGATCTCAATAAATGGTGTCAAATTATCTCGCCTCATGTTAGTATTGTGTACGAACTACGAACCATCCCAAATTTAAGTTTATCCGAGACCGCCCTGTCAGAGACCGCCTTCATCGATCATCAACGTCGATCACATACGCCGCCCAAGCCTGAGCTGGTCTCCAGAAATAGGAAAGTCTCCCTCAATAACCCGATCCAGACGTTCGGGCCTGATGAGACGACCCCTATCCTTCCCCTCCCTTCTTCAGAAGGAATTCTTTGTCTGAGTAAGACTTGTGAGCGGCCTCAAGACATTCTTTACAGACGTGAAAAACGGTGTCTTTAAGGCCGTGAATGGTAGCTTGCTTGGCTTTTACTGGCAATGTCTCCTTGTCAACAGCACAGATTTGACATTTCATCTAAGTCACCTCTTTTCAATCTGATTTTCGTCGTTATAAGCATTTCCGCTCAGCGGAGTCCTCCACCTCTTGTAGAGGTCGTGTTCTGCGCCTAGCAGGTCTAAAATCCTGCCAACCACCACGTCCACCATCTCCTCGATGCTCACGGGCTTCGAGTAGAAACCGGGACACGGAGGAAGGATGATCGCTCCGGCCTCCGTGGCGGCCACCATGTTCTTCAGGTGGACAAGGTTTAAGGGAGACTCCCGGGTCACCAGAATCAGCCTCCGCCTCTCCTTCAAACAGACGTCCGCCGCCCTGGTGATGAGGGTGTCTGAGACGCCACCCGCGATGCCCGCCAGGGTTCTCATGCTGCAGGGGGCCACCACCATGGCGTCGAAGATGTTGGACCCGCTGGCGATCGAGGCCGTGAAGTCCCGGGCAGAATAGACCCGGTCGGCCATCATCTCCACCTCGATGGGGCTCTCCTCAGTCTCGATCTCGATGATCTTCCGGGCGGCCTCCGTCATCACGAGGTGGGTCGTCCACCCCATCTCCGCCAGAACTTCCAGGAGCCTGATGCCGTATATGACCCCCGAAGCTCCGCTGATCCCCACCACCACATCAAGAATTTTCCCCTTCCTCTGAATGCTACCACATCCTCTTTCGAATGAAATCGCTCGTCAGCCCCTTCTCGAGAGCCGGGTGAGGGTCGACGCCACCATCAGAGGGAAGTTGATGGTGGCATCGCCGTATACGGTCACCTTTCTAGCCTTCGGCCCGATCTTACCCCAGGAGACGGCCTCTGAGAGGGAAGCTCCCGATAGCCCCCCGGGCTCGGGCCTGTCCGTCGTGAGCTGGATGGCAAGATCGAAGCTCTTCGGCGTGACCAGCATCGACTGGAGGGCGAAGTTCTTCGGGACGCCTCCCCCGATCATGACTATCCCGGACCGCTCAGCTCCGTAACAGATCTCCACGATCTCTCCTACGTCGTCGAAGGCGTCGACGGAAAGCTTTTTCGTCTGCTTGTAAAGCCAGGCCTGAAGCCCTATCATGGAGTCGGAGAGGGCAGGACAGAATATCGGCACCCCCGCGTCGGAGGCGGCCCTGAGGATCGACTTTTCGTCTTCGATCCGAGAGCCGAGTTTTCTCAGAAGCTCGGTTCCCGTCATAGGCTCTCCGCCTTCGGGGAGGATATCCTGGAGGAGCTCCTCGAACCGGATGAAGTCGTCGTCCCCGACGTAGACGTCGTATATCCTGCTCACTCCATCGTCTCGCAGATCGGCGTCGGAGGCCTCGGGGTCTCCCAGGACGTGGTGGCTATAGCTCTCGATTATGTCGTGGACGAGGTTTGCACCGGTGGAGACGAGAACGTCGATCCGTCCGTCCCTGATGAGGGCCGACACTATATTTCTCATTCCCGCAGGAACCATCGCGCCGGCGAGGGTGAAAAACTTGGTGTAATCCCCCGAAAGCATCTCCTCGTAGATATTTACGGCTTCGGCGAGCCTTCTCGCGCCAAAGCCGCAAGCTTCCATCATCTTCACCAGGTAGTCCGCGTCCATCCCGGCCTCGATCTCCATCTGTCTTATATAATCCACCGAAACTCACCCTAATTATCCCAGTTTGAAGCCTTTTGAGACCGACCAGATCACTGCTTAGCGGTAGTGATGCTAATCGATTTTCTCATAAACCTTTTATATCAGTACCTTGTGTTTAGCTCTTACGGCTAACGGAGGTAAAAAATGAGCGGCGAAATGATGGCAGTGGACTATTATATCCCACTTATTATGTTTTTGATAATAGGTGCCGTTGTGCCTATTGGCGCGCTGGCTGCCGTGAAGATCATATCTCCTCAGAAATCAACTTTTCAGAAGAGGTCTACCTACGAGGGCGGGTTGAGACCTATACGGGAGGCTATAATTCAGTATAACGTCCAGTATTATCTCTTCGCCATCGTCTTCGTGATCTTCGATGTTGAGGTTCTCTTCCTCTATCCGTGGATCTACGTCTACGCTTCCGAGGTAATCCCCACCTTGGGAGGAGTGAACATTGCGGTCATCGACATGCTGATTTTCATCGTCGTGCTGTTGATCGGGTTGCTCTATGCCATTAAGAAGGAGGCGTTGCGTTGGGTATAAGCGATGTCATACCTCTGCCTGTTGCGGTTGATAAGGAATTGGAGAAGTGGACGATCTGGGGCAGACCCCTGACGGACGTCTGGTTCACCACCACCGAGAAGATCCATGAGATCATCGATATGGGGCCCATCAAGAACGTCCTGAACTGGGGCAGGAAGAATTCTCTTTGGTTTTTGATGCAGCCGATGGGGTGCTGTGGCGTCGAGATGCTCGTCTTCGGATGTCCCCACTACGACTGCGACCGATTCGGCATCTTTCCCCGGGCGACCCCGAGGCAGGTCGACGTCATGATCATCAGCGGCTACATAACAAGGAAGTATCTGCCGGCTATCAAGAATCTCTGGGAGCAGATACCTGAGCCGAAATGGGTCATGGCGATAGGCGAGTGCGCCATCTCTGGCGGGCCTTTCTACGACTCCTACAACATCGTAAACGACACCAGCAAGTTCTTCCCCATAGACGTATTCGTCCCGGGCTGTCCCCCGAGGCCTGAGAAGTTCATCGAGGGCTTCAGGCAGCTCCAGGAGAAGATCAAGCAGCGTCAGGACAAGAGGGGCTATTAGGAGAGGAGGAATTCACCGTTGACAACTGCAAATGATGTCTTGTCTGCCCTGCAGTCGGCCTTTCCGGGAGTCGTCGAGGAGGCGAAGGTCAGTCCCGAGCGGCAACTCTGGGCCACGATCAAGCCGGACAAGATCGTGGACGTCTGCAAGTACCTGAGGGACAACCACAACTTCGACCATTACTCCGGTGCGGCGGGCGTGGACAGGATCGATGAGGGCCTCTTTGAGGTCACAGAACTGCTCGCAAGCCACGGTGCTCACCAGGTGGTGGCGCTCCTGAAGGTGAAGACCCCAAGGGACAGTCCATCTGTCAAGTCTCTGACGGGCCTTTACTGGAACGCCAACTGGTACGAGCGCGAGATATGGGAGATGCTGGGCATCAACTTCGAGGGCCATCCCGAGCTTTATCCCCTTCTGCTCTCCGACGGGCTGATGGGGGCCTGGCCATGGAGGAAGGACTACAAGGGCTACCCGGACTACAACACCGCCGATAGGGCGATAGAGAAGGTAAATCCCGAAGGGTACACCGATTATTCATTCTCCCCTACCAAGGCCGAGATCGAGGCGGGGACCGTCCCCTACGAGAGGCCCAAGTACCCCACGTTCCGGGAGAGGGAGGAGGCGGAGATCAAGGGCGAGTCTGAGATGATCCTTCACATGGGTCCCCAGCACGCCGTCGTCCCTGGCCCCTTCCTCCTGGACATCCTGGTAGATGGAGAGAGGGTGAAGAAGGCCTTCCTGGACGTGGGCTACATCCACAAGGGGATCGAGAAGATCATGGAGAATCGGACCTACGTGCAGGGCATCCCCATCACCGACAGGCTCTGCTACATGGCCGCCATCACCAACAACGAGGCCTACTGTGGTGCCGTGGAGAGGCTCCTTGGAATCGAGGCTCCCGAGAGGGCTCAGTACATCCGGATGATCCTCCAGGAGCTATCTCGAATCCAGAGCCACCTTTTGGGCACCGGCGAGTTTTTGACCCTCATCGCGTCCGCCGTCTACTCGCCTTTCCTGTTCATGATCATCGATCGAGAGGATATTCTATCCTGCATAGAGAGCGTCACCGGAGCGAGGATCAACCACAGCTTCGTCCGGTTTGGCGGGGTTCGAAATGACCTCCCCGACGGTTTCAAGGACATGACTCTCGACGCCCTGAAGATGATCAGGCAGAAGACCGAGGAGTACAAGGAGCTCTTCCTCTCCGACAGCATCTACCGGAAGAGGATGGAGGGCGTCGGCGTTCTTTCGCCGTCAGACGCGAGAAGGCTCGGAGTATCAGGTCCGCCCCTGAGGGCATCGGATACGCCTTACGATATGAGGCGGGAAGATCCGTACCTCCTCTACAAGGATATGGACTTTGACGTCATCACCAGGAAGGAGGGAGACTCCAAGGCCCGGGTCGAGGTGAGGCTCGACGAGATCCTCGAGAGCTGCTACATAATAGAGCAGTGTCTCGACCAGATCCCTGACGGCCCCATCATGGCCGAGGGCGTCCCCAAGAGGATCAAGCCCAATCCGGGCGAGGCCTACTACCGCGTCGAAGACCACAGAGGAGAGATGGGATTCTTCGTGGTGAGCGACGGGTCCGAAAAGCCCGTCAAGGTGAAGGCTCGGGGTCCGGTCTACGCCTACTTCCAGGCACTGCCCCCGCTTCTGGAGGGGGTCTACATAGCCGACGTCGTCGCCATCGCGGGCAGCATGGACGCTTGCACCAGCGAGGTGGACAGGTAGGAGGGAATGAATTTGGTATTATCTGCGATCACAGAATTTGCAGCCCAAGAGCCGAAGATATACGGTCTCGTCCTCGGCCTCGTCGCCGCCGCCATCCTCGCCTCGGTCATCAACGTGGTTGCGATGCTCCTGGTCTGGCTCGAGAGGAAGGTCATGGGCGACTTTCAGGCTCGGTACGGGCCGAACAGGGTAGGCGGACGATGGGGCGTCCTCCAGCTCGGCGCTGACGCCGTCAAGCTCTTCACAAAAGAGGACATCATCCCGAGGGGCGCAGACAAGCCGGTCTTCGTCTGGGCTCCCATCGTTGCGGTCGCCACCACCATGCTGGTGGCGGGAGCGCTCCCCTTCGGCGCCGTTATAATAGACGGAAAAGAGATCCCCCTGGTGGTGGCCAACATGGACATCAGCGCCTTCTACATCGAAGCTGCGCTGAGCATCATGGCGATATCCGCCTTCATGGCGGGCTGGTCTTCGAACAACAAGTACTCGATGCTGGGCGCCTTTCGAGGCATCGCCCGGATGATCGCTTACGAGGTCCCGATGGGGGTCTGCGTCATCAGCGTCGCCATCATGGCTCACAGCCTTAACGTGGTGGAGATCGTCCAAGCTCAGAGCATCTGGTTCGCCATCGCCCAGCCGATCGGGTTTGTGATATTCGCCATCGCCCTCATCACTGATCTCGGAAGGATGCCTTTCGACCAGACCGAGGCCGAAGAGGAGATCATAGCCGGTTACAACACCGAGTACAGCGGCATCCGGTTCGGCCTCCTCTACTTCCAGGAGTACATCGTGATGCTCCTCGGTTCGATCCTGCTGGTCCACCTATACCTTGGAGGCTGGAACGGTCCCGTCATCCCGGTGATATCCTTCATCTCGCCGATGATCTGGTTCTTCATGAAGCTGATCATAGTGCTGGTGGCCCTGATATGGGTGAGGGTATCGCTGCCAAGGTTCAGGATAGATCAGGTCACTGACCTCGGATGGAAGATACTGCTTCCCCTCTCGATGGTCAACCTGGCGTGGGCAGTTGTTGTGGGGCTCTACTTCGCATGAGGTGATGATCAATGGTGCTTAAGAACCTCAAAATGACCCTGAAGCGCTCGTTGAGCGGCGTGGAGGTCACCCGTCTCTATCCAGAGAAGATCATGGACCTTCCCGATGCGGAGAGGGGCGTCCACGTTCTGGAGATCAGAAAGTGCATCGGATGCGGTGCATGTGCTCGGATCTGCCCCAATGACTGCATCAAGCTGGTGCCTTACGCCCGCGGAAATCCGCTCAAGAACAAAAAGCAGCAGTATCCTCAGATCGATTACGGCCGGTGCATGTTCTGCGGCCTATGTGTCGACGACTGTCCCGCGAGCTGTTTGACGATGTCGAAGGTCTTCGAGATCGCGGGCTGGGACAGGGACGACATAGTATACGGTCCCGAGGATATCGCCGTCGGCATGTACACCGACCAGGAGCTGGCCGAACTTGCCGAGGAGGCTAGGAAGGCCGAAGAGGAGAAGAAGAGGAAGGCCGCCGAGGCTGCAAAGGCGAAGAAAGAGAAGGCCGCCAAAGAGGCAGCCAAGGCCAAAGCCGCCGAGGAAGGAGAGAAGGGTTCTGGCGAGAAGGCCGCCAAGAAAAAGGCAGAATAGGGAGGGTGAGACCAGATGATAGATCTGACTCAGTTTTACGACATAAGGTTCCTGATAGAGCTCGGAGCTTTCTCCCTGCTCGCAGTGATTATCCTCGGCCTCTCAATCCTCACCGTCTACTCCAGAAACATGGTTCACAGCGGCCTATATCTCCTGGGGAGCTTCGCCGCGGTGGCTGCGTTATACATATCCCTGAACGCCACCTTCGTTGGAGTGGCCCAGGTTCTGGTGTACATCGGAGCGGTGGGAGTGCTGATACTCTTCGCAATAATGCTCACAAGAAAGACGCTGATGGAGGAGGAATCCCATGGTTAAGGTAAAAACGGCGATTCTAATGCTTATCTTTCTGGCCGCGCTGATCGTATTCATCGCAGCGACACCATGGGGCGGCGAGGAGAACGGTTCGTACAGTTTCGAGCCGAGAGAGGGAGTCAGGGCCCCGGAGAGCGGAATAGGGGAGGTTGGCGTTGAGATCTTCACATTATATCTCTTCCCCTTCGAGGTGCTCTCCCTGGTGCTTCTGGCGGCCCTGATCGGAGCGATATACGTCGCAAGAAAGGAGTTGCCCAGATGACGGCGTGGAGGGAGGAAAACAGATGATCCCACTAGTGCTTTACGTGCTGCTGGCGTCAGCGATGTTCACCATCGGCCTTTACGGCCTTCTGACCCAGCGGAACGGTATCAAGCTAATGATGTGCGTGGAGATCCTGCTGAACAGCGCAAACATCAATCTGGTGGCGTTCTCGGCGTACCTGCCCAACGTTAACGGCCAGGTCTTCGCCCTGTTCTCCATCGCCCTGGCCGCTGCGGAGGCCGGCGTTGGATTCGCCATCCTGATAGTGCTGTACAGGCTGTACGGAACCATAGAACTGGACAACATCAACGCACTGAGGTGGTAAAGGGATGTACCAAGATTACGCCTATCTGATCGTGGGCTTGCCGGTACTGGCCTTCGTGCTTACGATCTTTCTGGGTTGGCATCTGCCAAAGGGAGGCGGGTTCTTCACGGTTCTGGCGACCTTCGCAGGGTTCATACTATCCTTCGGGATATTCAGGGAGATCTATCCCAACGACGAGATCGTCCACCAGTCGATGCACTGGTTTGCGAGCTTCAACGCCGGGATCCTGATAGATCCGCTGGCGATAGTGATGCTCCTGATGGTCACCTTCGTCTGTACCCTGATTCACACCTACGCTCTAGGGTACATGGAAGGCGACCCCGGAATGGCCAGGTACTTCGCCGAGGCCGGCCTCTTCACCGCAGCGATGCTGGGCCTCGTCTTCTCCGACAACCTGCTTCAGCTCTTCATATTCTGGGAGCTTGTAGGTCTCTGTTCTTACCTCTTAATCGGGTTCTGGTACCGAAAGCCCTCTGCGGCCTCCGCCGCCAAGAAGGCATTCCTGGTGACCAGGGTCGGAGACGTCATGTTCCTTGCGGGAATCGTTCTGCTCTACACCAACATGGTGAAGCTGAACCTGACCCTTCCCGACGGAGCGTACCTGCTCCAGTTCCAGACGATCTACGACAGCCTGACCTTGATTCCGCCCGACCAGCTCACCTGGATCGCGGTGCTCCTCTTCGGCGGTGCTGTGGGCAAGTCAGGTCAGTTCCCCCTGCACGTCTGGCTTCCTGACGCCATGGAAGGTCCCACCACGGTCTCGGCTATGATCCACGCCGCCACCATGGTTACCGCGGGCGTCTACCTCGTAGCGAGGATGTTCCCGCTCTTCTACGCGGCACCCAACGCTCTGATGGTCGTCGCTTACGTCGGCGCTTTCACAGCTCTATTCGCGGCGACGATGGGCCTTGTGATGTTCGACATCAAGAGGGTTCTCGCCTACTCGACGGTAAGCCAGCTCGGCTACATGATGGCGGGCCTCGGCATCGGTGCTGCCATGGGAGCGTTCTCCGTCGGCGTCTCGATGTTCCACCTCATCGGCCACTCCTTCTTCAAGGCCCTCCTCTTCCTCTGTGCCGGAAGCGTGATCCACGCCGTCGGCACCAACGACATGAGAGAGATGGGTGGCGTTCTGAAGCACATGAAGTGGACCGGCCTCACCATGCTCGCAGGATCCCTCACTCTGGCCGGGTTCCCCCTGACCACGGGATTCTTCAGCAAGGACGAGATCATCGTCACAGCTTTCGAGCATGGTGCCATGGGGTTCGGATGGCTACCGTACATCTTCGCCATCCTGGCAGCTCTTCTCACAGCCATATACACCTTCAGGCTGTGGTTCTTGGTCTTTGACGGCGAGGCGAGGAGCGACTATCACAAGCACGAGTCCCCCTGGATAATGCTGGGCCCCCTGGTGATTCTGGCGATCTTCGCTCTCTTCATGGGGATGCCCTCTCAGGAGAACTTCTACCACTACGTCGGAAACAACTTCGAGCATTACGGAGTCGACTTCGAGGAGCTGGCGGTGATCGGGGGCCATCACGTCGAGCACGGCGCTCACGCAGTCCACGAGCCCTTCATAATCAAGATCCTGCCGATCATAGTCGGTGTCGGCGGCATACTGATCGCTGCTCTCTTCTACTCACGGTGGAAGAGGTTCGACTCGGGTATGGTCACCTCGGAGAGAGATCCCCTGCGGCACATCCTGCTCAAGAGGTACTACCAGAATGAGATCTACACCCTCTGGTTTGCAGAGAAGGTGGTCTACGGCATAGCTCTCGTCTCGAACATGATCGACCTCAAGATCATAGACGGCACAGTGAACAAGATAAGCGCCATCTCGGTGGGATTCGGCGGAACGTTGCGTAAGGTCCAGACGGGCGTGATACAGAATTATCTCACGGCCATAGTTCTCGGCCTCGCGGTTCTGCTGATACTTATAGAGCTGGCGTCGATGGGGGTGGCGATATGATTGCAAACGCCATATCATTGATGATCGCCATACCACTGATAGCAGCGGTCTTCGCCTTCCTGAACGGGAAGGCAGCGAAGTACGTGGCCCTGATAGGGTCCCTCGTCCCCCTGGCGATATCGCTCCAGATGTTCCAGGAGTTCGACAAGACATCGAACGCGATGCAGTTTGTGGAGAGCTACGACTGGGTTCCCGCCATAGGCGTCAAATATACCGTCGGCGTCGACGGCATAGGGTTGCCCCTGATCCTCCTCTCGACGATCGTGAGCGTCCTTGTAGTGGTATACTCCTGGGGCGAGTCCAAGAGGTCAAACCAGTTCTTCGCCCTCCTCCTCTTAAACGAGGTCGGAGTTCTCGGAGTCTTCACAGCCCTCGACTTCTTCCTCTTCTACATCTTCTGGGAGGTTGTGCTCATACCCATGTTCTTCCTGATAGGGATATGGGGCGGGCCGAGGAAAGACTATGCTGCGATCAAGTTCTTCATCTACACTCACGTGGCAAGTCTGATAATGCTGCTCTCGATATTCGCCCTCTACTTCAGCTACAGAACGCCTGAAGGTCTCAGAACCTTCGACATGCTGACCCTTCTAGCGGCGACGGGAGACTCGACGATATTTTCGCCGATGCTCTTGAACATCATCTTCATCGGGCTTCTCTTCGGGTTCCTGGTGAAGATGCCTGCGGTTCCCTTCCACACCTGGCTTCCCGACGCTCACGTCGAGGCGCCGACGGCGGGGTCCGTCCTCCTGGCAGCTCTCCTCCTGAAGATGGGAGGCTACGGTCTCTTCAGGATCGTGATGCCGATGCTGCCGAACGTCTCCAGCCACTACATCACCCTGATGGCGATAATAGGGGTTGTGAGCATAGTCTACGGCGGCTTCTTGGCGCTGGCCCAAAAGGACCTCAAGAAGATGGTCGCCTACTCCAGTGTGAGCCACATGGGGTACGTCCTCCTCGGTGCCGGGGCCCTCAGCGTCCTATCGGTCCAGGGAGCGATGTTCCAGCAGTTCAGCCACGGGCTGATCACCTGCGTTCTCTTCATGTCTGCCGGGACGATCCAGCACACCGCCGGGACCAGGATCATATCCGAGCTTGGCGGCCTGTCTGACAGGATGCCGAAGTTCGCGGTTCTGATGCTGGCCGGGTTCATGGCATCTCTGGGACTTCCCGGGATGTGCGGCTTTGTGGCCGAGCTCTCGGTCCTGGCCGGATCTTACCAGAACCTGCCCGTGTACGTCCTGATAACGATCTTCGGTGGGATCGCCGTGACTGCGGGATACCACCTCTGGGCGATGCAGAAGGTCATGTTCGGGCCGATCCTGAAGAAGTATCTGGATCTCAAAGATCCTCATTCCTACGAGATCCTCTCCATGAGCATCCTGATTTTGCTCATAATCTACTTCGGGGTCCAGCCAGGAACGATCACCGACATCATGGGCGTTGCCGCGGAGCCGCTGGTTAAACCGTTTATAGCCGTGGCTGCGACGGGGGTGATCTGAAGTGACACTAGGATTCGGTGACTATCTGTCTCTCTTGGGAGCAGAGGCTCTGCTGACGGGGCTTGCTCTGCTGATGATCCTCATCGGCCTATTCATGAAGAACAAGAACCTGATGGGATATCTGAGCCTCGCGGGGCTCGTCGTATCTCTCTTCCTGGTGATGGGCGCCGACATGACCAAGGGCTCCCTCTTCTACGGGACGATGGAGGTCGATGCCTTATCCCAGTTCTTCAAGCTGGTATTCGTCGCGGTCGCTCTGATCGTGGTGATGGCGGGTCTCAGCAGGTACAAGGACAGTCCAGCTCAGGACGAGTTCTACGTCCTGCTTCTCCTGGCCACCGTGGGCATGATGGTGGTTGCAAGCTCCATGGATCTCGTCACCCTCTTCATAGGGTTTGAGCTTGCTAGCCTCTCCACCTACGCCATGGCGGCCTTCGACAAGGAAAAGAAGAACCTGGAAGCTGCGATGAAGTACTTCATCTTCGGATCGGTCTCATCTGCGATGATGCTCTTCGGGTTCTCCCTCCTCTACGGCTTGACGGGAACCACCAAGCTTGCGGAGATGGCCGCGGCCTCCGTGGCGAGCATGGGACCTGCGACCCTCGTCGCCCTCCTCTTCGTGGTGGCGGGCTTCGGGTTCAAGATGGCCCTTGTGCCCTTCCACATGTGGGCTCCCGACACTTACGAGGGATCGCCCACCATCGTTACGGCCTTCCTTGCGGCAGGCTCAAAGAAGATGGGGTTTGTGGCGGCCTTCAAGGTGATCTTCATAGCCCTGATAGCCCTCAGCTTTGAGTGGTACATGGCCTTCGCCATCCTCGTGGCGATAACCATGACCCTCGGGAACATAGTGGCCATCTGGCAGAAGAGCGTCAAGAGGATGCTGGCTTACTCCAGCGTCGCTTACGCCGGGTACATCGCCATCGCCTTCGTGGTCGTCGGTGCCGTCAACAGCGGCGGCCTAGACCTCAGCGTGGCGCAAAACGGCCTTGCGAGCGGCCTGATGCTGATCCTCGGCCACGCCTTCATGAAGACCGGGGCTTTCATCGCCGCTGCGGTGGTCGGATACATGGCCCTCTCCGAGGGGAGAAAGAACCCCGACGATCTGGAGCACTACGCAGGCCTCGGGCGAAGAGCCCCCATAACCGCGTTCTGCATGCTGATCTTCCTCTTCTCGCTGTCCGGGATTCCCCCAACGGCGGGGTTCATAGGGAAGTTCATGCTCTGGGGTTCTGCTATCGATTCGGGACTCGTCTGGCTGGCGGTGCTATTCGCCCTCAACAGCGCTCTCTCGCTGTACTATTACCTGAGGGTGATCATGTACATGTACGTCAGAGAGCCCGCGGGCGCGAAGATCGCAGAGCCGAAGGGGTACGTCCTGGCGATGGTCGTGGCCCTGGTGGTCACAATCTGGATCGGCGTCGACCCCCAGAGGTTCATCGACTTCGCATACAGTGCAGCAGGGGTTCTGCTGCACTGAATACCTTTCTTTTTTTTTACGGACTATATTTTGGGGTCGTGTCTGCAGTTGATTGAATAAGTTTATATATAGTAAGATCTATTTTTAG
>DAOSXX010000026.1:29895-33213 GCA_035380685.1 Methanothrix sp. | reverse complement strand
TCCTCAACGTCGTCGCCGACGTGGAGCTGGTGGAGCCGGGGACGATCCCGCGGTCTGAGGGGAAGGCCGTGAGGGTGATCGACAAGAGGAAGGTCTGAACGGAAGACGGGACAGAAGCGAGAGCTGAAGGCGAGAAAGTAAGGGAAAAAAGGAGGTGCGAAAAATGGTGGCAATTAAGCAGATATCATTGTTCGTCGAGAACAAGCCCGGAAGGATGGCCAAGGTCTCCAAGACCTTATCCGACGCCGGGGTGAACATCAGGGCCCTCACCGTCGCCGAGGCCGGAGACTTCGGGGTCATTCGGATGGTCGTCGACGATCCCGAGCGGGGCTATCAGGTCCTTCACGACAGCGGCTTCACCGTCTCGGAGACGGAGGTATTGGCCGTCGAGATGAAGGACATCCCCGGAGGCCTATACGAGATCGTGAACACTCTCGGGGAGAGCGACGTCAATGTCGACTACGCCTACGCCTTCGTCACCACCAAGGCCGAGCGGGCGATGCTGATCATCCGGGTCGACAACCTGGAGAAGGCGAGGAAGGTCCTCACAGACGCCGGGATCAAGCTGGCGACGAAGGACGAGATACAGAAGATCTGAGTAGGCGGAAAGAGGGGGCGCTTCCACAATAGGGCTCGATCTTTATTACTTGGGGAGCACGGAGGGTCACGAATACCCCGACCTTTAGGTCTGGGATGAAGTGAACCCTCGCCCGGTTTTGTGCTTTTGGTGGTGCTCTTTGATTCGGTTGATATTTCGCATAGAGTTCTTAGAGGTGCTGCATAATAGCGGTTTTGAATCCGAGGTGGACCAAAAGGGTATCCAACAAAATCAGGATCGGTATCGTCTCTCTTTGGATATATCAGCCAAATCCAGGCGTACCACCATCGACTATGGATAGACGCAGTCTCTATAATCATATTTAGAATATTATTATTGATTAATTTTGGGCATGATCAGCGGGAGGATATAGGTGGTAACAAATGGAAGAAGGAATGAACTGATAAAAATAAACATATCTTTAAAGTCGTATGCCCTTTTGCTGGCGCGCATCAATCTTTCTCTTTCATCTTGAAGGAATTCCATCGACTTTAATATATGATCCAGCTTCATATCTTTATTATTATAATCTTTACAAGAGATGGTACTTTGCATTCGCTGATTTTGTTGGTCGTACAGTTCGTTAATGATACTGATATCGCATTCTCGTTTATCTTCCAGGAGTTTATGGATCACATATCGACTCAAGAAGAATAACATCATAGTAAATAAAAATAATATTATAAGGAATATAACTTCTTGATATATAACTGTTTTTGGTCTGATGAAAGTTATAATTGCCAGTGATATGGTGATAAATTGAAACACAACAAGCTTCAAAATTAAGTTTCTAATGGGTCTCAGACCGCCCACTTTATCGATGCTATAAAGGTCTATTTTGATAGAATGCTTGTAAGGATCGCTTTCGAGTTTGGCGAGTGCCCACGAAATGTTTAAGATAATCCAAATGATTGTGGACATCGAGTAAAGTATTAATAATGTTATTATATATCCAAATGTGTCGAGTAAGATGCTCCAAATGGTAGCCTCACGCACGGAAAATAGATAGCATTCTCCACGTATCGGATCGATCAATATAAATGGGGCAATGACTAAAATGACTATTATATAATAGATTTTTGATCCGGTGAATCTCTCTTCGAGTCGTTGATTGAGGTCGATGATTTTTTTTTCATGTTCTGGAGCTGGCTTCATATTCCTGAAGCTGTCTCTCGTGTTATCTATGAAGTATCTGACTCCTGTGGGCTCGCATGCGACTAAAAAGCAGGTAGATATTGTCACGATACTGGTATAGATATCCAGTTCGAAACTTTCGACTCTTTTGCTCAAAAATATATAAATTAGAAAAGAAACGACAAATAATATCAGTGAAACTAGTGGATAAGGAACTGGAACCTTTTTGAACGCCGTTTCAGTCCAGTTCCAGTCCCTCTCTTCTGGCATAATATAGACACCTATCCTCTCGACGTATATTCATCGCCTTTCTTGAACGAAAACGCGGTCCTCTAGGTGAATAAATCCCAATGCCATGGACTGAACCAGAGCCTCTCGAACCAAGACCATTCGATAGGGGTTGGTTCCGACTTGGGCCAAATCCCCGCCTTTGTATCGCCTCGTACGCACATGCACCCTGAAACTTCCCCGCTCATCTCTTCGCCTTCCTTGGCGTAACCCCTGTAGTCCCCTGAGAGGCATCCCTCATCGACGACGGAGACGAGCCGGAGGATCAGGTCCTCTTCCTGCGAGACAAAAAACAGCTCCATGAGGTCTAATTCAAAAGATCCGCCGGCTGTGACCTGCCGAGTCGCGTTGTCTGAGGTCAGGTTTCCGTATCCGAAGATGTTATCGTCGGCTTGATAAAGGGTCAAGTTGGCATACCGACTCACATTATCTTTAAGGATAAGCCTCCAGTCTCCAGTAATGTTCGGTTTCAATGATGCCGTTACCATGCCCTCAGGTTGGGCTATCGATTCAGTTCGGTTATCCGGTTCAGCAGCCGTTGAGTGTATCGAAACGAGCGTCAATATTAAGGCCAACGCTACAATTGACCCATTCCTGAGGTTTATAATCTCCTTTCTGTACACTAGTCCCTCCCTCCAATTTTCCAAGGAAGTATGTTTCTTTTTCTCTATATGTACATTTCTCAATACGTTTTTGCAGACATATTTTATAACTCATTATAAATCAAAATGTGGAAGGTTCTCAGCTTCTGAGTTATACGAATGGTCTCATACATGGTCGATATCTTCACTCTGATAAATGTTGTTCATTCGACCAAGTTTCCAGATGCGTCTGTCTTGATCAACGATACATCTAGCGCACCAGATCCGTAGGGATCGGTCCATCCGGCGACTATGTAGCCGCCGTCGCTCGTCTGCTTTACTGAATATCCGCAATTATTACCTGCTCCTCCGAAGATACTGTCCCATGCTTCGTTTCCATAGGGGTCGATCTTGATCAGCCAGATGTCGCTGCCGCCTGCTCCGCGGGACGTTGTATAGCCTGTTATGATGTAGCCACCATCGCTCGTCTGCTGTACGGAATATCCCCAATCTTGACCAGCACCTCCGAAGATTCTGTCCCATACCTTGTTTCCATAGGAGTCGGTCTTGATCAGCCAAACGTCGTCCCCGCCGAGAGTACCAAGGGTCCTACCTGTTATGATGTAGCCACCATCGCTCGTCTGCTGCACCGAATATCCCTCATCTTGACCAGCACCTCCGAAGATTCTGTCCCATACCTTGTTTCCATAGGAGTCG
>DAOSXX010000026.1:0-29795 GCA_035380685.1 Methanothrix sp. | reverse complement strand
GCACCTCCGAAGATTCTGTCCCATACCTTGTTTCCATAGGAGTCGGTCTTGATCAACCAAACGTCGTCCCCGCCGAAAGTACCAAGAGTGTAGCCTGTTATGATGTAGCCGCCATCGCTCGTCTGCTGCACCGAATATCCCTCATCTTGACCAGCACCTCCGAAGGTTCTGTCCCATACCTTGTTTCCATAGGAGTCGGTCTTGATCAGCCAAACGTCGTCCCCGCCGAAAGTACCAAGGGTCCAACCTGTTATGATGTAGCCACCATCGCTCGTCTGCTGTACGGAATATCCTACATCTTTACCAGCACCTCCGAAGGCTCGTATCCACGTTTGGATGGCAGGTTGCTTTGACTCGGCCACCACCTTAGCCCGTTCTCGGGCGCTTACCGGCGTCTCGGCTTCGGTGTCTTCGATAACCGATGACATTTTTTCTGCGACTGCCACCTTTTTAGAGGATGAGTTTTTTATGCCTTTATCGTCTGTTACAGTCAGAATTACGATATAGGTATCACTCTTAATGTATTTGTAATCTACACACATATGCCCCAGCTTGCGCCCACCCTCTCCGAAGTCCCACTCGTAATCGACTATCCTGCCGTCTGCGTCTTTGCTTTGGGATGCGTTAAAGGTTACTATCCCATCCACACTGGGATTGGCGGGATAGTAGTCGAAGGACGCTGTGGGGGGTTTGTTTACTCTGATCTCACGGTCGGTGCTGTTCGTTGCGTTGTCGTCGTCTTTGATCTCCAGCTTTGCGATGAAAGCGCCCCCTGTTGAATAATCATGTATCACGTAGCGGCCTTTTGCGGTCTCACCGTCACCGAAATCCCATTTGTATTCCACCACTTTCCCGTCGTCATCTCTACTTTGGGATGCGTCAAAGGCGATGTCGTCGCCAATGTTCGGTTCACTTATATCGATGGAGAATATGGCAATTGGCCGCGAATTGATTTTGATCGGAATCAACTTGAAGCCCGTAGCTCCCTTTTTGTCTTTAACGGTCAGACTCACGTTAAAGGTGCCGCTGTTGGGATAAAAATGAGGCGCGACGCTCTGGTCAGGGATTTCTCCGGTTTTCTGTCCATCGCCGAAGTTCCACATGTAGTAGGCGATGTCCCCATCCTCTTCATCTTTGCTTTTCGAAGCGTCGAAGGTTATCAGATATCCCGATTCCATATCCCGGATTGAATACTTGAACTGGGCGACCGGTGGTTCGTTTACATCGATCAAGTCGGTGTCGATGTTGGTTTTACCCTCGTCGTCGGTCACTTTTAGCTTCACGGTGAATGTGCCGCCCTTCGAATAAGAATAATTTACAGCAGCGCCTCTTACCGTATTACCATCTTCAAAATCCCATTCGTACTCCACGATCTTTCCGTAGGGGTCATAGCTTTGAGATGCATTGAAGTTTATAGTGTCTCTTGCATTCGGTTCTTCAGGCTCGTAAGAGATAATTGCCGAGGGTGGTTCGTTTGGGGGGGTTAACGGAACCTTTGGAATATCCGGTCTAGTAAGGATCGGTACGTGATTGGCTGCCTCATAGAAAGGACCTCCAGGATGGTCTGCCCACCAATCGAGGTTGAGCCAAACCTCTTTATCGTCCCCATGTATATTGCCCGAATGTACATTGATTTCAGCTACGTTGTATTCCTTCCTCAACCAGCTGATCGTCCTTTTTACCTTATCGTCTTCATCGTCCAGATCGCCCAGGTAAACTTCGGTATAGGCATGCCCTTCAGCCCCGCCGTATGCGAGATTTATCCTGGTGGTTCCACCGATGTTCTCGATTAGGGCCGACATTAGGATTGCAAAATCGTCACAATCCCCTGCACCAGCGCGGTTGATCCGTTCTCCAAGCCTAAGAGTCTGATTAGCATAACGATAATATTCCTCACATCTAGGATCCCCAGTGTAATTCCAGTTATTTTTAAGATAATCGTAGATCGAACAAACCTGTTCTACTGAACGATCTCCTGGAAATCTTTGTGCCAGATAAGCTGCTTCATCAATGACCTTGTCGTTTCCAACATCTATCCTCTTGCAGATTTCATACTTTATCGAATCCAAGGATCTTCCTGGACAAGCGATTCGGTTGTATTTATCGCCTGATATACTGGATGTAGTGAATGTGACGACCTCTGAGCCGTTGCATTCAGACAGCGAAAATTGGTCCAACTCACGTACACCAGCTTCCCCGAAGGCGTATGCTGCTCCTTCACAAGACGCGGGAGATGCGCCTATTGTAATTAATATGGTTAGCCAGAGAATCAGAATACGATACATTTCAAGTCGACTTTATGTCGTATCTTGTAACATATATACTTTTCTTAGAGGATATCTATCCGAATATATATTTTCAGGTGGTAGGCTATGAAAAACGAGGGCGACAGGTTCGCCGAGAGCGTTTTGAGAAATCACATCCTGATAAAGGGGGTTGAGCTTTAGGGCGGTCATAAGCCGGAAAACTTCGGAAAAAGCGTCTTCAATGTGGAGAGCTATGATATCTGATTGATGTCGGTGGAAGTCGAAATGTCGCACCTGCCCATAATCATCAAGATGGACGCATTGGTCATCGGTTAAGCCAAAAAGCAGCATTGAATAGAGCCCCGTTATCTGGTTTTTCGGAATAACAGTTTTAGGATTATGTAATATAACTGGTCTACCTTTAGGTCTGGAAAACGCACACGAGGCATTTACTACATCGATTTTCACAACGGAATGCACATATAATTATAATTTAATACTTAAAATAATAATGTTAGGCGTAGAAAACTGGCAAAATACCCTTAACCGATGACCAATGGAGATGGACTAGGACGGGTATTACATAGCGAGCTGCCCGCAATTCAAAGGCTGTCATTCTTACGGCGAGACTGTAGACGAGGCGCTGAAGAGCATAAGGGTGGTCGCCCTTATGTGCCTGGAGGAGGCCGACGCCGGGCGCATCGAAACCCACAATGGATTCGAATACTGAAAAATGGCGATTTGTCTCCGATCACTTTGCAGCTGCCCCAAATTTTCTACGCCGCCTGGATATATACTATTCTACGAATAAAATTCGCCGGACACTTGCCGCCTCGCTCGCTCATCCCGCGTCCTTCGCCACCGCTGAGAGTATCGCCGCCAGAACGGAGAACCCCGCCCCTGCCAGGAAGGCGTCGTGAAACCCGAGGGCGAGGGGACGAGGGCGGCGCTGTCTTGGACAGCGCCGTCGGAGTGCCCCGCCGTCTGGGGTGGGTGGGGGTGGCGAAGGCGATAGATCTGCGGAAAATTGGCATCCTCAGCGTCAGGATCGATGGCGAGCTGGCAGATCGACGGCCTCGTCCACGAGCTTCGCGGGCTGACAGAAGAGGTGATCAAGATCGACGAGGAGGCCACGGCCTGAACCTTAGCCTGAGCCCCGAATCTGAGACGAACTCCGATAAAATCGGCACAATCGAAGTGGCATTATCTTTTTTTACAATCGCCCTCAAATCGCCGTCCATGGACTACCTTTCGAGCGGCTTTTCGAAAGTCGACGGTTCCCAAAATCCCGACGTATTTTTTTCGTGCTTGCGGACTCTATGCTCCTTACCTTACTTTCAGGACTGCAAGAAGAATAGCTTCCAGCTCCTGAATACGACAAAATCCTCAAGAATTCTTGAGGTAGGCTGCGGCCTGGGTGGGGATGCGTCAACGATGGCCGAGATGATCGGGGGCCGAGGCTATGTGGTAGCCATAGACTCCAGCAGGAAAATGATCGAAACTGCATCCAAAGCCTCCGAAAAAGAGGGGTTGGTCTTTTACTGCCTTGGAGATGCCTGCAGGCTTCCCTTTCGTGGCAGCGCCTTCGATGGAGCAAGAGCCGACCGGGTCTTGCAACATATAGCCGATCCGAGAAAAGCGTTCTCAGAGATGGTCCGGGTAGTCAGGGAGAGGGGCAGATTGGTGGTATACGAGCCTGATTGGGGAACGTTCATCATCAATGGGGGTCAAAGAGAGGTTAGCCGCGCCATGGCCCAGCTTTTTGGAGATACCTTCCCGAGCGGCGTGATCGGTCGCCAGCTCCCTGGCTTTTTCCGGGAGGAACGGCTTGAAAATATACAAATTAGGCCGGAAACTTTCACAACCGATGACCTCGATCTGGCCGTTAAGGTCTTCGATCTTATCAATAATGCCCATAGGGCAGAGCAAATGGGTTACGTCTCAGAGATCCAAGCCGATATCTGGCTAGAAGATCTGAGAAAAGCGCATAATCATGGCCGTTTTTTTTGCTCGTATACGGGTTTTCTTGTCTCGGGAGACAAGGCAACACGCTCTTCGATTTGATCTATCGTTCTTTTGAGGTCGCCCTTATGTGCCTGGAGGAGGCCGACGCTGGGAGCAGCGAAACCCACAATGGATTCGAATAACTGAAAGATGGCGCCTCGTCTCCGATACCTCCGTTTGCAGCTGCCCCAAATTTTCTGCGCCGCCCGCCCATATAAACCAAAACTCTCGTACTTTTCTTCGTGAGCTATTCCATCTCCGAGACCTTCTCCAGCGCCGCCAGGAGGAATCGATAGAACTCCTCCACCGCCGAGATCTTCACCCTCTCGTCCGGAGAGTGAGGGTGCTCGATCGACGTTCCCAAAGAGACCATCTCCATATCCGGATACTTCTCCCCGATGATCCCCATCTCAAGGCCTGCGTGAATCGACTTGACCATCGGCTCTTGGCCGAAGAGGTCTTCGTGGGCCGCCTTGCACGCTGCGAGGAGCTTTGAATCGAGCTTCGGACGCCTTCCCGGATACCTGTCCCCCCTCTCGATCTTCGCTCCCGCAAGCCTCGCCACGGCCCTGATCCTTCCCGTCGTCGTCTTGAGGCCGACCCTCGACGACGACCGGGATGCCAGCTGGAAGAAGATCTGGTCCTCCTCGGTGAAGACGACCGATAGGTTCGTCGAGGTCTCAACGAGGCCTGGGATCTCAGGGCTCCACCGGATGATCCCGTTCGGAAGGGCCCTGATGAGGCTGATGGCCCTTTTTGAGTCCTCCAGGGACGCTGCCCTCTCGGGAACCTCCAGGGGCGATATCTCGACGGTGAGGTCCGGGTCCACTTTCCCGTACTCCTCCCGGAGGGCGTGGCCTCCCGCCTCCACCAGAGACCGAAACTCCTCCGCCCGTTCCCGGGGCAAGACGACGTGAGCCTCCGCCTCTCGGGGTATGGCGTTGTGCTTGTCTCCGCCCCTGATGGATGCGAGGCTGAAGGGAACCCTCTCCCCCGCCTCCCAGAGGAGAAATCCCAGAAGCTTGATGGCGTTTCCCCTCTCAAGGTGGATGTCGACCCCGGAGTGGCCTCCCGCCAGGCCCTTGAGGACGACCTCGAAGGCCGCCGCCCCGCCCTGATCAGGACGGACCCATCGGATCGGGAGGCGGAGGTGAGAGTTCTCGCCGCCGGCGCACCCCACGTAGACGGAGTGAGGGTCGTCGGTGTCTAGGTTGATCAGCATCTTCGCCCCAGCCTCATCTTCCCGGAGCCCCCTCGCCCCGGACATCCCGTCCTCCTCGTCAACGGTGAAGAGAAGCTCCAGAGGGCCGTGGACCGCCTCGGGGTCCTCCAGGACGGCGAGAGCTGCAGCAACCCCGATCCCGTTGTCGGCGCCCAGGGTGGTGCCCCTCGCCAAGACCCAGCCATCCTCGACCACGACCTCGATGGGGTCTTTTGAGAAGTCGTGGTCGATGTCCTTGTTCTTCTCGCAGACCATGTCCAGGTGGGACTGGAGAAGGACGGTCGGTGAGCCCTCCTTCCCGGGGGTCGCGCCCTTTCTCACCACGACGTTTCCGGCGCCGTCCACTTTGCAGTCGAGCCAGAGCCGCCTTGCCGCGGAGACGACGTACTCCGCCGCCCTTTCCTCGTGCTTGGAGCACCGGGGAATCTTCCTGATCTCGTTGAAATGTCCCCAGAGAAGCCGGGGCTCTATGCCGCCTAGATCGTTTCCCATCCTCGCACCCTCACCATTTTTGTACAAAAACGCACCTATAGATAAATGGTGATCGGATGAATCGAAGGTGGCTCCAAGCAGACGATCCCCTTACAGTGGGGGAGATTACCCTCATACCTGTGGCAGAGGTATTCTCATTCTCGATGGTTCAGGGCGAGAGGGCGGCCTTCGCCGCGAGAAAGATGCCAAAGGCGGTGGTGGCCCTCGGTCCCCGGGGGGCCGTGGCCCTCAGCGCCGAGGGCGAGGCTGTGTCCGTCAAAGAGCTCGCCGACGAGGTCCCGGGGCTGGGAGAGCTGTTGGCCGGGATTGCGGGCTCCGAGCCGGGGAGAGTGGAGAACAAAGGATAGATAAGATGGCCGACAAAAAGGGGAAATTATGAAGGTCGCGGTATTCTACAACGGCGAGTTCGGAAGAACCCTCATCGGGAACCTGATCAACTTCTCAGGCTTCTGCATATCCTGCGGCGACGCCTGCACCCTCTGCAAGTCGGGAAAGTACAGCATGGCCGAGGAGATCGTCTCCGTCATCGAGATGCCCGACCCCGAGACCCTCGACGACTTCATCGACGACGTCGGCCCCTACATCCCTGCGGACATACCCGAGGCCGATATCGCCATCGTCGTCAACGTCCACCCCGACATAATCTTCGGCCTCCTCCCCGCCCTCAAGGATAAAGGATACAAGGGGATCATCGGCGGGTCCGAGCGGCCGCAGGAGCTTCCCCTGGGCCTGCGGACCCAGCTGGCGGAGGAGGCCAAAAAGCTCGGCCTTGAGGCCGCCTTCGCCAAGCCCTTCTGCGCCCTCCGGCCCGACCCCGATATGCCGAACATATCGGCCTTCATGGAGAAGGCCCACTTCGGCGAGCCAAAAATCGATATCCTGGCCCAGAAGAGCCGGGAGGGGAGGGAAACGATCCTCGCCGCCAACGTCGTCAGGTCCGCCCCCTGCGGCTCCACCTGGTACGTCGCGAAGAGGATGACGGGGCTTGAGACCGATCAGCCGGACCTCCGGGAGAGGATCTCCGAGGCCCACCACGCCTACCCCTGCACCGCCAGCATGGACCAGGACCCAGAATTGAAGGACACCATCCTCCACAAGGCGGGCTACATCATAAGAGAGGCGGTGGAGGACGCGATAAAGAGGGGGAAGAGGGTGGATTGGAAGGATTCAGGGACCTTCTCGGGCTCGGGAAGGCCGCGGGTCTCATGCGATCCGGAAGGAGAGGAGCAAAGCCGATCTTAGTCTCCTTTCCGTCCGTCAAGACGACAAAATCTTTATTTTCGCTCCGCCCATTTATCCTTCCATGAGAGATTCCCTCTTTTTTCCCCTTTTAGCCATTTTGCTGACATCAGCCTCAGCCTCAGCCCTCACCTACGGATACGCCGATCCTGCGTCGTTCGTCGAAGACCGTTTCGACGGCTACGTCCCCAAGGGCGAGAGCAGATACCACGAGATCCTCGTTCCCGAGAACGCCGCCGAGCTCTTCATCGAGGTCCTGAGCGTCAGCGGGGAGCCGCTCGCCTTCGAGCTTGAAGATCCCCAAGGCGCCCTCGTCGAGGAGGGTGAGAACGACTACATCGCCCTCATGTCCCCCCGGCCCGCTGCAGGATCGTGGACCCTGAGGGTTACAGGCCAGGGCGAAACCTCGAACCGCTACGTCGGGCTCGCGATGGCCGCGTCGGGCGAGTCCTCCGGGACGATCACCAAGGCCGTCAAAAAGGGCGAGATCGAATTTGCCGAGATCGAGGTGGGAGAGAACGTCGGCAGCCTATCTCTCGACTTCAAGACCCTCTCCGAGGACGACCTGAAGATCACCCTATCAAGCCCCGCGGGACGGGAGGTCTGGACCACCACCTCCCACCGGCCCGACGAGGTGAGGTCGGAGACGGTGGACTATCCGATGCCCGGCACCTGGATCGTTGAGGTCTTGGGCTCCGGCGTCAAGGAGAGCGGAAGGTTTGAGATCGTCTGGACCGAGCTTTCCGGCATCGAGAAGCGGCCCGCCGGCCAGGAGCCGATTGACCTAGGGTCCGGAGGCGACTATTCGGGCCAGGTGGCGGATGGCGAGATATGCACTTACAGCTTCGAGGTCCCCGAGGGCGCGGGATTTTTGGCCCTGGGATTAGCCACCCTCACCGAAGACGACCTGAAGGCCAGCCTCACAAGCCCCATCGGCGAAGAGGTCTGGATCGCCACGTCCCACACCCCCGACCAGCCCATATCCACGAGGGTCGAGTTTCCGATGCCCGGATTGTGGACGATTGAGGTTTTTGGGTCTGGGGTGAAGTCGAGCGGCCGATACTCCGGCTGGGTCGAGATCCTCGATGGACCCCTCCCCGTCTCCAGCGGCTCCGGGGTTTTAAGCGATCTTCTCATCGGCTGGGTCGGCGATGAGGACGACGGCAGGGAGTACGCCATCAACGTTCCCGAAGATAGCTCCAGCCTCACGATCGACTTCAGGTCTCTCAGCAACGACGATCTGAAGGTCATCCTCCAAAGCCCCGAGATGAAGCAGATCTGGACCGCCACCGCGCCCACTCCCGATCAGATTCGATCGAAGACCGTCACAAACCCCATGGCCGGGGTCTGGACCCTGGGGGTCCTGGGTTCGAGCCTAAAAGAGAGCGGCCTCTTCCTGGCACAGGTGACCCTGGCGCCCGTCGGCCTTCCCTCAACCCCATCGCCCCTCCTTTTTGAGGGCGAGATCGCCAGAGGAGATGTGATTGGCCACACGATACTGGTTCCCGAGGATGTCGATATGCTATTCATCCGCGCCACCCGCCAGGGTGGCGACCTGGAGCTCAGCCTTCAGAACCCCGGCGGGATCGAGGTCGAAGAGACCTCCTCGGGCATATTGACGGTCGTCGCCCCCCTGCCGGGGAGCTGGACCCTCAAGGCCACGGGGACGGAGGGAGACGGTCCCGGAAGCTATCAGATCCGTGTCTGGATGGCCTCTCCGGTCGAGCTGCGGTACGGTCAGTAGACAACGCAGGCCTGGAAAAGATCTGCTTCGGGAGCGAGATGCCCAAAGGATGGGCATCTCTTCTTTTTTCGCCTTCGTTTCTGCATTTAAAGTTGATTTGACTTGGGGAAAGATTTTCAGATCATCAACCTCAGTTGATCCGAGTTAAAATCATTTAATCAAGTTGATTTAAATTTTGGTTTGTTTTTTCTGATTTTGGGCCGATTTATGGGATTAGCCACAAATTATATCTAGTTTAAAGCCTTATTATTGCCAAAGAGCTTCTTTGAGGTGAGGATTCCATGATGGACAAATTCGTATCAGAGCATCTGTGGAACAAGGAGATCGAGGTCTACTTCGGCGGGAACGGAAGCCAGCGGCTCCGCGGCAAGGTCGTGGGCTCCGCCGACGGCGTCCTGGTCCTGGAGCATGAAGGAAGGAGAGACTACGTGAACATCGAGAAGGTGATCGCGGCCTGGGAGGTCTGATCTCTCAGGGCCCCTCCTCATCTTTTTCTTCCTGCTACTTCCCCTAATCCTGATCGGCATCTCCGATCTCTTTTAATTTTCATTAAATACTATTTGTGATAAATATTTATATCAGCGGGCCCACAAAGCCTTTTGCTGGTGGTTGCAAAATGGACGAAGCAGTTTCCCAAGCGGATAAAGCGGATTTGAACCTCGCCGGCGTCGGCCAGAGGCTGGCGTCTTATCTGGTGGACGTCGTCGTCTTGAGCATCTTCTACGTCGCCCTGATCTTTCTTTTCGGAGTCTCGATCGAAGAGGAGGCGGTTGCCGGGGGCGACTTCTCGACGGCCTTTACCGCGGTTTACATCCTTACGGCTGCGATCGGGATAGGATACTTCACCTACTTCTTCGGGAAGGGGCAGACTCCGGGGATGAAGCTTGTGGAGATTAAGCTGGTCAGGACCGACGGGGTCGAGCCGGTCGGCTATAAAAAAGGCTTCTTCAGATGGGTCGGGATGGAGATCTCGGGGCTTGTATTGTTGTTGGGCTACATCTGGATCCTGATCGACAAGAAGCGGCAGGGGTGGCACGACAAGATCGCCGGAACTTACGTCGTCAAAGCTTGAACGATCCCAGAAATGGCCAGGACGGTCCTCCTCCGATGAGGACTGCCTCAAAATGTCCCTCTGAGGTCCCATACTTCCCATTTTTCTCTGAAACCGCAGCAGAGCTTTCGATCGTCGGAGATTTCCATGACCGTATTTTTGATCATATTGAGTTATAGTATGAAACCAGCGTGAAACCCGCCCATACTTTCGGGATGTCGACAAAAATAAGAAAAATTATTTATATAAGTTTTTGTAACCAATTATCGTAGAACTTTCTTCGAGGGATGAGAAGATGGAAGCAGAAATCGTCGTGGAGAGAGAGGAGATGATCCTGGATCTGGCGGGCGTTGGATCAAGGCTGATTTCGTACCTGATTGACGGCCTCATCGTCGGCGCGATCGGCTCGATCCTAAACTACGTTTCCGCGGGCATCGGAGGGACGGTTGGGAGCATCATCCTCTTTTTGGGCGGGCTGGTCTCAGTGGTCTACTACACGTACTTCTTCGGAAACGGCCAGACCCCAGGGATGATGGCGATGAAGATAAAGCTGATCGGGACCGACGGGACTTATCCCATCGGATATGGCAAGGGCTTCCTGCGGTGGATTGGGATGATCATCTCCGCCGTTGTGATCCTCCTGGGGTACGTCTGGATCCTGATTGACAAGAAGAAGCAGGGGTGGCACGACAAGATCGCAGGGACATACGTAGTCAACGCCTGATCTCGAATTGTAGATCCGAGACCTCAGCTTGAAGGGGCCGAATACGTTGGCCCATCAAACCTTACTTTTTCCTTCCGGCAGCCCTTCGCTCTCGTCCTCAGCCTCACCTTCTTCCCGGACCCGGCCATCCTCCTCAAACTCGCCGCCCCGGTGCTCCGCGCCCCACCGGAGGTTTCGAACGACGCCGCGGAGGGTCTGTACCTCCCGATCGGTGAGCCTCGCCCTCCCGAAGATCCTTTTCAGCATCAGCATCGTCTTTTCGAGCTTGTGCTGGTGGTACTCCGACTCCGTCAGGGCGGCCCGGAAGTGGTCGAGGAGACGGGCGACGTTCTCGGGCCTGGCCAGCTCCACCTCGCCGGGCTCCACCTGGGATAGCTCGTAAAATAGGACCGTGGCGGCGTGGGAGAGGTTCATTATCGGATACTCTCCGCTGGTGGGTATTGTGACGACGATGCCGCAGGCCAAAAGTTCATCGCGGGAGAGGCCGTCATCCTCCCTCCCCAAAAGGAGCGCCACCTCTCCCTTCGTCCCGTCGAGCCTCTCGGCCAATTCCTTTGGGGAAAGGCTCGGGATCCTCAGGTGGCGGTCGGTGGATAGGCCCCTGACCCCCGTGGTCCCGACGACCAGATTTGCGCCCGCCACCGCCTCTCCGAGGCTCTCGACGACCTTCGCCCCCTCGATCAGGTCCCTCGCGTGAGATGCCATGGCGAGGCCGAAGTCCTCGATCTCGCAGGGGCGGACGAGGACGAGGTCGGAAAAGCCGAAGTTCTTCATCGCCCTCGCCACGGAGCCGACGTTCCCCTCGTAGATCGGCTCCACCAGGACGACCCGGAGCCTCATCCTTTGGAGACTCCCAGGGGTACGACCCTCGCCACCTTCCTCGCTATGTCCAGGTTGTGGACGACGTCGACGACCTCGTCGCTCGGCTTGTAGACCTCGGGAGCCTCCTCGGCCAGCATCTTCGGGTGGGTCGCCATCACCTTGATCCCGCGCCTGGTGAGAGAGTCTTTCACCTCGGTCCCGGCGTAGGTCTTCTTCGCCTGGGTCCTGGACATGATCCTGCCGGCCCCGTGGCAGGCGCTCCCGAAGGTGAGCCTCATCGCCCCCTCGCTTCCGCAGAGGACGTAAGATGGTGTGCCCATGGACCCGGGTATGATGACCGGCTGGCCGACGTCCCTGTACGCGTCAGGGATCTCGGGCCTCCCTGGGCCGAAGGCCCTCGTCGCCCCCTTCCGATGGACGTAGAGCCTCTCCTTTGAGCCGTCGACGGAGTGCTCCTCGATCTTTGCAACGTTGTGGGCGACGTCGTAGACGAGGTCGAGTTTGGCGTCGGCAAAGTACCTCTCGAAGACCTCCCTCGTCCAATGCGAGATGATCTGGCGGTTGGCCCAGGCGTAGTTCGCGGCCGCCGCCATCGCCCCGAAGTAGTTATCGGCCTCCGGCGTCCCCAGAGGCGCGCAGGCGAGCTGTTTATCGGGAAGCTCTATCCCGTACTTTCGGACCGCCTTGCTCAGAACCTGCAGATGATCTGTACAGATCTGGTGGCCCGCCCCCCTCGATCCGCAGTGAATCATGACGGTGACCTGCCCCTCGAAGAGGCCGAACTTCTTGGCGAGCTCCTCATCGAAGATCTTGTCGACCCTCTGGATCTCCAGGAAGTGGTTTCCGCTTCCCAGGGTCCCCAGCTGGGGCCTTCCCCTCTTCCTCGCCTTGAGGCTGACGTGCTCGGTCTTTGCGCCCGCAAGCTGGCCATTCTCCTCGCAGTGCTCGAGGTCCGCCGGAACGCCGAAGCCCGCCTCCACCGCCCAGGCCGCTCCTCGGGTGAAGGCCTCGTCGAGCTCGTGCTCTGAGACCCGGAGCCTCCCCTTGGCCCCGACCCCGGAGGGGACGTCGTGAAAGAGGTCCTCGACTAGGTTTGATATCATCGGCGTCACATCTTTCGCCACAAGGTCGGTTCTGAGCATCCGCACGCCGCAGTTTATGTCAAACCCGACGCCACCGGGGCTTATCACCCCCCCGTCCTCCCGGAAGGCCGCGACGCCCCCGATGGGAAATCCGTAGCCTAGATGGGCGTCGGGCATCGCCATCGAGTAGTTCACTATGCCGGGGAGGGTGGCGACGTTTGCCACCTGGTCGATGGTTCCTGGCTCGACCTGCTCCAGGAGCTTCTCGGAGATGAAGATCCTTCCCGGGACGCGCATACCCTTCTGGTGGCCCATCGGCACCTCAAAGACGTAATCATCAACCTTGTTCAGCATGGGATCACCTCAAACGTCTAAAACCACCTGAGCGGTCCAGATCTCCTCTCCCCCTTCCTCGCCTTCTTCTTTTTTGATCTCGAACTGGTGGAGGGTGACCGCCTTCACCTCCGTCTCGAAGAAGTGCCTTTTGGGGTCCACCCTCTCCCCCCCGATCCGGCCTGAGAGCCGCCAGCCCACCTCGCACCTTTCGAGCGCGACCTCGAACTTCGAGAAGACGGCCAGCTCCACCTCGAAGAGGTATAGAACCTCCGAGAGCCACTCGTATAAGAGGCTCTCCAGGCTCTCCGCCTCGATCTCGACGGGCCAGGTCTTCTCAAGCCTGACGGTGGAGGGATCTACCATGGCGGCGAGCATCGCAAGAGCGGCGTTCTCGAAGGCCTCCTCCAGGCTTCGGCCATGGGCTTGAAACTTCACGTCGGCGGTATGTTCCAGATACTCGAAAGGCTTCATCCTGGCTTAATCAAGGGCAGGGGTTTATTAATAGGTTGAGGTCCGGCTCGTTGCCTCTCTCAAAAGGGCGCCGAAATCCGGATCGATTTTTATCGCCGCATTGTTATCGGAGGTCCCGCCCTCGCCGAGTGGTAGAGGCTATATATCATAGGTATATCGAGGTTCTGGTGGTGAATCGGCATGGCGGAGACGATTGAGGAGATCGCATCCCGGGTTCGCGAGATGCGGGAGCTGTCCAAGGTGACGGCCGAGGAGATGGCGGAGCATCTTAAGGTGCCCCTGGAGACCTATTCCTCCTACGAGGAGGGGAAGACGGAGATTCCGGCGAGCAAGCTCATCGAGATCGGGCAGAGGCTCGACGTCGACATGAACCTCCTTCTCACCGGCGAAGAGCCGAGGATGCGGATATTCACGGTGACCAGGAAGGGCGAGGGGGTCGAGGTGGAGCGGCGGAGTCAGTACAAATATCAGAACCTGGCGGGAAAGTTCCTCCACAAGAAGGCGGAGTTCTTCATCGTCACCATTGAGCCGAGAAAGGAGAAGCCCTCGGCTTACAGCCATCCCGGCCAGGAGTTCGATTACGTCTTGGAAGGATCCCTCAAATTTTCCATTCACGATCATGAGATCGTCCTGAACGAGGGCGACTCGATATTCTTCGATTCGTCATATAGGCATGCTATGGAGGCCCAAAACGACAAGCCAGCAAAGATGCTCGTCGTGGTGATGTAACAGCAGAGAGAGGATCTTAAAATGTCGTCTTTACTGGATAGGTTCGTCTCAAGGACGGATTTCGAATCTTACGAGGATTTCAAAGAGAACTTCAAGATAACGGTGCCCGAGAACTTCAACTTCGCCTTCGACGTGGTGGACGTCTATGCGAAAGACGACCCTGATAAAATCGCCCTCGTCTGGTGCAACGACCTAGGCGAGGAGAAGATCATCACCTTCGGGGAGATGAAGCTTCAAAGCGACAAGGCGGCAAACTTCTTTTCCGGTTGCGGGATAAAAAAGGGCGAGGCCGTGATGCTATCTCTCAAGAGCAGATACGAGTTCTGGATCTCTATGATCGGCCTTCACAAGATCGGGGCAGTGGCCATCCCTGCAACTCACATGCTCAAGAAAAAGGACATCGTCTACCGGATAAGGAGGGCCGACCTCAAGATGATCGTCACCATCGAGGACGAGGGCGTCCCCGAGGAGGTGGACGGTGCCTGCGAGGAGCTCGGCGACTGCCGGGTTTTGAAGGCCTTCGTGGGGAACGGCAAAAGGGACGGCTGGCTCAACTTGAATGATGAGCTTGTGGCCGCATCAGCGAACTTCGAGAGGCCGTCGGGCGACGGAGCGACGAAGAACTCGGACGTTCTCCTCGCCTACTTCACCTCCGGCACCACCGGAAACCCCAAGATGGTGAACCACGACCAGACCTACGCCCTCGGCCACATCCTGACCGCCAAGTACTGGCAGAACGCCGAGGACGACGGCCTCCATTACACCGTCGCCGACACTGGCTGGGGTAAGGCCGTCTGGGGGAAGCTCTACGGCCAGTGGATCGTGGGCTCTGCGGTCTTCGTCTATGACTATGATAGGTTCGACGCCGCAAGGATGATGGAGATGGCGTCGAAGTACGGCGTCACCACCTTCTGTGCTCCTCCCACCATCTATCGGTTCATGATAAAGGAGGACATGTCCAGGTACGACTTCTCGACCCTCAAGTACGCCGTCACCGCCGGCGAGCCTCTCAACCCGACGATTTATGATCGGTTCCTGGAGGCTACGGGCCTTAGGCTGATGGAGGGGTTCGGGCAGACCGAGACGGTCGTCGCCATCGCCAACTACCCCTGGATGGACCCGAAGCCCGGGTCCATGGGCAAGCCCTCGCCGGGGTACGAGATGGTCCTGGTGGACAAGAACGACAAGGTCTGCGAGGTCGGCGAGGAGGGGGAGATCGTGATCAAGACCGACAAAGGGCGGCCCATCGGCCTCTTCGTCGACTATCACCTCGACCCCGAGAAGATGAGGAACACCTGGCACGACGACTACTATCACACTGGGGACACCGCCTGGGTTGACGAGGACGGATACTTCTGGTTCGTCGGTAGAGCCGACGACATCATAAAGAGCTCAGGATATCGGGTCGGCCCCTTCGAGGTGGAGAGCGCCCTTCTCACCCATCCCGCAGTCCTGGAGTGCGCCATCACCGGGGTTCCGGACAAGCTGAGAGGACAGGTGGTGAAGGCGACGGTGGTTCTGACGAAGGGATATGCGCCCACAGAAGAGCTGAAGGTTGAGCTTCAAAACCACGTCAAGAATATCACCGCCCCCTACAAGTATCCGAGGATCGTCGAGTTCGCCGACGAGCTTCCAAAGACGATCAGCGGCAAGATAAGAAGGGTCGAGATCCGGGAGAAGGACAAGCCCTATCCGGTCATCAACGCCATCGAGTGCAAGGCCTGCGAGAGGTGCATCGTCGCCTGTCCCGCCAACGTTCTCGCGCTCGGGGAGGAGCTTAACGCCCGAGGCTATCATTTTGCCATCTATTCGGGGGAGGGGTGCATCGGCTGCGGCAATTGTTATTACACATGTCCCGAGCCCTTCGCCATCGAGGTTCACATATCATCTAAGGAGAAGATCGAGGAGGAATGAAATATGCCAGCTCAGCTAGTTGATGGAAACACTGCCGTGATCGTGGGGGCGATGTACGCCGGTTGCGACTGCTTCTTCGGCTACCCCATAACCCCGGCGAGCGAGATACTTCACGAGGCCTCGAAGCGCTTCCCGAAGGTGGGACGAAAGTTCGTCCAGGCGGAGTCGGAGGAGGCGGCCATAAACATGGTTTACGGGGCGGCGGCCGCGGGCCATCGGGTTCTGGCAGCCTCTTCGGGTCCCGGCATGAGCCTGAAGCAGGAGGGGATATCCTACATCGCCGGGGCGGAGCTTCCCTGCGTCATCGTGGACATAGCGAGAGCAGGGCCTGGCCTCGGAAACATCGGCCCAGAGCAGTCCGACTACAACCAGGCTGTCAAGGGCGGCGGTCACGGAAGCTACAAGAACATAGTCCTGGCACCAAACTCCGTCCAGGAGATGTGCGACTTCACCATCAAGGGCTTCGACCTCGCCTTCAAGTACAGAAACCCGGCTGTGATCCTCGCCGACGGGGTTCTCGGCCACATGATCGAGCCCTTGAACTTTCCAGAAACGGCGATCGAGCCCAAGATCGATTCGTCCTGGGCCGTCTGCGGCAACCGGAAGACGAGAGGAAACCTGGTCACCTCCATCGACCTCGACTTCAGAGAGATGGAGGAGCACAACTTCAAGCTCCAGGCGAAGTACGATCGGATAAGAGAGAACGAGGTCGAGTTCGAGGAGTACAGGTGCGATGACGCCGACGTGATCCTCGTCTCCTACGGGATCAGCAGCAGGATCGCAAAGTCCGCGGTGGACGCCGCCCGAAAGGAAGGCACGAGGACGGGCCTCTTCAGGCCGATATCCCTCTTCCCCTTCCCGTCGGAGGCGCTCTTGGCCCTGGCGGACAGGGGATGCAGCTTCATCTCCGTCGAGATGAGCGCCGGCCAGATGAGAGAGGACATAAGGCTCGCCACGGGATGCAAAGACGTCGCCCTCGTCTCACGGTATGGAGGAAATCTCATCGGTCGCGATCAGATACTCGAGATGATAAGGGAGGTGGCCTAGAATGGCAGCAAAGGAGAAGATCATAGGACCTGCGGGATTTTACAGCATCTTTGAGAGGAAAGGAGGCTCCGCCCCCACGGCCACCCACTACTGTCCGGGCTGCGGCCACGGGATTTTGCACAAGATGATAGCCGACACCATGGCGGACCTCGGCATCCAGGACCGGTGCGTCTTGATGAGCCCGGTGGGCTGCTCGGTCTTCGCCTACTACTACCTCGACTGCGGCCACGTCCAGACGGCCCACGGAAGGGCTCCGGCCATCGCCACCGGTATATCTCGGGCCGAGGACGACGCCATCCTAGTCTCCTACCAGGGGGACGGCGACCTCGCATCCATCGGCCTTAACGAGACGGTCCAGGCCGCAAACCGGGGCGAGAAGATCGCGGTCTTCTTCGTCAACAACACCGTCTACGGGATGACTGGAGGCCAGATGGCTCCGACGACGTTGGTGGGCGAGGTGACGGCGACGACCCCTGCTGGGAGAGACCCTCGTGACTCCGGCTACCCGATCCACATCTGCGAGCTCCTCGACACCCTGAAGGCCCCCGTCTACATCGAACGTGTCTCCCTATCGAACATAAACCAGATCCGAAAGGCCCGTCGCGCCGTGAGGAGGGCTCTTGAGATCCAGAGGGACAAGAAGGGATACGCCTTCGTCGAGTTCCTATCACCCTGCCCCACCATCCTCAGGATGGACGTGAAGGGGATCGAGAAGTTCATAAACGAGGAGATGGAGCGAGAGTTCCCCCTGAAGCGGTTCAGAGATAGATCCAGCGAGACGGAGCCGATCGAAAGGAAAGATAGCGACTTCTCGAAAGCGTCCCTCGATCGGATCTTCGGCATCGCCGAGGAGGAGTCTATCGAGGTTTTGTCTGACCCCGAGTTCAAGGTCAAGGGGGTCAAGATCGCGGGGTTCGGTGGGCAGGGCGTCCTCAGCATGGGGCTAGCCTTGGCCCAGGCTGCCTATCGGTCGGGCCGGTTCGTCTCCTGGTATCCCGACTACGGTCCTGAGCAGAGGGGCGGGACCTCGAACTGTTCTGTTGTGATCTCAGGAGAGCAGATAGGCTCACCTGTCGTTGACAGCCCCGACGTCCTCGTCGCCTTCAATCGGCCATCGCTGGAGAAGTTCGCCTCCGACGTCAAAAAGGGCGGCCTTATCCTCTACGACGCCCTGGCCGGAGCCTTCAAGCCACCGGAGGGGGTACGAGCGATCCCCGTTCCGGCGACCGAGGTCGCGCTATCCAAAGGCGTCGAACAGGCCGCGAACACCGCGATGTTCGGAGCGCTGATGGAGGCGGGAAACCTCGGCCTTCCTCGGGAGGCCTTTGGTGGGGCTCTTGAGAGGACCTTTGCCAAGAAGCCGAAGCTGATACCGCTGAACCTCGAGATCCTGGAGGCAGGAGCCGATAGCGTGAGGTGACTTTCAGAGAATTTGATCTTCGCCGATCCGCTCGCGACAGATGGGCGGATCTCGGTTATTTTATAGCCAATTCTACGATGACCAAATCTAAAACGGCCGATTCTACAAGGTTTTCTGTCCCGCCAAAATCGTGAGAAATTGGCGGATTCAAGACGATTTTTGGATCTTCTAATCCGCCAGGTACTGAAATTGCTCAAAATTAGCAGTAATCTATCGACCCGTAAATGCCGGCATATTCTTTTGTTCGGTCTGATATAATAGTAAAATTTTGTTTATGTTTTTTTGGCATGTTAGATAATTGCGATTTATGGATGCTGGGTCAATTTTTTAGTGGAAAATGTTTTAATATAGTGTCAAAATTTTTTGGTATTTCAAGGCGTTCATGAGTACGTATACCAAAAAATACAAATATGACCAAAACCTAACTAAGATTACTTCAAGCAATGAAGGGGTGAGACTATGAAGAAATTTGTAGCGCTAGTTGTGCTGGCCGCGGCATTCTTTGCCGTTCCAGCTATGGCGGACTGTGACGATGAGAGTATGACCGTCACGCCTGCCGGCGGGATGACTTTTGGGAAGTTCCCCATGAACATGAACTTCGACTTCGTTAACCAGGGCGACCAGGTCGCAACCGCACGCGGTTTCGGTCCTTTCAATCGTCCCACGGCTGACAATGCCTTTAACCTTCAGAAGGACCAAGAGGCAGGATCTCTGAATCAGATGTTTAGGGCGGAAAACTGCACCTGTAAAGAGTGGTGCAAGTGCAATGTCGATTCGAGGGTTGTCAACGTGGAGATGATCACCTCTGGGGACCAGCGTGCTCATGCAGTAGGAAACGGGAAGGCTGCCAACCAGGTTAACATAATGACGAGCCAGTGTGGGAATTATCCCAAGTGCTGCTGCTGCGACAGCCAACCATGCAACTGTATGACGTGAGCATATATCAGTTCCTTGCTGGTTGCTGGATAGGTAATATATGGAGACAAAACTGAAGTCCATCGGCCTTGTGCTGGTGGGCTCGCTCCTCATTTTTGGTTCGATTTGCACTGTAGCCTGGGCAGGAAAGCTCCCAGCAGTAGCGGAGCTAAACTACCCAGAGTCCCTAGACCAGGTCATGGGTTTTCATGAGGACTTCGCGAAGCCAGGTTCATCTGTCAAGCTCGGCATCCTCAGCTCTGACGAGCTGACCAAAAGCACCACCTTTGACTCTTCCCTATCGGATCTCACAGGTTTCTCCTTCTTCGAGGATTCTGAAGATGAAGAGGCCTTCCAGGGAGTGGTGGCGATCAATACCAAGAGGAGAAACACCGTCACCAGCCAAGGTCAGTTCGAGTCAGTTCCGACCGATATGAACTACATGGATATCGACGTGAGGAACATAATCGTCATATCCATAAACACCGCCAGAGGCGGCAACGCCATAGCGACCTCAGAGATCTTCATCGAGCCCACACAGAAGGCTTGATATCTTAATTCTGTTTTTCTCCGTCCCGAACCGCTCTCCTCAGAGCCTGACCCAGGGATAAAGAGATGGCCTCAACCTTCTGCCAGTCACCGCCTCCCGAAGCTCCGAGATGAAGGGTGAACCTGCCGTTGTAGGCTAGGGTCCTCATGAAGTGGCTGAGGTTCTCCAGCTGCATCCCCTCCAGGGACGCTCCCGAAAACGTGATGTCGTTCCGGTATCCAGGCGCCCCCAACCTGACGGCCGCAAAAGCCAGAGCTTCTCCAGAGGGGACAACAGAGCTTCCCATCCCAACCTTCGCGAGCTTGGCGATTACAGATCCCAGAGTAATGGCGACGTCTTCGACGGTGTGGTGATCTCCCGTCGGCAGGTCTCCCTTGGCCCTGACCACGATATCGAACCTTGATGCCCCGGCCACGATCTTGAGCATCTCGTCGAGGAGAGGGACTCCAGTATCAACCTCGGAACTCCCTGAACCTTCGAGATCCAGGATGACCTCGACCTCGGTCTCCGACGTATCTCTTCTCAAAGAAGCGCGCATGATATCGAGTCTCTCCGAAGATATTTTAACTTATTCTGAGAACGCATAAACGGGATAGAAATCTCGAAAGGCCAGCCATCTAAGACGTTTGATCCTCGACGATCTTGGCCCTGTCGAAGGCCTTATGTATACGCAGCTCATGTCGTTTCGTTCCAAAGGTCGTAGTTATGATAGATAAGAGCAAAATACAAGAAATTTTGAGTGAGTATGACCCAAAAGAGTTAACTATTGCCACAGTTTGTTCTCATAGCAGCCTCCAGATATTTCATGGGGCTCGCCTGGAGGGCTTCAAGACCCTGGGGATATGTCTGGGCCGACCGCCCAAGTTCTACGACGCCTTCCCCCTGGCAAAGCCTGACTCCTTTCTGAGCCTGGACGGCTACGGGGCCCTTCTCGACGAGAGCGACCGGCTCGTGGAGGAGAATGCGATAGTAGTGCCCCACGGCTCCCTGGTGGAGTACCTGGGCGCCGAGAGGTTCGAGGAGATGCCGGTTCCGACCTTCGGGAACCGGAAGTCCCTCGCCTGGGAGAGCGACCGAGAGATGGAGCGGGAATGGCTCCTCAAAGCCGGAATCGACCTTCCCCGGAGGTTTGTGGCCCCCGAGGAGATCGACAGGCCCGTGATCGTCAAGTATCACGGCGCCAAGGGGGGGAAGGGGTTCTTCATATCCAAGAGCAAGAACGAATACCTGAGCAAGGTCGACTCCTCCCAGCGGCACACCATCCAGGAGTTCATTCTGGGAACCCGGTACTACATCCACTACTTCTACTCGCCCATCCGGTCCCACGGGTACACCCTCAGCAAGGGGACCCTGGAGATGCTGGGTATAGACCGGAGGGTGGAGAGCAACGCCGACGAGATCTTCAGGATAGGGTCGATGGACGAGCTGGAGGCTGCAGGGATATTCCCGAGCTTCGTCGTAACGGGAAACATCCCCCTCGTCCTGAGGGAATCGCTCCTGCCCAAGGCCTTCGATCTGGGGGAGAGGGTCGTCGAGGCATCTCTCGATCTATTCGGAGGGATGATAGGCCCCTTCTGCCTGGAGACGATAGTCACCGACGACCTGAAGTTCAAGGTATTCGAGATCTCGGCGCGGATCGTCGCCGGAACCAACGTCTTCATCAGCGGTTCCCCTTACTCCGACCTGATCGAGAAGGACCTTTCCAACGGCAGAAGGATCGCCCAGGAGATCAGCCTCGCAAGAGACCAGGGGAGACTATCGGAGATCATAAGCTGAAGTGTGTAGTCCCGAAACCTTTGACTTTATATACCTCTTCGACCAAGCTCAAATTTATTTATTTGTATTTAATTCAGCCTCCATACGTACTAAGAACAGGTTCAACTTACATTATTCAGGCAATCTCGTCCAGAAGGCTTCATTTGGAGTCATTAGATAGTGATCTGTGTCAAGGCTCTCGTGATACCTCACTGTGTTATACCAATTCACGAATTTGTCAAAATTCTTATATTTGATCTTCTTACCAGTTAGCTTTACAACCTTATTTCGCTTTCCCATGCGGGAAAGTTGAGTATATAAAGTCAAACGTTTCGGGACTATACAAGTCGCTCCCGTAATACGTTATCTGAAGCCAGATTTCCTCGATGAACTCTCCGAATCCTGCGAAGTCGAAGAGGCGTAGTATTCGCCACGGCGGATTATGTTCCTTCAAATCTTGTCCTCATGTCATCAGTTATTTTAAGCTTGAAGGGCGATTCGCCGTCATGGAGTTTTCGTTGGAGATCTCTAAGGGCGACAAGTTCAGGCAGATCTACGCCGTGGGGGCGATGGGCGGGCACAGCCCCTACGACTTCAGGATAGCCTTCTACAACGACTCGCCGAAGGCCGTCATCCAGGAGGGAAAGCAGGTGAGCGTTATGGAGCGGAAAGTCGAGACGGAGCTGATCCTCTCGCCCCTGGCAGCAAAAGAGCTGGCCGACTGGCTGAACGGCCACATAAAGGAGTACGAGAGGCAGTTCGGAGAGATCAAAAAGCCGGGCGGAAGAAAGGCAGAGCCGGAGCAGTCCGCTCCCATCCAGGGTTACATGTGAGGAAGATCCCATGAAGTCGAAAGAGAAGGTTCTGGTCCACAAGGGGATGGACCGGGTGAAAAGAAACGAGTTCGAGGAGGCGATCGAGTTCTTCGACCAGGTCCTGGAGGCGAACCCCCAGAACGCCGACGCCTGGAACAACAAGGGCGTCGCCCTCTTCAGTATGGGCCGACCCGAAGAGGCTTTGGAGTGTTACGACCAGGCCCTGGCCGCTGACCCCGAAAATCTCGAAGCCCTCAGAAACAGGGCCTTCGTCCTCCGGGCGATGGAGAGGTTCGAGGAGGCTCTCGAGGCCTACGAAACGATCGTCTACGACGAGCCCGAGGCCTCGGACTTCAGGAACCTGGCCACGGTCCTGGTGGGGATGGGCCTCCTGGAGGAGGCTCTGGGGGCGCTGATGGAGGCGGCGAACTTGGAGCCCACCATCGCGGTCGAGAGGGAGATCGAGGCCCTGAGGAGGGTGATCATGGAGATCTCCATCAGGGCGGAGTTCGGCGATGGGCGTCCAGCTGGGGGCTGAGAGCCAGAGGGAGCAAAGAGAGCTGAAGTTTCTTCAAAGGCGATAATCCCAAAGTCCTGACGGAGATTGTGGCGAAGGCAGATATAGAAAGAGAACAACGAGAGAATCTGGATAGTCTGAAAAGGGGAGATGGAGTTGAAAGGTTTCGTCATGATCAACGCAGAGCCCGGATCAGAGAAGGCGGTCTACGACGCCCTCACAGCGATCCGGGGCGTCCGGGAAGTGGTCCCGGTCTACGGGGAGACGGACTTCATCGCCATAGCCGACGTGGAGGGGATAGCCGACCTGAACATGATCGTCCTCAAGGTCCGCGAGATCCACGGCGTCACCTCCACCGAGACGATCCTGGGGATGGAGCTGAAGTTTTAGGCGGTCTCCAACCTCCGCGGCTCTTTTATTGGGCGCGATAAAGAAGCCCGGTCGAAGCTATCAAGGGGAAGCGTCGATCTCGCTCGATTCGCGGTCTTTACATTTGATTCAGATGAATGCTACATAAACCCTCTCTTTAAATAGTGATGGTGGTATATCGTTGATAAACTCAAAGGGGAGTTGAGGTTTATGAAGAAGCGTGTTGTCAAATTGATGCTGTCGTTCGCCCTGCTCACTCTGGTGATGGCGTCCCTTTCTGTTGCCTCGCCGGGGGAGCGGCCGCGAGATGGAACTCCTGACGGACATCATCAGCAGATGGAAATCCATCAATCGGATTACTATGGACCGGGATACCATTCACCAGGATATTACCCGCCGGCATCTCACCCTCCGGGATACCAACAGCCGACGTATCGCTCGTGGAGCTACGTATCGTGGGGGTATTCGAGACCTTGGGGATACTCTTGGCCCTGGGGGTTCTGGTGGCGCTTGTGGTAGTCAAATCAAACTTTCGGCTGAATAACCCGCGGTTGGTACGATAGGCGGCGTTTCGCCGCCCTTTTCGGCAAAGTTTCTGTTGGGTTTCCCAAGGATGCGCCCTCGGGAGCCTCTCCTTTTTGCTTCTGGTCTGACCCGGAGGCGAGTTTCTTCTGTTGGCTGTGGTGGCGGGCCTCGCCGCCTACTATACGGGATCTGCGGCTCTATCATCGCATTTAAGGTCGTCTCCTTTCTGAAAAAATCGGATCTGCTACGACAACATCGTAGTCTGCTCTGATCCGGGAGCCGAAACCGATATGAGACACAAGCTCCTCAACTGGATCGGACAGGACGTGGCCAAAATCGAGCCCCGAATAGATCGACCAAAGCGGAAATAATCGCCTTGGGCCTGAGACGGCCCGTTGATCCAGTTCCAAGGTGCCGATGGTCCCGCCCGATGACCAGGAGGACGATGAGCACGCCGCCGGAAAAAAGCGAAGTTGAGAAGGTCCTGAGCCGCCGATGGGCGGTCTTTGGGGTTCTGGCCATCGCATACTTCTTTGTGTACTTTCACAGGGTCTCCACGGCGGTCGTCTCCGCCGACCTGGAGGCCACCTTCGGGGTGGATGCCGCAGCCATCGCCCTTTTGAGCTCGGCCTACTTCTACGCCTACACCATCATGCAGCTGCCCTCGGGGCTGCTGACCGACAGCCTTGGACCGCGGAAGACGGTCAGCATCTTCACCCTGGTGGCCGCAGCTGGCGCGATCCTCACCGGGATCGCATCCTCCTTCGAGCTGGTCGTCGCCGGCCGTCTCCTGATCGGCGTGGGCGTTGCCATGGTTTACATCCCCGCCATGAAGATCCTCTCCACCTGGTACCGGAAAAACGAGTTCGCCTCCCTCACCGGCATCCTGATCGCGGTCGGCAACGTCGGTGGTCTCAGCGCCGCGGGCCCCCTGGCCTTGATCTCCGAAGCCCTGGGATGGCAGGAGGTCTTCGTCATGCTGGGCGCCATCACCATCCTCCTGGCGGCCGTGGTCTGGACGATCACCCGGGACCGTCCCTCGGATATGGGACTTCCCAGCATCCAGGAGATCGAGGCTATGGAGAGGGGCGGGTCGGAGCCGGTCTCAGAATCAGGGACGACGGAGGAAGAGGCGAAGGAGAAAGAGATGACGGTGGAAGAGACGATGGAGAAGATCCCCATGGCCGAGGCGCTCAAGATGACCTTCGGGTCGGGAAGGAAGTTCTGGCCTCTCGCCGTATGGTTCTTCTTCATGTACGGCAGCGTGATGGTCTATCAGGGGCTCTGGGCTGGACCGTTCTTCTCCGACGTCCTGGGATGGGATAAGCCCACTTACGGCCTTGTCCTCACCTTCATCGGGATGGGCATGATCTTAGGATGCCCCATCGCCGGGTACCTCTCCGACAGGGTTCTGAAATCCCGCAGGAAGGTGCTGATTATGGGGACGGTGGCTTACACCATCACCTGGGCGGTGATATGGGTGACGGCGGGCGAGATCACAGGCACCGAGGCCTACATGGCGATAAACTTCTTCTTCGGATTCTTCGGCGGTTTTCTTGTGGTCAGCTTCGCCCAGATCAAAGAGCTATTTCCCATATCCATCGCCGGAACGAGCACCGCCGCCCTCAACATATTCCCCTTCGCCGGGGGGGCGATACTGCAGCACCTCTCCGGCCTCATGCTCACCGATAGATCCCTGGAGTCTTACCGGGAAATATGGCTCTTCATGCTGCTGTGCATGATCGTCGCCACGGCGGCGGCCTTCCTATCCCTGGAGAAAAAAACGGCCAGAGGCCGAGGATGATAACACAACGCATTTACTTGGCCGTGGCCTGGCGGAGGGCGCCAGAGCCCTTCATTTTTATCGAATACTCCGCAGCTCTGCTTCGGGGATGAGCATATAACCGACATACAGTTGCTGTGTTCACGTATTTTGGGACAAAGTTATGCAGTTTAATAGTGCAACTTGTTTGGGGTCCGTCCTAAAAAAACCAGAACACTAAGGCGGCGGCGCGAAGCATGCCCCGCAGTTCTACAGCGGGGTTCGACGCCGCCAGTTTGACTTTTTAAATTCGAAGGAGTGCCGATCTTAGATTTTGATAATCAGGCAATCGCCTCCTCGACGACATTGATCTTCTATTCGGCCAGCCCGTAAGGCTGGTAGACGAGGCGGTCTCTTTCATCAAATATATTAATTAGCGATTAGCCACTGTAGAAACATTCATCTTGGTGTTTGATGATATGAGATTATTGGTGAAGGATGAATGTATTTGAAAGAATGTTTAATCGAAAACGCTGGGCCGATCGAGCATTTGGATTTGACACTACCGTTCGAAGCGAATGGTAATCCAAAACTTATCATTATAGTTGGAGCTAATGGCTCGGGAAAAAGCATACTTCTTTCCTACATGGTCGATGCTCTGTTCGAATTCGCCAAAATTGCGTTTGAAGATGTCATGAAAGGTCAAGCTGCATTTACTTCACCATATTTTAAACTAACTGGTTCAATAAATCAACGAGTATATTCTGGCTATAACATTGGTTTGCTTCAATTCGTCAACGGCGATAAAAAATATTCCTATGTAGATAAATCAGGAAATCTCAATTATGATACCTATAGAAGTAAAATAGAAGGCCGATTTGAAGGTATATCTTGGGATCTAGAGGGAAATATTAAGAAACACACAGGGGGAAAAGATGATTTCGCCCCTGTGTTTTCGGGTAATTCTATTTGCTATTTTCCATCAAGTCGAAAAGAGATGCCACATTGGTTAAATCATGAAAGCTTAACTGATGGAGCGGTGTTTGATTTTGAGATTCCGATAGCGGGTGTACTAGGTAAACCAATTTTTATAGAAAGTTGTGCAAAAGAAAATAAAAGATGGGTGCTTGATATTTATCTAGATTCTTTGTTAGATTATGAGATTAAGACAGGCAGCGTAGCTGTGTCGACTGCTTCAAAGGAAAATATTATCTCTAAATTTGGTAAAAATAATGTTGAGTTGTTACTCAAGAATATTTTCCAGGACAATTCGATCAAATTGGGCATAGGTTTTCGAAACCTCCGCAATTTCAGGCTACATATCAGAAATGAGAATGGCGAGATCATCATTCCAAGTCTAGACCATTTGTCTTCAGGGCAATCAGTACTTTTCAATCTTTTTACTACAATTATTCGATATGCGGACAAAGGAGATGTCAGTAAGACAGTTAACTTAAGCCAAATAGAGGGAATAGTTCTGATAGACGAAATAGACGCACATCTAGATAGTATGCTACAATACGAGATCCTCCCAAAAATTATTAAATTATTCCCAAAAATTCAGTTTATTGCTACAACACATTCTCCCTTATTCCTCCTCGGAATGGAACACACGTATGGGAGTGATGGCATTCAAATTATTGAGATGCCCTATGGGATGCCTATAACGAGTGAACGATTCTCCGAATTTGGAGTGTCATTAGATTATTATAAAAAAACTAAAACATACGAAAACGATATTAGAGAATTAATATCTAACCAGGAAAAGCCTTTGGTTCTGGCGGAAGGAAAAACCGATCCGATTTACATTAAAAAAGCACTTGAACTATTGAATCGTAAGGACATTCTAGAAAAAATTAACATAGACTCGGTTGGTGGGACAGGCAAACTCGACAATACAAAAAAAGTTATCGATGCTAGCCCCCGTCTTCTCAAACATAAATTGTTATTACTTCATGATTGCGATACATGCAAATCTCCGCTAGACAAAGGTCTTTTGTCAGTTAGAACGCTTCCCAAGAACGAAAAGAATGCTCTATTCACGAAAGGTATTGAAAATCTTTTACAAATTTCGCCGGAATATATGTGTCCCGAGGGTAAGGCCGAGTTCAATAGAGAATTTTATATAAAACACGTTAAAGACTGTGGAGAATACTACGTAGAATTTAATAAAATTAAATTCTGTAATTGGATATGCAAAACGCGAGCAAACCGAGATGATTTCGAAGGGTTCTCAGTAGTTATAGATATTTTAGATAAGTTTCTAGAATCTCGGCCTTCAACTTCCGAGCTTTAGCCGTTGCCGCCTCCCTGGAGAGCTTCTTTGTGCTTCCAGGTACACATTCCGAGCTTTGTTGCCCTCCCACCACGACGCATACCAATAAGTGTAGGTCCTCGCTTCTCCTTTCGCTGTGGTCTTCGCCGCCCTACCCTCCACCCGCTGTCAGGGTCAAAACGGTAATTGGTAGATTCGCCCTCCCGCCCTGTCGACAGAACCCTATCGCGAAAGTCCTGCCGCCCTAAATCTACCTAAAATGAAACTCAGCCCCCACCACTATCACGGAAGGGCCGAGTCTTCTTATATTGCCGCGATTTCGATCTCAGATACCGCCCGCTTGACGGCCTCGGCGGGCGGTTCCTTTTTCGCTATCTCTTTAAGGATTGCGGCGACGTTCTGATAAGTAGCCTTCTGGTCCCTCTCCTCTAAAATATCGAGGATTAATCGGGCGTCTTTTGAAACCCGGTCCTTCTCTTGAACGTCGGGCTGATCCGGGGGCGTGTCGTTGTCCTCGGTAGTGTACCCGCGCCCTTTCCCGATCGGGCAATCAGGACAGTATTTTTTGACAAACCCCCGCATACTTCGCGCATCCTCTCACAAGTAAACGGCTTATTTTTATCGAATACCGCGCAGCTCTGCTGCGGGGATGAGCATATAACCGACATACAGTTGCTGTGTTCACGTATTTTGGGACAGAGTTATGCAGTTTAATAGTGCAACTTGTTTGAGGTCCGTCCTAAAAACCAGAACACTAAGGCGGCGGCCACACCGCAGTTCTACTGCGGGGTGCACCGCAAAACTTGACTCGATCAGCGATAGAGATCGGCTCGATCTTCTTATCCCGAGCGAAAGATAATTTCTTATCCTCCCAGAGCGTGATTTCTTGGAGAGGAGACCTCAGTCTCCTTCGTATGATCGAAAATCGAAGTGAAAAAAGGGGATGGTGTGGGGTGAATTGGATATTGATATCGGCGGTCCTCATCATATCGTTGGTGGGGTTTGCAGGAGCGATGGATTTCGAAAACGGCGTGGAGATGAGGCCGGGAGAGAGGGCGGCGATGGAGAGGTTTGAGCACGGGTTCGGAACTCCCTGGGTCGGGGGCGATCCGCTGTATGGGCCCCGATTTGAGCAGATGCACCCTCAGCTCAGCTCGATCCATAGGCCAGGATTTCCCTTCACCGGGCGCCACTGGCCCGGCGTTCAGATCTGCCCCTTTAGGGTCTGCCATCCATTCTGCGACGGCCAATTTTGCTACTCAAGAAGCTACCTCTACGAGTGGCGATTCCAGGAGTAATCGAGAGCGATCTCTGATCATTTCGCCTCAAATTCTTTTTTTAAAAGGGCCGAAACCGATATGAGAGACGAAGCCCTCATCTTGCCAGATAGCCCATGGCCAAGATCTCACCATTGATGGACCAGTACTTCGGGATGAAAGAGAAGTGCGGCGATGCCGTCCTCTTATTCCGGATGGGCGACTTTTACGAGACCTTCGGGGCGGACGCCGAGATCACGGCCCGGGTTTTGAACATCACCCTCACATCAAGGCAGAAGGACAAGGAGGGAAACCGGATACCTCTCGCCGGGATCCCCTACCACGCCCTCGACGCCTACCTCCCAAAGCTAGTCGGCGCCGGCTACAAGGTCGCCATCTGCGAGCAGGTGGAGGACCCCAAGAAGGCGAAGGGGCTCGTCAAACGTGAGATCATCCGAGTCATCACCCCCGGAACGATCATCGAGCCCTCGATGCTGGAGGAGGGGTCAAACA
>DAOSXX010000025.1:0-33899 GCA_035380685.1 Methanothrix sp. | reverse complement strand
TCGCCTGCTGAAGGTCAAGGCTAGGGGCAGGATGAGCTTAATACTTTTCGGGCGGCTAGGGTCGATTTCCCCTTTAAAAGAGATTGTCAAAAGAGTTGCAGAGTTCTGAACCGCTTAGGCCGAAGGCTATCATCTAAAGCGCGGATGTTGTGGGGCGGGATTCGAAAGCTCGGTCCGGGAGCCAGGAGGTGGAGGGCGCATTCTTATTCGGACAAGACCACCTCCCCCTCCACGGCAGGCCAGATGGATGGGCCGAGCCCTTGGTGGTCGCCATGTCCACGTCTCTATCGAATAGCTCCGAAGCTTAAAAGTGATCAAGGAATTCATGGCGGAAAATGCTGAAACGACGGGTCACCCCATCAGCAAATCGGTGAAGAAAGAAAAAGGTAGACCACTCGTAAATTTTGATGGCGCCGTTATGGTGCGGATCTTATCGTCGGGGACACGACCTCCATTCCACCCATTCCATGACCGTTAACATCTCCCGAGCTTTGATCATTCCTATATCGGTACAGCGGCCAGTTTCGGTATGTCGTTTGCAATGTCCCATCACCGCTTACTATCGTCATGAAGTCTGAGCTTTCAAGCTCTCCTGGAACGTCGATCGTTGATGTGTAAAACGAAGGCCAAATGTTGCGATTGCCCTCGAACTTGCAGGTCTGAGCTGCATCGCCCGTATTGTAATATAGGGTACGCCCACTTCCGTCAATCAGGTAACGCCCCAGGTACTTGTCGTATGAGACATCTATCGTGTATGCATCCGTAACCGTTACGGCGAAGATGGCTATCGCCAAAGTCAGAATGCCCAGTTTGGATCCAGCCGACAACGAAATCACCTATTTAGATTATTAAGCATAACCTGCTATAACTTTATTGATTATTAAGTTTTTCGCAGATGATTTCTAAATCATTTAATTGGATATGATAACCCCGTAGTAGGTCGAATCATAATGCCATATTCAGCGATCTAAGCAACCAATACATATATAAATTAATTAAATAAAATATATTTATAAGGCTTGGATGTGGATTATTTAATGTCTAAAAATGCCGAAACATTTTTGTGCAAGTAAAGACAAAAGAAACTGCCTGAAGAAGTATATGAAACGCCCCAAGTTGATCTTCGCTTCTATGATGCTGGCGCTTCTACTGGTGAGCGCTTCAGATGGTGCAAAGGTAGTCCGGGCCAGTGAGATCGAAGCCAAGATCGAGCAGGGTGAGATTTTATATTACGACGGCGTGATCGTTGAAGGCAACTTGGATCTGAGTGAGAGGGATCTCGGACCCATTCACTTCAACAACACAATATTTCGGGAATCTGTAAATTTCAATGGCGTCAATTTCACTGGAGACACGTGGTTCAAGAATGCTCAGTTCGAAGGCGCTGCCAAGTTCGTGGAGGCGGACTTCGGCGGTGGCTATGCCAACTTCATTGGGGCGAACTTCAGCGGTGGCATTGCCGAATTCGCTGGGGCGGACTTCGGTGGTGGCGACGCTGAATTTGCTGGGACGAAGTTCAGCGACGCGGCTTATTTCAAGGTGGCGAACTTCAGCGGTGGCGATGCGAGTTTCACTGGGGCAAAGTTCGGCGACGCCGCCTACTTTGAGGAGGCGAACTTCAGCGGTGGCGATGGCAAATTTGATGCGGCTAAGTTCAACGGCGGCAATGCCTACTTCTCCGGTGCGATGTTCAGTGGCGACGCCAACTTCAACGCTTCTCAGTTCAACGGCGGCGATGCCAACTTCTCCGGGTCGGTGTTCAGTGGCGATGCAAACTTCAATGCTGCTCAGTTCAACGGCGATGCCAACTTCTTCAGGGCGGTATTCAACGCCGATGCCAACTTCAATGCTGCTCAGTTCAGCGGCGATGCCAACTTCAATGCTGCTCAGTTCAGCGGCGATGCCAACTTCAGAAAGGTGCGGTTCAGGATGGGTGAAGCTCGCTTTTCCCCGGCGAAGTTCAGCGGCGATGCCAACTTTGGAGAGGCAGTGTTCAGCGGCGGCAATGCCAACTTTGGAGGGGCAAAGTTTAGCGGTAGAAATGCCAACTTTGGAAAGGCTAATTTCAGCGGTGGCTACGCAAACTTTCGGGGTGCTATTTTCACCGAAAAAACTTTTGCCAGCTTCAGAGAAGCAAAGTTCAGTGGCGGCTATGCCGATTTTGGTGGGGCTCAACTTGGCGGTTATGCTCACTTCAATTCGGCTCAGTTCAGCGGCGATGCTAAATTTGGGTACGCTAATTTCGACAGTAATGCGTACTTCAATGATGCAAGGTTCCGCGGTGATGCCGAATTCAAAGGAGCTAATTTCAGTGAAACTGCCAATTTTGAAGAGGCTGAATTCAGCAAATATGCCCTCTTCGAAGGAGCCAGTTTTGGAAAAACTAATGGCCAAATTTGCTTGAATCGAACACAATATGGCAAAATTTGCATTAAATGGAACTCTATTAAAGATATTAAACTAAATTTAGATGACGAAGCCTATTTAAAATTGATAAAGAATTACAAGGAATTGGGCTGGTTTGAGGACTACAACGAATGTTACTATCACTACATGAAAATTAGGCCTTGCGGTAGGTGCCTCGGATTTCACTGGTGGGTCGACAAAATCTTTTATGTATCCTACGGCTATGGAGCAAAGCCGGAATTTCCTTTAGTCTGGTCTTTTGTAACCATCGTCCTCTTCGGAGCTATCTGGTGGGGAACCGAGCCGCATTTGAAGAACGGAAAAAGTGTGACCACGTGGAAGGATGCTTTCAAATTTAGTTTCATGGTTTTCCTATCGTCTACGAAGCTGTCCGTCGATCCTCCAGATTTGGAAGCCAGAGAAGAATCCTGGGACAAATCAATATTTCTTGCTGAGAGAGTAATTGGCTCGCTTCTATTTTTCTTCTTCCTCTTCGCCGCGTCAACAAGTTTATTAATAAAAATAGTTTGATTTTGTACATATTATCCAAACTTTGGCGAGAGGCGCACGGATCCCCAAGGAGCAAAAATTATGTTTCAGGGCTGGATGATGGAAACGGTTGGAGGCGAGCCTATATCGCCTCCCCCGGAATCACGCCCTCCCAGCCTCCTGTCGGGGCGTCGATGAGGATCTCTCCGTATTCGGACAGACCCCAGCCTGGATCGGCGGAGCTGCCGGCTTCTCCAGCCTCTTTCGAGAAGGAACCGGCTGCCGATCCCTCCGCCCCCGTCACCACCACGTCGTCGAACTCCACCCCCACCTGGGCGTAGCTGAAGAGGCCGACGCCTCCGCTCTCGATCTCGCCGTCCCGAACCTCGCCCCAGAGGACGCCGTCTATGTAGACGCCGATGACGTCGCCGTCGAGGGACGCCTCAAGGTTGTACCACCTTCCAGGATCGTACCTGGCTGCTTCACCACCGTCGCTTTTGAGGACCGTCTGGACGCCGCCCTTTATCCTGTCCAACCTTCGGAGGGGTCCGGTGCTGCTCTCGTCGCCCACCCAGAGAAATCGATAGTAGTTGGAGGAATCCTCGTACCTGAAGATGAGGCCGATGCCGTCGTTGTCGACCGGCCTCACTCTCGCCATGAAGTCGTAATCCCTCCAGGACGGGCCTCCGGCGGTGACGTAGGTCCCGAGGTAACTCCCCTCAGCCCCCTCCGACCCGCCGAAGTCGTTGCTGTTCTGCCGCAAAACCCCTTCCTCTGCCGAGACGGTCCAGCTGCCCAAAAGCCCGCCGACGGTCCACCCATCCATCTCGCCGTCGTTGAAGTCGTCTGTAAACGGCAGACCTTCGGAGTCGATCCCGGACCCGTCCCAAGAGCCCTCAGAAGGCAGCCCATAGACCCAGGCGATCCCCTCTCCTGCAGTCTCCGCGTTCTGCGACCAGGTGGCAGGGTCGGAGTCGAGGATGGTGTACTTCCCCGGCTTTAGGACGAGGTTCGGCCGGGCCGTCCAGTAGGCGTCGGGAACGCCGCCAGACCCCAGCAACCCCGAGGCGGGCCACATTCCCAAGACTGAACCGCTCCTGTCCTGGAGGCCGATCATCCCTGGGGCCTTACCCTGGCCGTAGTTCCAGTGATAAGTCTTGATCTCAGTTACCGTCCACTCTCGATCAATGGTGAAGCTTGTGGGGCTGGTGGGATCGTTATCGACGGCCCAGATCGAGTTTCGCTCGAAGATCAGCTCCTGCTCTGCCGTCGGGAGGACGACAGCCTCATCTTCGGTACCGACCTCCGCTCCATCTCCACCGGCCGTCTCATCGCTCCCCTCTTCCGCCCCCAGATCGAGGACGCCCGAAAGGCTCGGCTCTATCGTCGAAGTTCCCGACTTCAGGTCCTCGATCTCGCCTCCGTCTGCAATCTCGGAGGTCAGCTTCTCGCCAGCACCGATCGATACGTTCGTGAAAGAGACGACCTTCGCCGAAGCCTCCCCCTCGGGGTTGATGACGTCGAAGTCCACAAGACCGGAGCCTGTCCCTGTGATCTCAAGGCTGTACGAGAGGTCCATCGGGAGAAGGTAGATCTCTACCTCTCCCGACGACATGACCTCTGCTTCTGGGATCTCGTTTATGACCCGTCCATCGATGGTCCCCACCCTTCTCCCCGAGGTGTCGGTGAAGATGGCATCGGCGGGGCATCCGGTGACAGCCGCAAACCAGCCCTCCTTCTTGAGGGTCTCGATCCAGCTTTTCGCCATCTCCTTCATGCCGGGGAGGAGGGCGTTCGCCTCCTGCAGGGGTATGGTCCTGAAGACCGGGTTTGCATCTATCAAGCGAGGTGCATTCCATGGATAGCGTTGTACTCCGCTATATACAGAATATCTATAGTATCTTTTCAATCTGAGCAGCACAACAGGCATCGGTTCTTTCTCTTTAAGATCCGACATGAGCGTGTTGGAGTCGTAGATGTAAACCTGTTTGTAGTGCTCACCCTCTATCTCCACCAGCTTGTAGGCCAAGACCGCGTGCTGATTGTAATATGTACTATCATTTTCGGGACCGCCGAACTCTATAATCAGGGGGGTGCGATCCTCTTTCAGCGAGCGTTTAACCTTGGTGTAGGTCTTATACTGGCTGTCGTAGCTGCTAGTCCCCCACGACTTTTTAAAGTAAGGGCTCTCGTCCGCCAAAAGCGACCTCACCAGGGGGATCATCTGGGCGCGGTGATAGATGTCTATGTTCTGGCTCGCCTCATCCTTTGACATCTCGCTGGTCTTCTTCGCCGCTGGCCGGAGTGTGGGGTCGGTGAAGTAAAGGGCGGAGGTGGCGGCCATCCCGTAGCAGTGGCCTCCTGCGCTGGACCGGTAGCTCTCGTTGAAGTAGTCCCAGAGCCGCACGTAAGTCTGAGGGAAGAAGAGCCGCAGCCACAGATCCTTCTCCAGCGAGGGGGGGACGCCTGCGGCCACGGTGGCGATCAGCTCTTCGGCCAGCTCCTCGGTCTTGCTCTCATTGAACCGGTAGTTTTCGAAGCTGTAGGCATCGCCTTCGGCGCTGTAGGCCCGATCTCCGTTGAAGGCGTAGTAGACGTTGACTGTGATCGAGATGAAGTTGTCGTCGGGGTTGACGTCCACGGCCCCCGGGACGAAAGCCTGGGCCCCGATGACCGCCCCCTCCACGTTCTCCCCTTCAAGATCCCAGTAGGTATAGACGGCCCGGTCTTCTCTGGGCGGCACGTCTCCTGCAAGGAGGGGCTCGCCGAGCTTCGAGTATTCGGCCTCCCCTGGCATCTGAAGGTAGAACTGGATGTAGACGTTCTCGGCTACCTCATCTCCATAGTTGAATACCTGAGCCTGGACCGCCTGCTTGTCAGCGGCGATCTCCTGAAGGGGCTTGTAGTTTTCGGTGCCGCTGAATTGGAAGTTGTCATAATCGCAGCCCATTACCAGGCTCCCCTCCCTCATCTTCAGGTTCACCTGGACGACGGGCTCGGTCTTCGAGACCTTGTCCAGCCAGAGGGAGGCGATCTTGTTGTCGTTTTCATCCCAGTTCCCGAAGATGGTGCAAGCTAGATTTTTGTACCAGATGTAAGGGCCGATGCATCTTCCCTCGTCGCCGAATCGCGGGTCCAACGGAGCGATGACGTTAGAGACGTGGTCGAAACCTTCCGGAGAGGGAAGCCCGCCGTATTGCTCAACGATCGTATTTTCCCAGACTGCCCGCGCCTGATCCACCGTCTCGTAGACGTAGACGGAGAGAAGGTAGTTTCCGCCGAGGCAGTCGTAGACCCCTTCCGGGTCAGGCTCGCAGATGTTCTCGTGGACCTCGACGAAGGCGAACCTCTCCACATCGGCCTTGCCGTCTTTCATGAAGGCCATCTCTGCAGCCTGGGCATCGGCGCTGATATCGCCTGCAACGTGCAGATCTGATGGGAGGTCGCCGTCCAGAAGGACGTAGTCGGCCGGATTGATCTCGTTGATCCAGTCCGGAACATCGGGCTCTTCCTCCGCCATCCCAGGAACCTGAGCCTGGGCCAAAAGTGCCGCAACCAAAAACAAGAGCAATGCGGCTCGGGCTTTCTTCCATGCTTTATCTAACTGCTCGAACGTACCTCTCCCTCCCGTCCACAGATCCGTTCCATCTTCATCTTCCGCATCGGATCGTATGAAGATCTACCGGGTTCCATTTTATTTCAGGCTTCTTCTCAGCCATCTCTGGGCCGAATCATCCTTAAACACAGGGATCAATTATCGACCGAGATGGCCGCGAGCCGGAGGCGGAAGATGCGAGAAAATCCAGCATGGCAATATGACGAGCTGAAACAGATCGGAACCGACTACGAGGACGTCTCCGAGATCCGGGCCTACGATCGGAGGATGGCGAAGATCAGGGACGTCAGAAAAGAGCTTCAGGAAATCATCGATCTATTGGACCTCGCGCCGGATTCGACGATCCTCGAGATCGGGACCGGGACCGGCGAGTTTCCCATCGCCGCCATCGAAAGGTGCTCCAGGGTGATCGCCGCCGACGTCTCCCTTCCGATGCTGGAGTACGCCCACGAGAAGGCGAGAAAGAGGCTGGAAGAGATGGGTAGGGTGGGGGATTTCGAGAGGATCGAGTACGTCAGGGGCGGCTTTCTCACCTACGAGCATCAGGGCGAGCCACTGGATGCCATCGTATCCCAGCTCGCCCTCCACCACCTCTCTGACTTCTGGAAGCAGGTGGCATTGATCAGGATCGCCGGGATGCTGAAGTCCGGCGGGAAACTCTTCATCAGAGATGTCGTCTACTCCTTCGATGCGGCCGATTACGAGAGTTTCTTCGACGGCTACCTCTCGCGGATGGCGGAGATCAGCGGCGAGGGCGCCCCTCAGGATATCTTGACCCACATCAGAGACGAGCACTCCACCATGGGCTGGATCATGGAGGGGATGATCGAGCGGGCAGGCTTCGAGATCGCGAGGGCCGATTATCGAGCGGGGTTTATAGCGACCTTTCTCTGCATCAAAAGGAGATGATGCTGACGAAACTCGGGCTGATGACGGAGAATCCTGCCCATTGACGCGGCGTGCCAGAGTTCGATCTTTCGCCGCAATATCTTAGTATTTCCAGGGGCCTTCTTTTGATGGAGGATTTTATCATGATCGAAGAGAACCGGGACGCCCGGACCTGGGCGACCCTCTGCCATCTGAGCGCTCTGTTGATGCTCATCGGCGTGCCCCTGGGAAACGTTCTGGGGCCGCTGGTGGTCTGGCTCATCAAGAGAAACGATTACCCCTTCGTTGACGATCAGGGTAAAGAGGCCCTCAACTTCCAGCTCTCCGTCACCCTCTACTGGGTTCTGGCCGGAATCCTGATATTCTTCTCGGTGGGGTCGATCGCCTTCTTCTGGCCCGCCGTCCACCACAGGATGTTCGACTTCTGGAACCCGATGGCCATGCCCTTCGCCATGATCTTCGGCTTCTTTTTGATCTTCAGCCTTGTGATCCTGGACGTGATCCTTGCGGTCGTCGCGGCCGTAAAGACGAGCAATGGCGAAGCTTACCGGTACCCACTGACCATCAGGGCGATCAAGTAGCCGATATCGAGGCCAAAGGTGCGAGGTGGGATGATGACAGCAGAGACGGCGGAGGAAGAGACCTTCGGAGCGATCAGAAGGTGCGTCGAGAGAGAGCCCTACGCCCATAACCTCGGGATCAGGCTCGAAGAGCTGGAGCGAGGATGGGCCGTGACCGAGATGGAATTTTCAGCCGAGATGGAGAACATCTTCGGGATGGCCCACGGCGGAGCCATCTTCTCCCTCATCGACGAGGCCTTCGGAGCCGCCGCCAACTCCTGGGGAACCGTCGCCCTCGCCCTGAACGTCAACATCACTTACGTTCAACCGCCATCCCCCGGCGAGACCCTGAGGGCGGAGGCGGTGGAGGTCGATCGGTCGGAGAAGACCTCCACCTGCGAAATCAGGGTCCTGGGGGAGGACGGCCGGCTGATCGCAAGCTCTCAGGCGACCGGCTATAGAAAAAAAGAGAAGCTACCCTTCTTGGACTTTTAAAAGGGGATCGGTATCAGTCGATCCCCTTAAAGCACTTATCAACGTGCTCTTTGGCCGGAGGCTTCGTCGCCAGGCTCACAGCCACCGTCACCACGAATGCAAGAGGCAGAGCCACCACGATCGGGTCGACGACGGGCCAGGGCATCGTTGTGATTAGGACGTCGCGGCCCAGGACCATCTTCGCGATCCCCAGGGGTGCGGCCTCTTTCTGGTGGACGAAGACGAGCCAGAAGAGGCTGACGAAGGTCCCGGTGACGAGGCCCGCCACGGCACCGGCCTTCGTCGCCCGCCTCCAGAAAAGGGCGCAGGCGTACATGGGGAGGAACGCGGCGGCGCAGAGACCGAAGAAGATCGCTGTTCCAGGGGCGATGATGCTCGGCGGAAGGACGTATCCCAGGATGACAGCCACCACCACGGCGATGATGATGCCGATCCGGGTTATCGGGATCGATCGACCTCCCCTCATCCCTGCCAGGGTCTCGTAGACGTCCCGGCCGATGGCCGTTCCCTGAGCGTGGAACTGAGAGCTCAACGTCGACATCGCCGCCGCGAGAAGGGTTAGCATGAAGATGTAGACGAACCACTCGGGCATGGAAGCGTTTATGTAAACTGGGATTATGCTGTCGGAGTTCCCCTGGGCCGCAGCTATGGCGATTACGCCGTCGTGCTGAACGAAGTAGACGTTCGAGAGGGCCCCCACCACGAAGGCGACCCCCGTCATCATCAGGATGAAGACCCCGCCGACGAGGACCGCTCTGTTCAGCTCCCGGTTACACCTGACGGTCATGAACCTGACGACGAGCTGGGGCATCGCCAGAACTCCGATCCCGACCCCCAGGACCAGGGTCGAGATGAGGGTCCACCACCAGGCCGACCCGAAGGCCGGCATGGCGGTCCAGCCCTCGTGGCCCATGGAGGCGAGGTTTGCGGGTACGAGGTCGGCGAGGTTCGTAAGAGCCTGGTTAGCCGTGACGATCCCTCCGAGCTGGCCGTAGGTCATCACCAGAAGGAAGGCCATCCCGACAAACATTATCGTCGCCTGAAGGGCGTCGGTATACATCACACCCTTAAGTCCGCCGAGGACGACGTAGGCGGCGATGATGACCGAGAAGATCATCAGGGCGAGATCGAAGTCTACCGCCAGAGTCGTCTCGATGAACCGAGCAGCTCCGATCAGAACGACGGAGGCGTACATCGGCATGCCGAGGAATATCACAAGGCCACCGAAGTACTGGATGAACTTGCTGTCAAACCTCCTGGCCAATAGCTCGGGGAAGGTCATGGCCGATAGGTTGTGGCCCATCTTTCGAGTCCTCTTCCCGAATACGACGAAGGCGATGAATATCCCGACGAATATGTTCAGAAAGGTGAGCCAGAGAAGTCCCATCCCGAAGAGGCCTGCAACACCGCCGAAGCCGACGATGGCAGAGGTGCTGATGAAGGTCGCACCGTAGCTCATGGCCATGACGTAGGGGTGTATCTTCCTCCCGGCTACCATGTAGTCCTCAGAGTCCCGGGTCTCCTTCCACCCCCTGTAACCCAGGTATCCGATCGCCAGGATGTAGATCAGAACGATTATGTTGAGCAGCAATATATCCATTCAAATCAGAGCCCCAGTTCTTTTTCTTCCATCTGAGCTTCCCCTTCTTCCCATGCCACTTCCTCCAGGATTTCTTTTTGTTCCTTCTTTACGCCCTTGTTCCAGTTCACGAGGCCGTAGGCCACGCATAGAAGAGCGCTCAGAACGGAGAGCACATAGACGCCCCAGATCCACGGATCATTTATGCCCAACATGGTTCCACCAAATCTCGAAAGTTTGAGAATCTCCCTATTTCAAGTGACAGCATGTTTCATATTATCACGTTATTAAAGATAACGATCGAACATTAGGGACATTTATTCAAAAGTCTGTTATGATGCTCAAAACGGCCAGATCATAATTAGAAAAGATTGAAAGTCTTGGATGGGCGGGCGATCTGAAATTTGAATATCAATTGCAATTTGATCTCAATCGGTGACGTTCCACCAGTCCTGGGGATCGAACTCGTTATTCGCGTCGTCGCTGACCCAGGCGTAGCCCGCATCCACGATCATCCTGTTGTAACAGGGGACGAGCTTCGGGTTTCCGTTCTTGCCGTGGAGATAAACGACGCAGCCGTTGCCGGTGTTGTTGTCGACGTCCAGGAATACCTGGACGTTCAGCAGCCGCTCCATGCTGTACTCTCGCGAGTGGACGCCGTCTGCGGTCCCCATCGGCGGGCAGCCGAGATCTGCGAGACGGACGATGCCGAAGCCATCCACCTCGAAGGTGCAGCCGTCGATAATCCGGCGGACTATCCCTGAGGCCTCGTTGGGATGGGCGAGGGCCGCCTGCGGCACCATCAGGACGAGAGCCAGGATCGTCAACATCAACTTGACGTTCATGGCCTTCGGATAGGGCGGTCCGGGGATTAAACTTTATTCTGCTGACATGGCGGTTGGGATAAAAACCGATCAGATGGACGAATAAAAAGTTCCTGGTCCCGTCATCGATCTTTTTCTCTCTAAGGGAAGGTTTTTTCTTCTTCACTGACCAACTATATTGCCAGAAGTCTGCCCGATATCGATGTCCTGAGGGAAGGGAGGAGGAGCCTCTCGGCGGCTGGATCGACCCGCCGTCCGCATCACATGGACAGGCCCCTTCCAGTTAAAAGATGGGAGCAGTTCAGATGACAAAAGAAGATGCCATAGACGATCTGGCGAGGAGGTACCTCGCCGCGGAAGCCGAGAGAGCCGCCCTGGAGCCGATATCCGTCATCTGCCCTGACCTGACCATGGACGAGGCCTACCGGGTCCAGATGGCGATCGTCGCCAAGAAGCTCGAAACCGGAGAGCGTCTGGCGGGAAAGAAGGTGGGGGCCACCAACGAAGCGATACAGAAGGCGATGATGATCCCCGAGCCGATATACGGCCACCTCTTCGAAAGCCAGCAAATCTCAAGCGGCACGACGGTATCCCTATCCCGGCTGATCCATCCGAAGGTAGAGTGCGAGATCGCCTTCATCCTCGAACGAGACCTCTCGGGCCCTGGAGCCACCGCCGAGGAGGCTATCGAGGCGGCCCGGTCGGTCGCGGCCTCCATCGAGATCAACGACTCCCGCACCAGGGGGTGGCAGATCGGCACCCGGGAGGTGATCGCCGACAACGGCGTTGCCGCGCGTTTCGTCCTCGGCGAAAAGGTTTTTGATGCAAGAGACCTCGACCTGCGGGAGGTGGGGGTCGTCATGGAGAAGAATGGTGAGGAGGTCGCCCGGTCCACCGGGGCTGCGATCCTCGGAAACCCTGTCGAGTCGGTGGCGTGGCTCGCGAACAAAGTCGCCGAGCACGACGGCGGCCTTCGGGCGGGGGAGGTGGTGCTGGCGGGGTCCATGACCCCCATGACGCCCGTCGGGAGGGAAGATCTGATAGAGGCCAGTTTTGACGATCTGGGGAAGGTCTCGGTCAGGTTCGATTAATCCCGAGGGCCAAGGAGTATGGCTGCGGTTCCTCGTGGCCGACATGTGCGATCCGGAGTTCTCTGGAGATGACCTCGGAAAATGAAATACAGCAAAGCTATGGTCCTCTTATTCGACGGCGCGGGGTACGACGTCTTCAGAGATCTGTTGAATGCAGGTCGCCTTCCCAACATCGAAGAACGCGTGATCTCCCAGGGTTCGTTCCTCAAAGGCTACTCGTCTCTCTCTACGACCACAGGCCCTGCTCACATACCTTTCTTATATGGGATCTATCCGGGAACAGCGAACGTGCCAGGCATAAGGTGGTTTGATAAGACCGCAAATAGGGGCGCGTTGGTTGGTTCCAGCCTGAGATCTTACGTCGGTCCAGGCAGCTTCTCGATGCCCACCGATATCAAAAGTGGCTACCTTCCGATATACGATTATTTTGAGATGCCAGCAAGCATATTCAGCTCCTTGGACGACGGAAACGGCGCAGATATCAGAAACAACCGGCTGCTGAAGGTCGGATCCTACATCTTCGCCCATTATACCCATCGGTGGGAGGAGGTCGATGACCTCGTCTCCCGATTGCTCAAGAGATACATCGCTCAGGGTTGCGATTTCATATTCGCGGTATTTCCGGCCATCGATGAGATTACCCACCTCCACCATCCAAGATCAGAGCGGGTTCTGAAGCAGTACGAGAAGCTCGATCGTCTCCTGGGCGAAATCTTCGACGGCTCGTCAGATGAGGAGATGGAAGAGACGCTGGTCTTCATCGTCAGCGATCACGGTCTTTCGAGAACTCACACCCACATACCCCTCGTCGACCTGTCCAGATCGACGGGCTTCAATCCGGTATTTTATCCGAGGATACTGAGACGCAAATGGGACGTCGCCATCATGGAGAGCGGAAACGCCATGGCCTCTGTATATTTCAGAAATCCCGTAGATCAGAGACCCGCTTTCTACGGCGAGTTCATGGCCGTCGAGAAGAACAGGAAGTTTCTCGATCAGATTCTCTCCTGTGAAGGGGTCGACTTTGTGGCCTACAGGGTCAAAGATTCGATGCTGGGAGTGAAGGGGCCCTCTGGGGAGGTCAGGCTCGCCTTCAAAGACGATGGCGGGGCGAAACTTCACGTTGAGGGGCTCAACCCCCTGGGGTTCGGGGTCGACGGCGGCGAAATGGACCTAGACTTTCTGGCGAACCTTTCCATGGGGACGATTTATCCCGACTCTCCAGCCCAGCTGAGACAGCTCTTCAGCTCGGATCGGACCGGCGATATGGTGGTCTTTGCCAGAGAGGGTTTCGACCTCAGAAAAAGTCACGAGTGGCCAGAGCACAAAAGCTCCCACGGCTCTCTCCATAAAACTCACATGGAGGTTCCGATCTGCTCTAATGCCAGCCTGAACTCAAAATGGTGCAGAACCGTCGACGTCTTTGCGACCATCCTCCGCCTCATGGGGCGGGATATTCCTCCGGGGATCGACGGGCGGATCTTGGACTGATCAGACCGCTCTCTTCGACATATCCGCTACGTTTCTTCGTACTTTGTAGAAAGTTCTGCACCCTCCACGGCTATGAATCGACCTATGCACCACCGAGCTCGGAGGTACAGTGGGGGCAGCGGGTGGCCTCCAGGGCGACGCTCTCCTTGCAGTAGGGGCAATCCTTGGTGTTCGGCGGGGCTGCCTCTTCCTTCTTCTTCATCTTGTTGACCTGCCTCACCAGCAGGAATATCACGAAGGCGACGATCAGAAAGTCGATTATCGTATTGATGAAGATGCCGTAGTTGATGGTGGGCGCACCAGCCGCCTGAGCCTCGGCGAGGGTGGCGTAGGACTGGCCGCCGAGGGATATGAAGAGGTTGGTGAAATCGACGTCACCGAGCAGCATCCCCACAGGCGGCATGATTATGTCGTTGACCAGAGACGTTACGATCTTTCCAAAAGCCAAGCCCAATATGATACCTATCGCCATGTCCAGGACGTTTCCCCTCATGGCAAACTCTTCAAACTCTTTCAACATTCCCATCGAACCTCACCCTCCGAAAAGCGATCAAATAATTGATTCTCTAATTATGAGAACTGTATCCATATAAATGTATTTGTCAGTTCGAACTATTGTGGAATCCCGAAAATTATTTCGCGTCCCTCTCTCACCACTGTCGATAACCGCTCTGGAGCAATCCTTGCGAGCCTTCCTCTCGGCGGATCCCGAGGGGAGCCTGGCGGCGGCGAAAAAGCTCCTCGACTCCCTCGCGGTCCTCCCCCTGGATGACGAGTCAGCGATCGTCTTCGGCGCCCTCGCCGCCCGGCTGCGGTCCGAGGGGAGGAGGATCGGCGACTTCGATGAGGTGATCGCCGCCATCGCCTTCGCCCGCGACAGGGAGATCGTGACGAGGGACGGTCACTTCTGGGAGGTGGCTGGGCTCAGTGTGGCGGGGTGGTGAGGTGCTGGTGCCCTGAACCAAAGCCAAAGATTAATACGGAAGTTGACCATTACATACTTCTAACATTGAGTTTTTCAGGAGGTGAACGAGATGAGAACTTCGGATTTGATGGCGCTCTTGGCGGCGCTCTTTGCATTGGCCACGGCGGCTGCCGCGGGCGGCGGGATGTTCCAGGGGGTTAGTGGGGGACCGTCGATGAGCTATGCTGGGGTATCGGGATCGATGGAGGGGGTCTTCGCCAGCCACCCCGAGCCGCCGAGCTTTCCGGCTCCCGCCTTCATGACCGGCGAGGAGTTCTGCACGATGGTTGCCACCCACCTGGCCAATCCCCCAAAAGCCTGGGATTGGTGACGGGTCCGGCATCGTAGGATCGATTAGGAGTGCTCCGGTCCGCGAGGTTGAGGGCGGTCGATCTCTGATGCAGGTCCTCGACCCTTCCTCCCGACCGACCTCCTGCGGCGCCGAAAGGAGGCAATGGCCCTCCTGGCAGAGCTGGGGGGGAGGGGCGCTCCCCTTTGCACCATGCCGAAACCGCTCTGGAGCAATCCTCGCGAGCCTTCCTTTCGGCGGACCCCGAGAGAAGCCTGGCGGCGGCGAGGAGGTTGAGGAGAGGAAAGGCAAGGATAGAGATCTTGAAATACACGTACGTACACAGATAGATGCATGTCCACCAAGACGATCAGCATAACCGAGGATGCTTACGATCGGCTGAGAAGCCTCAAGGAGACGGAGAGGATGAGCTTCTCCGAGGTGATCCTCAAGTACTACCCGAGGAGGAGAAGCCTCTCGGAGACCCTGGCCGAGATCTCACGAGGCGAGGGTGCCGACGAGCTGGCCGACGAGGCCGAGAAAGCCTCCGGGGAGCTCCGGTCCGCGAGGTTGAGGGCGGTCGACCTCTGATGCCGATCCTCGACACCTCCTTTCTGGTGGACCTCCTCCGGCGCCGAGAGGAGGCGCTGGCCCTCCTGGCAGAGCTGGAGGGGAGGGGTGCATCCCTCTGCACGACGCCGATAACCGCTCTGGAGCTTTATCGAGGTGCTTTCCTCTCGGCGAACCCCGAGAGGAGCCTGGCGGCGGCGAAAAAGCTCCTCGACTCCCTCGCGGTCCTACCCCTGGATGACGAGGCAGCGATCGTCTTCGGCGCCCTCGCCGCCCGGCTGCGGTCCGAAGGGAGGAGGATCGGCGACTTCGATGAGGTGATCGCCGCCATCGCCCTCGCCCGCGAGAGGGAGATCGTGACGAGGGACGAGCACTTCCGGGAGGTGGCAGGGCTCAGTGTGGTGGGGTGGTGAGCTGGTGAAAGGTCGCTTAATCTGAGGGTTTTTCAAGCTAATTAAAAATACGGAGCCTGACAAGCCCATAGTTAAAACGAAGACGATTTAAAACCTTGTTTTATTGGAGTTCGAACTCAACTCTATCTTAGGCCGAGAGTATTGGGTCGAGGGAGCCAAGTTTCAATCCTTGTTTTTGTGGAACTCGCGCCCGGACCCCTTGGCGTCGAGGTCCTCGACGGCGGGGCCTGTCTGTTTCAATCCTTGTTTTTGTGGAACTCGCGCCCGGACGCCGGACTGAGGGCCGCCGTAACTGACGACTTGATGTTTCAATCCTTGTTTTTGTGGAACTCGCGCCCGGACATAGCGGTTCAGGCAGGAGCCTTCGCCCCTCGTCAGTGTTTCAATCCTTGTTTTTGTGGAACTCGCGCCCGGACGGAGGTGACTGATGGCGATCTGGGGGCCTCTGAGGGGGTTTCAATCCTTGTTTTTGTGGAACTCGCGCCCGGACTGCATGACGTGAGCGGGACCAGTTCACCGGCTGAACTGTTTCAATCCTTGTTTTTGTGGAACTCGCGCCCGGACACCACCGCGGGAGCCTGGCAAGTCAAGGTCCAGGTGTTTCAATCCTTGTTTTTGTGGAACTCGCGCCCGGACATTGGGCGTCACCGGACTGGGCCGGCGTATCTGAGGAGTTTCAATCCTTGTTTTTGTGGAACTCGCGCCCGGACGTGTGTTATTACATACTCGGACATACTCACCAATACGTTTCAATCCTTGTTTTTGTGGAACTCGCGCCCGGACTGGGGTCATTAGAATCGATGAGAACGCCGTTCCCGGGTTTCAATCCTTGTTTTTGTGGAACTCGCGCCCGGACAGGACCTCTACAGGGGTGGGTTTCTCGATCTCACGGGTTTCAATCCTTGTTTTTGTGGAACTCGCGCCCGGACTAGTATATGCAGCATCAAACGCATCATGAATGTTGTGTTTCAATCCTTGTTTTTGTGGAACTCGCGCCCGGACGGCGGCTGAATATTTTCCAGTGATCGCTATCGAGGGTTTCAATCCTTGTTTTTGTGGAACTCGCGCCCGGACAGTCCTTTATGGGAAGACTCAAAACTTCTCCACCATGGTTTCAATCCTTGTTTTTGTGGAACTCGCGCCCGGACTACGGTATACCGGGCATCGTTCAATATGATTTCTGGTTTCAATCCTTGTTTTTGTGGAACTCGCGCCCGGACTGATCCGCCGTGAGCGTGAGATAAGCCGGGCTGAGGTTTCAATCCTTGTTTTTGTGGAACTCGCGCCCGGACTTTTATCCAATGACTTCCTATTTTATCAAGTACATCGTTTCAATCCTTGTTTTTGTGGAACTCGCGCCCGGACTGGGCTTATATGGGACGACCAAAAATTATACTTCGGGTTTCAATCCTTGTTTTTGTGGAACTCGCGCCCGGACGCTGGCATCATAGACGTACATTGTGACATCGCTGGGTTTCAATCCTTGTTTTTGTGGAACTCGCGCCCGGACCGTATTCCAGGGATGGCAAAAGCTGGACCCAAATGTTTCAATCCTTGTTTTTGTGGAACTCGCGCCCGGACCCAGACGCCTGGGCAGACGTCTGGACGCTGAGGTACGGTTTCAATCCTTGTTTTTGTGGAACTCGCGCCCGGACGATACCTCCAGCTCTATCCAGTCACCTACCCGGAGAGTTTCAATCCTTGTTTTTGTGGAACTCGCGCCCGGACGCTAGTGATTGCATTTAGATCCTGTGTGGCTTCAGTGTTTCAATCCTTGTTTTTGTGGAACTCGCGCCCGGACTGGGCCGTTCAATCGAGTTACGGCTGAAACCGTAATGTTTCAATCCTTGTTTTTGTGGAACTCGCGCCCGGACACAGGCCCGCCACGCCGTGACGTAACGCATTATTGGGTTTCAATCCTTGTTTTTGTGGAACTCGCGCCCGGACGTAACGGTTCCGACAGCCACCAGCTTTCGAAGCTGTGTTTCAATCCTTGTTTTTGTGGAACTCGCGCCCGGACACCGATGGGAAAAGGCGAAGGCGGACAGCGAAACTAGTTTCAATCCTTGTTTTTGTGGAACTCGCGCCCGGACGAGCGCAGCCACGGCCGGGCAGATCACTATCACAGCACGTTTCAATCCTTGTTTTTGTGGAACTCGCGCCCGGACAACTTGGCTGCCGACCCTGCCGCCCCGTCCAGCATGTTTCAATCCTTGTTTTTGTGGAACTCGCGCCCGGACCCGAAGGCGAGTAGGCGGGGAGGCCGGTCAGATCGTGTTTCAATCCTTGTTTTTGTGGAACTCGCGCCCGGACTGCAGGGCCGACGGCGAAAACCCCTGGTTAGGCTTCGTTTCAATCCTTGTTTTTGTGGAACTCGCGCCCGGACCCCCGGACTAAGATGGTCAATATCAGTGTGGCAACTGAGTTTCAATCCTTGTTTTTGTGGAACTCGCGCCCGGACAGCATCCGGAGAGTTGTAGGTTACTCAGGGACGCCTAGTTTCAATCCTTGTTTTTGTGGAACTCGCGCCCGGACGGTAGGTTGTCGTCGAACCTGGTCCGGAATAGATGTTTCAATCCTTGTTTTTGTGGAACTCGCGCCCGGACCTCACATCCCACCGGACACTCCAGTTTAGGGTAGTTTCAATCCTTGTTTTTGTGGAACTCGCGCCCGGACGGCGATTCTGCCTCCCTGGGCTGTCGAGATGCTGGTGTTTCAATCCTTGTTTTTGTGGAACTCGCGCCCGGACGCTTTCGCCGTTGCGGAAACTCCCGACGCCATCGAGTTTCAATCCTTGTTTTTGTGGAACTCGCGCCCGGACGTCCTGGAGCTCCTTTTTGCCCTCTCTGTCCACCTGTTTCAATCCTTGTTTTTGTGGAACTCGCGCCCGGACTGAGCCGCTTCATGCTGACTACCCCCAAGCCTACGCGTTTCAATCCTTGTTTTTGTGGAACTCGCGCCCGGACGAAGGAGGCGAGTCTTACCTACACGATCAGCTAGTTGTTTCAATCCTTGTTTTTGTGGAACTCGCGCCCGGACCTTGTGATCTTCAGCTCGAAATCGATATCCAGCGCGTGTTTCAATCCTTGTTTTTGTGGAACTCGCGCCCGGACGGTGGAGGCGGGGCGGCGAAGGATTACATTCTCATGTTTCAATCCTTGTTTTTGTGGAACTCGCGCCCGGACGCCAGCGACCAGAGTGGATCGGTTGCACGTTTCCGGTTTCAATCCTTGTTTTTGTGGAACTCGCGCCCGGACCGAGTTCCGGGCGTCGCTCGATTCGATGCATGGCGGTTTCAATCCTTGTTTTTGTGGAACTCGCGCCCGGACTCCTCATCCCCTTATTTTTGCTCCCCATATTTATGTTTCAATCCTTGTTTTTGTGGAACTCGCGCCCGGACGGCGTCGGCCATCCCGGCGACGAGACCGGACTTATGTTTCAATCCTTGTTTTTGTGGAACTCGCGCCCGGACCACTGTCGATGTTGTCGGCCGGGCCGTGATGCTTCCGTTTCAATCCTTGTTTTTGTGGAACTCGCGCCCGGACTCGGTGAGTATGCCGACGACCTGGAGATGCTCTCCGAGGCCGTCGAGTTTCAATCCTTGTTTTTGTGGAACTCGCGCCCGGACATCAACGCCCGGATCGGCCAGGTGGGAATGATCCAGTTTCAATCCTTGTTTTTGTGGAACTCGCGCCCGGACATACTGGCCGACGGGGCAGTTTTCGCGTGCCATCGGGTTTCAATCCTTGTTTTTGTGGAACTCGCGCCCGGACACCGAACTCACGTATTATGTGGCCTGTCGAGTCGTGTTTCAATCCTTGTTTTTGTGGAACTCGCGCCCGGACGCGTGTTGGAAATTCCACAGTGTGCTGCGGTTGCGTTTCAATCCTTGTTTTTGTGGAACTCGCGCCCGGACGCCTCGCCCTGGACCGCCGAGACCATGTCGTAATGTTTCAATCCTTGTTTTTGTGGAACTCGCGCCCGGACATCCAAGTTGCTCTGATCGAGTCGGCTGGAAAATTGTTTCAATCCTTGTTTTTGTGGAACTCGCGCCCGGACAGCGGCGGATTTTCGTCCTTTTCCCTGTTTCTCTATGTCAAACCGGCCTTTTCTCGCCTCCCTTCTGGCATGAGCGGAATTTATTGAAGTCCTTATAAATTCATTCCCGAAGGCGGCTTGTGGCCCGCAAAAATCCAGAGGCGTGAGAAGGGCTGATGCTTCATCTCTTATCTCAACCTCGCGACCGCTCCAAAGCCCCTGGAGGCCGACTTCCCCAGGCCCAGAAGCTCCGGGATCTCGAAGTTCGTTGTGAACTCGCCCCAGATCCCCGTCACCTTTTCGTCTTTCAGCTGGCAGATCTCCTCCGTCGTCCCTCCCACCTCCAGCCGGATGTGCTCTTTGGCCACGTACCCCAGCCCCTTGGAAGCGGAAAGAAGGTTTCCCACCAGAATACTCCGGAGGATATCTCTCCTCTCCTCCCGAGAGGCCTTTCGATACCTCAGGTAGTTCTTCTGGTTCAGGGCGAGCCATGGCGTGGCGAACCTGTAGCTCTGGATATCTGGAGAGCAGCCGAACTCCTCGCTTCTGAGGATCACCCCGCGCTCCATGATGGAGTATCTGGACTCGCCGAGCTTTATCTCGTCGAACTTATCGTATACCTCCTTCAGGACCTCTGCGCCCTCGTTGATCCCCAGAATGAGAGGGCTTCCTTCGATCATCTTGTACTGGATGAGGGGGTATCGATAGACCAGCTTGTCTGTAACGTGCTGGTGGAGGAGTGTGTGTTCGTTGAAGCTGGTAGCGAAGAAGCCGCGGAGCTTGGCGGCGTCGCCGCGCATGGGGGCGTCGGAGTGGAGGGTAAGGCGGAGGATTTTGAGGAACATGAGAATTCCCTTCATCAGAAGATCAACGAGCCTTCTCCGGCTTTATCGCGCTTGAAGCCCGTCTCCATGTCGTAATAGTTGGGCAGTTCATCAAATGAGATGTATCCGATATTGGAGCCATCAACGATCAACGAATGTCCAGATCTCTCCGGAACTGATATTATGTACTCACTTAACTCCTTCTTTATCTTCAGATATTTTTTCGACCGTTCTAGATGGTCATTCTCAGATTGCATCTCTTTATAACGTTTCCATATCTCCACAGCGTCGCCGTCCAGCTCGATAAAGACGTTCACTCTAGGATAGTCTTCTTCTATTAGCTTGAAGCTCTCGCTTAGATCCTTAAATGCCAATCCAGCAATGCATTCTAGACTGTCCTTTGATTCCTTATCTCCCATGCCTCTTTTCACAGCTTTGAAATACTTGCCGTTTAGGTCAAGGAATTCAGACTCTTTTATCGTCCCTTCAATCGGCCTCAGTATGTCCAGCGTCTTGCTTATCAAGAAGGGATCATAGATATATTTATAAAACTCTTTTCTATCATCTCTCAAAATGAAAATATTTACAGTCCCCTTTTCACCTTTGGCGGAGTTCCTGTTGCATCTGCCCGCCACCTGGTTGATGGAGTCCAGTGGAGCAAAATCCCTGTAAACAACATCTGCGTCGATGTCAACTCCTGCTTCAATCAGCTGGGTGCTGACTATGACCTTTCTCCTTCTTTTCGCATTCTTCTCCTTGATCTGATCGATTCGCTCAAGCCTCATCTTTGGGATCACGTTGGTGGAGAGGAAAAAACACTCAGTATCTCCAAGCTCCAGCCCCTTAACGAACCTGTAAACATCCTGGGCCGATCCGATGGTATTGAGAACAATAAGAAAATCCTTACCAGGAGTTTTCGTCAGATCGTTTTTAAGGAAGGCCTTGAAGTCATCGAGGGTGAGGGCTCTATCAACTCTCGGGAATAGCTGAATTCTATTCAGGCCCCGAAAATACTCCTCTTTCCTCTTCGCTACCTCTTTTATCTCTCCTTCCACCTCATCAAAGATGAGCGGCTGGGTCGCGGTGATGAGGACCACATAGCTATTGAACTTCTCGCAGAGCATATTCAATGAATCGTGTATCAGCTGCCAGTACTGGTGAGGCACAGCCTGAACTTCATCTAGAATTATTATGGAGTTGACCAGTTTGTTAAACTTGCGAAGCTGCTTATTTTTGTTGGAAAATAGAGTGTTAAATAGCTGCCAGAAGGTTGTAACGATTATCTCTGAGTTCCAGCCTTCCAGAAGAAGCAGGCTTTTATCGACATCATACTCGTTCTCTGATGTCTTGTATTTCACTTCTGCTAGATGGTGATGCTTGAGAAGAAGCCTCGAATCTTTGTAATTCTCTCTATTGGCTACAACCTCATCGAAGACTTTGTAGTTTTGATCGATAATGCTCAGAAACGGCAGTGCATAGATTATTCTGGGCTTGATTCTTCGCTCATTTTCCAACCTCACTCTTAGCTTCAATGATAAGGAAAGTGCGGCCAGAGTCTTGCCCGTCCCTGTGGGTACGTTCAGGGATAGGATTCGATCGTCAAGATTCCAAGCCGTGATGCTCTCGATGGCGTCTTCATAAATCTGATTCCTAAGGTCATTGATGTTGTTTTTATTGGAAGAAAACCCTTTTAAATCTCGATATTCGTCAACAAGCTTTGATGAAAGGTCCAAGCGGTCCAGATGAGCGCCGTCCAAGCCTGCGTCGGTCTTATCAGCGTCTAAGAGGGCGGAATAAATAAACTGCGAGATAAAATAAGGATATAGGTCATCTCCTTCACTCAAGCGTCCAACGAATCGCTTCTCTTTTCTGCCGATTTCTTTAGGGGATTCTTTTAAAAAATAATTAGTTATTTTATTTAAATCAACTTTTATGTTGATGTTGCCTTTTTGCAGAAGCGAAGCCAAAATCTCGCTGATTTCTGCCCTACCGATAGAATCAATAGAATTTATCTGCTCTTCTGCTACCTTCAAGATTTTTTCTTTATCAGCATCAAAATCTTTTATCTCGTCCATGGCGTTTAGAAGATTTCCATGATGCCTTTTGACAGCCAGGAAAGACAAGACGGGTAGATAATCGGCCAATCCACAATTACGCTCCGTCTGCCCCAAGTACTCCTTGATAACTGCATAAGTAAAAAACGCGGATAGCAGACCGTGATGTGTAGTATCCCTTGACTTGAGAGATTTTTTCTTCGTCTCATCCTTTTCATTGATATATTCCTGGAAAAATGCAGTCGCCTTCCCAAGGTCGTGAGTTATTCCTATGAGATATGCTGCATCCTGCAAAAGGTCGGGGTTATCTATGTTCAAGGATCGATCTGCTATGGTTTTCTTGCTCAACTCGCCCACATGCTGCAGATGATCCACCAGAAGCTTGTCTGGATGAGATTTCAGCTTAAAGGAATAAGATTCGCTCGCCATGCTCCAGCTCCCACAACTCGTTAACCTTAGCTCGAATGCTCTTTCCGTTCCGCTCAAAAAGAACCTCTCGATAATCAGTTACCACTCTTGCCTCACCCATCTCGCTGGGCATAACCTCAGAGAAGTATTCCTTTCCCTCCTCAAACTCCGTCTCCTGAATGAAATTCCCAGGTACAACGCTATCAATTCCCTGGATCCCTCCCCCAGCAGCCTTTAGCTCATATTCGCCTACACATTCAAAATTACAAATGAGCTGGCTCAGTCCAAGACAAGGAGTGTAAATCGACTTGTGATATGAAAGGTTCTCCAAGATGTTTTTATAGAATTCATCGTCGGAATGCGTGAAATAAATCCTGTATTTAGGATCTTTCACAAATTCAAATCGGATCTGAGTTCGGTTCTTGATCAGATGCATTTTTAAGGCGCTCTTGGTATCGATCAAGTTCTCGCCTATTCTTACCTTTTTTACTGGGCTCATGATCCTGCAGCCTATAGAAGCATCTTCTCTGAAGAACTTAGCGAAATAATCAGATTTATCGAGGCCAGCTATCGCTCCTATCAGTCCTGAGAGCGCGGTGCGGGGCGGAAAAGAGTAGGTGAGGGGGGAGCTTGTAGAGTAATTCTTCCTGAAATGAGCATAGTCCCCCCACACATCGAACACAATTACTCTATCCTTCATCGGGACCTCAGAAGGTTATCTGCTTCACGGCAATGCCTGTAGCCTCTGCCAGATGCCCAATCGAAAAATCCGCTCCTTCTTTGCAGAAATTCACTCTATCATCCGAGCAGATCTCGATATCCTTGATGGAGCCCTTCTCCGAGGCTAATTTCTCGACCAGTTCAAAGATCTCAATTTTGAAGTCTTCTGTTCCACGAATGCTCTCGTGAGGGATCACAGTAGTCAACTTGAGCATCTTGTCAAGATCGCCGATGTGATAGTTCTTTTTGCTGTAGTTCACTTTTAGAAGCAGCCTTGGAACCTGCCCCGCCTTGGTCCTGGAGATCAGGTTCTTGGTTCCGTTCCAGGTCCCTTCCAGCAAGAGCTTGATATCGTCTTCCGTAAGGTGGGTATGCTTGGCAGCATTTTCATTAACGATTCCGTAAAAGAGGATCAACGAATACGGCAGTATATCCTCTTCGCGGAATGTTTCCTTCTTCGAGCCCTCTTTTGAAGCGAAGGCTCCCGTTCCTTTGATATGCTTCATGGTTACTCTATGAAGCGATCTGCCCATCTTGAACTGAACCGGACCCGTATACGTTATGGAGTCCTCCTTGAGAGGAATCACTCCGCCAAAGAGGCGGATATCGATGCAATCGTTGAGAATTTTCTTGGCATCGTTACCAAAATTAGCGGCCCTCATCTTTCCATCCTGAACATGACCCTCTTCGTCATAAATTACTTCCCTTACGAAGATCTCTTGGTCTTTGAAATCGTGCAGGTAATCTCTTATCGTCCTTTTCAATCTCACATCAGTTACAATATTGACTCCTGCCTCTTCATCTATCCTGGGCTTGTTCTCATCCAGGGGGTCGCCGTTAGGATTTCCGTCTCGGATATCGTAAATGAAGAGAATCTCGGATCGATTCTTTACTTCTTCACTCATCTCTATTCCACCTCCCCTATCTGTTCTTCGTCTTCTTTCTCATTCTTGAATAGCTTCTGCATATCCATACCAAGAACAAAGTAGAAGCTAAGCTCATCATCAGTCTCTTTCCAGTCGATTCCAGCTAAAATGAAGTGTTGAGCGATAATTGATTCCAGATCTCGATAGTAATTCTTTCCGTATTCTTCAAGCTTATTTTGAATCTCCGGAAGAAGCCTCTTGATGAGGGCCTCGTTCATCTTCAAGCCATGGAGCTTTGTGCGGAATGGCGTAGCCTTTTTGTCCCGCCACTGGATATTGAGAAGCTTTTGGGAGAGTACACCTTCCAAGAATGTCGCTTTCTTGGCATCGCTTGTAAAGAACGATTTATTTGCGTCGAAGATTCTCTCTACCTTTTGCTCCATAGTAAGACCTTCGAGATTTGCGATAGATTTCAGTTTACCCATTTCATCCATATCTCCCGTAGCCTCCTTGTAATTTCTGAAAAGATTAAGTTTCTCTAGATAATGCAATAGCAGAAAGCCGTTCAATGTTAGAAGCTTGGTTTGGCGGCCATTGATGAACTCATCTCGAATCTTTCTCATTATGAACGTTATAATCAGATAGTAATCAATTGGATCTCCGACAAATGTCTTGTTCACAATCTCCAGGAAGATCTTGTCGAAGGTCCTATTCTTCGACTCTTGAGGGAAAAATCTCCTCACCACTCCGAAATTAAATTCGAGGTGAATCTTTTCACGCTGAGCCTCGCTCAAGAGAAGATTGCTGTAGGTCTCGAATCTTTTATCGACATCCTCTTTAGCATCGAACAGAGCTTTCAATCGAGATGGCAGAATCCCCTCGATTAGAAGGAGAATCCTGTAAGACGACTGATCTTTTTTATAAAATACTAGGCTGTTGCTGATGAAATCCTTCATGTCCTGGACTATATCAAAAATCTCTTCTTCATCCGACGTTATGCTCTTCCTTACTTCGCCAGATAAGTTCTGCTTTCTCTTTTGATCCTTTCCGCCTAAGATGTGTAAAACATCCTGAAAATCTCCCCCTAACGCCAGCTTCGGCACTAGCAAATATCTGAAGCCATAAAAGCTAAAGTCGAGTCTCTCCTCAATGTATTTCTTGCCCATCTCCAAGTTAGTGGCACATTCGCTACAAATTGGTGTATCTTTCCAGGACTCGGTTACGTTAAATCCCCCTGCGATAAATCCTGGTTTATCAAAAGTATGGAAGGTCCACGGAATCGCAAAACCATAAACTTCATCCTTCACTCTTTTACATATGGAACAAGTGGCATTTCGTCCCAAGGATTCCGCACCGTATCTCTTATAGAATTTTTCATTATCATTAAGCAGAATATTTCTGAAAGTCGGACAGTTATTAAGATAGCTCATGTTTCCGTCCTGTTCGATTCCGAGTGTGATGATACCATTTTCTCCTGGATTTCTGTGTGAGTACTTTTCCACAAGATATGATAAAATTTTATTTTTTTCTGCGTTTATTGCTGTTCCCATCAGCATTAAAGAATGCTTTTCTTTTTCAGATATTGAATAGTCTTCGTATTTGTCAAACCATCGAAGAAATTTCTTGTTGAATGTTTTCTCCATCTCGGTTATTTTGCAAGTAGGGGTCGCATCTGTAGAATTGCCCTTCTTGCCTATATATAAATAGTTAATATAATCCTTCATCCCCTCTAGCTCTACACGATCAAAGGAGTAACCATCTGATTCTTCTTTTAGTACAATCACTAACACATGCTTGTATTTGCCATTTGAATTAGGATTTTCTATAAGAGGACGAACGTCATCCGTTTTGTTCATCTTATGCACATATTCCCCGATTCTGTTTACAGCCTCAATCACTCAAATCACCTTCTTCAAACACACATATTTCTATACGTGCAGTCCACACACCTGGCCTTCTGCTTCGTCCCATCGGGATAATATCCCCTTTGAATTATCATAAATATCTCGCGCACCATTTGCCTCGCTCTCTTATAATCTTTATCCCCGAGGTTGATCTCCTCCACATGATGGTTGCTCCTGGTGTAGCACACAAAGCCCCTCTTCACATCGACGCCGTAGTGCTCCATGATGAGAAGGCCATAAAGGGCCGCCTGGTACTTATGCGTCCTGTAAACGGTCTTCTTCCACTCCGCGAACTTGTAGTCCATCGGCGCAGCGGTCCCGTCCTCCAGGAAGAGAACCTCATCCACCTCTCCTTTGAAGTGATGCCTTCGCGACGTAAGATAGACCGAGATTTCTTTTCTCGTGCAGTTGAGCCTCTTTCTCACGTAATCCCGGTTCACCTTCTCGCGGCTCTCGTGAAGCTCCCTCCCCTTCAAGACCTTGTACCTCCTCTCCTGATGCTCAGGTATCATCAGGCACCGCTCGAAGAATATGAACCGGGGACAGAATAGGTACTCCAGGGCATCGGAGACCGTGATGAAGATCTCCTCCTTCTCCTCCTCGGGCGGCGAAATCTGGACCTTGGCCTCTGTCTCCATCCTCTCCTCAGAATATCTTGGTGATGGTCATCCCGCTCACAAGCTCCCGATCGAAGCCCTCGCCGATCAGCTTGATCTTCTCGAAGCAGCCATCGCACATTGGAAAGACGTAGACCGAGTCCGACTCCTCGATGATCGCCTCGCACTCAAGGGCCAGCGAGTCTGACTCGTTCCGGTTGAGATCCCCCAGAAATGCGCTCTTCTGGACCCGGAAAAGGCCGTAGTTCTTGCAGATCTTCGCCACCCGGCTCCGGATCTTATCGTCGGTTATATCGTATATCGTCCAAACCAGCATCAGAAACCTCGATTTGGGTTTATTTTAGGTTTATCTTACTTGATTTTTTATTCTTCTTATTCTTCTTCAGCTTCCATGACGTCCATATCAAAATCCTCCGGCAGCTCAGTGCCCGGCCGGATCAGAGAGTTGGCGATCCTGTGACACTCCATCGAGATGGTGTTCCTCGCCTTCACGTTCCGCCCCCGGTAGAGGATCGGCACATCCAGGGAGCCGTTCACCGACTCGATCAGCGCCGCCTTGCCGTCCTTGGAGAGGCCCACCCCCTGCTCCAGCGGCTCGAAGAATTCGTCTTTGATCATACGCCGGGTGAATAGGTGGACGACGGCCTCATCGATGTAGATCCGAAATATCTCGATGATGTCGAAGACGAGAGACTTCTTGTTGTATGAGTCGGTATGCAGAAACCCCACGTAAGGGTCCAGGCCCGCAATGATGCAGCCCTTCTCCACCAGCGAGTAGAGAACGCCGTATCCGTAGTTTAGCATGGCGTTGAACTCGTCTTTGGCGGGGTTTCTGCTCCGTCCAGAAAACCTGTATCGCTCAGGCATGACCGAAGAGATGGCGCCGAAGTAGGCCCTAGACGCCATCCCCTCCAATCCTAGCATATCCTGACGCCTTCCTTCTATTGTGCCCCGAAGCCTTTTCATCTGCTCTCGTGAGCGCTCAATCTCCTGGATGTAGGTCTCCAGATCGTCTTTCTTCTCAGGCCTCGCCTTCCTCAATCGGCTCAGCAGAGCTATCTGATTGTCAAACTTCTTTATGCCCCACTCCCTGGCCAGGTTCAGCCCCTCTGACCCGTCATAGATCTCCAGCTGCCTTCTCCGGATCAGGGTCGTGCTCCCCAGCTTCGGATGCCAAACTCTTCCGAAAGGGTCCCCGTGGGCGTCGAGAAAAACGATGTCTATGTTGTTGTCCACCGCCATCTTGATGGCATCTGTCGTGATATATGCAGCCGTTGTGATCAAGACGCTGTTTATTTTGCTCGCCGCCACCTCAAAGCTCTTGTCATCCTTCTTTACCAAAAAACAGTTCCCGCTCTTTCTCAAATATGAGCCGTATGTATTGATCACGAGCTGCATCTTATTTATCACAACCTCAATATCCAGGGAATTTATTAAAATTTAAGGGTTTTGGTATGGGACCCACAAAATATTCTCCTCTTAAAATCCAATTTAAGATGAATGATAAACTGCTTATAGCTAAACTGTAATCGAGAAATTTATGGATATAGTACTCCGCGATCGGTTCACACTGCATTATGGCAGAAGTACTTCCCGGGGGCGGAACTTCCCATAACCCTGGAGTTCCGAAAAGATTCCAGCGACGTGCAGAAAGTTCCGCCGCCCGGCGGCTGGAGCTGCCTCATCTGCCAGATCAACCGGGTCAGGAAGGGGACGCCCCTCGTCTTCGATGCAAATTCGATCACCTGCCCGGGCGGGCTCATGTATTCGGGATATTCCGCGGAGCGTCCGCCCGAATTCCGGTACTTCCTCTCGTACGGCAAGCCCGGCGTCCTCGAAGGGGAGCGGTACAAGCAGACGCCGGAGATCGTCGACGCCTGGGAGAAGATGATCCCCGAGATCTCTTCAGACGGAATGAATATGCACTTCACGAGGTGGGACAAGCTTTCGGAGACGGACGATCCCGAGGTGGTGATCTTCTTCGCCCGTCCCGAGGTCCTCTCCGGCCTCTTCACCCTCGCCAACTTCGACCAGAGCGATCCGAACGGCGTCATCTGCCCCATGGGCGCAGGATGCAGCTCCATCATCCTCTATCCGATGCTCGAAGAGCAGAAGCAGAAGGACGGGTCGAAGGACGAGCCGAAAGTCGTCCTGGGGATGTTCGATCCGTCGGCCCGCCCCTGCGTCCCTCTCGACGTCCTGACCATGGCCTTCCCTATGAAGAAGTTCGAGAAGGTGGTCGGGTACATGGAGGAGAGCTTCCTTTCGACGAAGGATTGGGCGAAGGTCCAGAAAAAGATCGAGCGGAGCGGGGCCCTTTATCGAAAGGAGTGAAAATGGGGGGTACGAACCCGCCCCCTCAACGCTCCCGGCGCTCTGGATGCGATGCCGACGGCGGCGGCGCCTACCTTCCCCCCCCGCTCTTCTCAGATTCTCAGAACATGATCCCGCAGTCGTAGGGGACGAGGACCTCTGACCTCTCCTCGAGGATCAGGTGGGGTAACTCCTTCTCCATGACGATGGACCTCCTGACAAAGCCGCCCCAGTCGGTGAAAATGACGACCTCGACCTTCACCAGATCTCCGCTCATGGAGACGACGGGAGCGAGGTCGAACTTCCCGAGATCCGCCAGAAGCGCTTCGACCGTCGGTTCGTCTGCGCCGAACAAGCCGCCGCCCAGGCTCGCCCGGGCGTCCTCCAGATCCGAGACGATCGCATCGTCGTTGTAGGCCGCGTGCCAGAACTGGTAGAACTGCTCCCCCTGGATCAGGAGGAGGGCGAGCTGGAAGAACCCCTCCGGCGTCCCGTCGGTTTCGATGTATCGGAGGTAGTAGTCCTCCCTCACCTCGGGCTTCACCGCGGAGTCGGCGGCGATGTACTCGGAGTAATTCCTGTAAGGTGGCGCGACGGCCTTTCTCGCGTAGAGGACCGGGGCGCCCCCGATCCCGGCGTAATCGTAGACGTAGTCGAGGACCCGCCCCCCCGTCATGCTGAGCCGGTCCAGAACGGTGAAGTAGAGGCTGACGTCGAAGTCCCCCTCGGCCTTCTCGGCATCCTCAGCCATCAGGTGGTCGGGAAACTCCTGGGAGCCAGTGAGGGCCTTGAAATCGGCGACGAGATCGCTGGAGTAAGATGGAGAGATCGTCGTCACCAGGAGCCACGAGGGCTCGATGATCTCGATAATCTCGAGGTCATCATCCGCCATCTCGCTCTGGGAGCCGGACGGCTGGAGGGAGACGGCGAGGATGAAGAGGATGAGAAACGTCTGCATGATAGATTTATAACTCATCATATCGCCCCAAACGTTTTTTGAGAATTCTCTTGAGGGCGTTTATTACTATCCCTATTATTTAATGGTATTCTGGGGTGGATCTCGGGAAGGGTGAGGCGACAAATCAGCAATTATAAGCGATGATGAGCTTTAACCAGAGATGAGACGATGGATCGAAAAATGTCCCGCAAAAAACTCACCGCCACGATCTGGGAAGAGGAGGGCTCATACGTCTCGCGATGTACCGAGCCGGAGGTCGCAAGCTTCGGAGAGACACCAGAGGAGGCCCTCGAAAACCTGAAAGAGGCCGTGGAGCTTTACCTCGAAAACGCCGAAGAGCTGGGCCAAATCGGCACAGGAGCCGACAGCCCTTTCAATCGGTCCACGACCTTCAGCTGATTTTAACCTTTTCAAAAGAGATATATCCCTTGGGCTCATTTTCGGTCACGAACGGCCCGAAGGCGATGCCATGACCGAGGATCCCACAACGATGCATTCAGATCGCCCCTCTCTCGACGAGATCGTCCGGGCACTGAGGGAGATTATGCCCGATCTTGCTTTGCGCTACGGAGTGAAGCATCTTGGCGTCTTCGGCTCTTATGTCAGGGGTGAAGCGGACGAAGAAAGCGACCTCGACATTCTGGTGGAGTTCGAAGATCCGCCCACCCTCTGGGAGTTCATCCGGCTCGAACGAGAGCTGGGGGATAAGCTGGGAGTCAAGGTGGACCTGGTTATGAAAAAGACTCTCAAACCCGGAATCGGAGAGGCTATCCTAAAGGAAGTGGTGGCTGTTTGAGGGCCAGAAGGGACTTCAGGGATTATCTCCGAGATATCGCCCGTTACGCAGAGGTCGGGGAGAGGATGGCGGAGGGCTTGGATTTCGACGAGTTCGCAATGACGAAGTGAAGGTCTTGGCAGCTCTACAGGTCCTCGAAATAATCGGTGAGGCATCAAAAAAGGTGCCCGATTCCCTCAAGAGCATGTATCCTGAAATCCCCTGGAGGGATGCGGCCGGGACCCGGGATAAGCTCATCCACGGCTATTTCGATGTAGATTTGGAGATCGTCTGGCGTTCTTTGCTGGAGGATCTGCCACCTTTGAGGAAGACCGTCGCCAGAATGCTGATGGATCAAAAAACGCCTTCGGAGTGATATAGATCTGATAAAATAGATTTGGTCCCGGGGCTTCGCCTACCCCAGGATCTCGTGCAGCTTGAAGAGGTGCGGCCCGAGCTTCCCCTCGAAGTTCCCGGCCGAGATCTTGACGACGCCGGGGACCTTGCAGGCGGCCAGGATCCCCGCCCGCATCGACTTTTCGATCGCCTCCCGGCTGATGCCGTTGATCACGACCTCGTAGGATGCCCTGATCTCCTGGGGCAGGATGCAGACCCCCTCGTCTTTGAGGGTCGGGCAGAACCTCTCGTTCGTCGATGCCTTCAGGAACTTGTAGCGGCTTCCCACCTTCGAGCCGCTGGCGACGACGCCGCCTGGGAAGGGGGTGATCGTCCCCTCCTGTTCTCGAATGGCGTCGACGGCCGCCTCGGCGGCCATGAGGGCGGACGCCTGGTTTTCGGCCATGATGTAGAAGTTTCCGCCGGCGATCCCGTCGACGGCCCCGATCTTCTCCTCGACGATGAAGTCGCCGGACATGACGGGGATGCTGCAGACCCCGCGCTCGCAGTAGGCCATCTCCTTCTGGAAGCCATCTCCGAAGAACTTCAGCTTTGCCCCCGTATCAAACTGCTTCTCCGCGTCGGGAAGGCCGTTGAAGACCGCTGTCGTGGGGGCTGTGAGGACGCACTGCCCGATCCGCGAAAGGAGCGAGTTCTCCAGGTTCTTGAATCCCATGTTGCAGATCTGGATGTAGACGCCGGGCCTCCCGTCCGGGGTCTCGTCTCTCTTCGCAATCCGCTCGATCCCGGCCTCCGCCGGGCACATTATCACAGAGGTCCCAAATCCGGTGGCCTCCCGGGCCGCCTCCATCGCCCACCTCTCGGTGATCGCCGTTATCAGGACCCTGGCCACCTTTATCGGAAAGCCCTCCGCAAAGGTCTCCTCAATCTCTACGCCGTTTATCTCCATCCCGTCCACTCCTCAAAATCAGATCGGTTTAAATTTCATAATATTATAGATTCAATCAATCTCCGGGTTGTAGACCGCGAATTCGAAGCCATCGTCGTCTTCGAAGGCCGCCGCCGAGCAGACGGGAAGCTCCAGGTCCAGGTCGAAGGCGGCCTTCGCCACATCCCCGGCGTCGTCTCCGGCGACGTTAACGGCCTCAAACTCCGCCTTCTCGTAGGTGGCGACCAGGAACGCGGAGTCTTCGGATAGGTCGAACTCCTTCGTTCTGATCTCCCCTTTCTTCGCGATCCCAAGCCACCCCCGGTCTCCCATCACGACGCCAGCGATCCGAGGGGTGTCCAGCTCGTCCCTCTCGTAGCCGTAGGCCGTCAGGCTGAGGGCGATGGCGTCGAGGGGCCTGGTCCCGTCACTGATCTTTTCTGCAATCATATCGGCCTGGGTCCCGTTGGCGACGACCGCCGCCTTCCCCGCCAGGCGGATGCAGTTGTAGGCGATGTAGGGGTTTTTTTCCAGGTCTTTCGGGTCCCTCGGCGATACGAGGACCGTCTCCCCTCTGATCTGGGCCCGGCGGTTTGGAAAAGAGCGGGACGATACCCGATACCCCACCCAGGAGCGGCCTTTTGTCCTGCCTATGATCACGATCCTTCCAACGTACATATTCTATCTCCAAAAAAGGTTTGAGACCGAAGGGGCTATAGGCCCCTTCAGTCGAGAAGGCCGAACTTCTCGGCGTTGGCGTCCGCCATGGCCTGGATCTGGGCCAGAACTTCAGCTCCCCCCTCGGCCTTGAAGAGGTGCTTGTACCTCCCCTGGGTCTTGAGGTAGTCCGTCACGGGCTTCTTCCTCCGGACCTTCTTGACGTCTGTGAGAACGCCGTCAACGTACTCGTATAAAGGCCAAAGGCAGGTCTCGACGACGAGCCTCGCCTGCTCGATGGTGTCTCCGGCCTCGAAACTCCAGCCGGTGATGCAGGGGGCGTTGATCTGGATGTAAGCGGGCCCGTCGGCCTCTAGAGACCTCTTCACCTTCCGCCGGAGGTCGGCGGGGTAGGCGATGGAGGCCGTGGCGACGTAAGGCACCCTGTGGGCGACGGCGATGGCCGGCATGTCCTTTTTCGGCCTCGGGTTTCCAAGGCTCAATTTTCCCGTCGGGGTAGTGGTCGTCTTGGCACAGAAGGGGGTCGACCCGCTCCTCTGGACCCCGGTGTTCATGTAGGCCTCGTTGTCGTAGCAGACGTAGGTGATCCGATGACCCCTGTCGAACATCCCCGATATCGCCCCGATCCCTATATCGAAGGTGGACCCGTCCCCGCCGATGACCAGGACGTTCGTATCGGTCTTTCCGAACCTCTTGAGGGCGACCTCCACCCCAGAGGCGACGGCCGCCGCGTTCTCGAAGAGGGAGTGAACCCAGGGGACCCTCCAGGAGCTCTCCGGGAAGG